>NZ_JAWZSQ010000001.1:0-518890 GCF_034096925.1 Patulibacter defluvii
CCCGCGGTGGCGGCCGCGGCGGCTCCGGCCGCGGCGGGCGCACCAGCCGGGCGCGGGACGCCGGGCGCGGCCGGGGCGCCGGGGTGCGGCGCCAACGTCTGGACCCGCGGCTGCGCCTGCTGCTCGGCCAGCTGGCGCTCCAGCTCGGCCAGCCGCTCGGGGGCGGTGCCGGCCCACTCGCGCAGCCGCTGCAGCTCCCGTCCCTGGGTGAAGACGAGGATCGCCATCGCGGCCACGGCCACCAACGACGCGAACCCCACGTAGGGGCCGATTTCGTCGAACTTGCTCGCAAAACCGGCAGCGAGCACGGGGACCGCGGGGGTCATAGCGGACCAGTGTAGGCGTTCGCCCCCACGTCTCGCGCACCCGTCGGACCACCCTCCGCGGGCCCGCCGGGAGCGCCGGCGGTGGCGTCGCCGCTCGCCGCGGCGGCGGTGGACGGCGTCTCGGCGGCGTCGGACGCGGGGCCCGACTTCTCGGCGTGGGCGCGTTGCAACTCGGCGACCTTGGCCGCCAGGCCGGCCGCGTCGCCCTCCAGCACCAGCAGCGCGACGTCGTTGAACATCGCCTCGACGATCTCGGGGTCGAAGGCCGCGCGCTCGGCCCGGCGGATCCGCTCGGCGTCGGTCGGCTGCGGGACCTCGAAGGGGTTGAACAGCTCCTCGTGGAGCTTCTCGCCGGGCCGCGGGCCGACGACCTCGATCGCGATGTCCTCGTCCGGCCGCAGCCCCGACAGCTCGATCATGTCGCGGGCCAGCTGCATGATCTTGACCGGCTCGCCCATGTCGAGCACGAGGATCTCGCCGGTCGTGCCCAGCGACCCGGACTGGATCACCAGCTGGACCGCCTCGGGGATCGTCATGAAGTAGCGGGTCATCGCCGGGTCGGTGACGGTGACCGGACCGCCGAGCCGGATCTGGCGCTGGAAGATCGGCACCACCGACCCGCTCGACCCGAGCACGTTGCCGAACCGCACGCACGAGAAGCGCGTCTGCGGCCAGCGCTGGGCGGCGCTCTCGACGGCCAGCTCGGCCAGCGCCTTGCTGGCGCCCATCACCGTCTTCGGGTCGACCGCCTTGTCGGTCGAGACGAGCACGAACCGCTCGACCCCGACCTCGCCGCAGAGCCGCGCCAGCGAACGGGTCGCGACCGCGTTGTTGTGGACCGCCTCGACCGGGTTGGCCTCCATCAGCGCCACGTGCTTGTAGGCGGCGGCGTGGAAGACCACCTGCGGCCGGTGCTCGGCCAGGATCTCGCGGATCCGGTCGCCCTCCTTGACGTCGGCGATCACCGACGCCACGACGTCCTCCGGCACCTGCCGGTCCTCGAGCAGCTCGCGCTCGATCTGGAAGAGGTTGTCCTCGGCGTGGTCGAGGATCACCAGCCGCGCCGGCCCGACCCGCGCGATCTGGCGGCAGAGCTCGCTGCCGATCGACCCGCCGGCGCCGGTCACCAGCACCACCCGCTCGCGCAGGTAGGCGCCGACCCGGTCCAGCTCCATCCGCACCGGGTCGCGGCCGAGCACGTCCTCGACCCGCACCTCGCGGACCTGGCGGACGGCGGTGCCCTCGCCCGCCTGCAGCAGCTCGAAGACCGTCGGCAGCGTCCGCACCGGCACCCCGCGGCGGCGGCCGGCGCGCAGCACGTCGGCCCGCAGCGTTCCCGGGGCGGAGGGGATCGCGATGATGATCTCGTCCGGCTCGAGCTCGTCGATCACCCGCGGCAGGTCGCGGATCCGGCCCGTCACCCGGACCCCGTCGACCCGCGTCCGGAGCTTCCGCTCGTCGTCGTCGACGAAGCCGATCGGCCGCAGCCCCAGCGACGGGTTGCGCAGCATCTCGCGCAGCACCAGCCGCCCGCCCTCGCCGGCGCCGACGATCAGCGCCGAGCGCGCGTCGCGACCGCGGAAGCCGACCAGCAGCCGGCCCTCGGCGAAGGTCCGCACGATCACCCGGATCCCGACCAGCGCCAGCACCCCGGCGATCAGGGCGATCCCGAGCACGCCGTTGGGGGGCGAGACGGTCACCTCCAAGTCGCCGTTGACCCGCGTCACCGGCTGCAGGATCGCGTTGACCGCGTAGAAGGCGATCAGGCCCAGGACCAGGCCCTGGCCGGCGCGGAGGTCGTCGCGCGAATCGCCGTGGCGCCACGAGCGGTGGTAGCCGCCGAGCAGCCAGATGCCCAGCACCACGCAGGCGGCGGCGATGTACCAGGTGTGGTTGAAGAGGTCCGAGAAGCGGGCCGGGACCTTGTCCGCGTCGAAGCGGAGCTTGAAGCCCGCGTAGTAGGCGCCCGCGGCCAGCACGAAGTCGACCAGCGCCTGCAGGGGCGAGAGTCGGTGGAACGTCAGCGCAGCGGGGCGTCGCCGCATCGGGGCCGATTCTCGCACTTGGGACCGGACCGCACCGTGCCCGCCGTCGCGCGGTGGCCGTCCGGCGCGCCTTCAGGAACCGCTAGGGAACGGTCGCGATGATCCCCGCCGTGGCCGTCCCGAACCGCAGCGCCGCCGCCCGGCCGGTGCCGATCGCGCTGGCGCTGATCGGCGTGGTGGTGATCGCGCTGGCGCTCGGGTTCATGGGCCGGACGACGAACAACGGCGCCTTCCACGGCTCGTGGGAGTTCTCGCGGCTGGGCGGCCCGTGGCTGGTCGGCGCGTTCGCGGCCGGGATGCTGTGCGGCTGGCGGCGGGGGCCGGAGGGGCTGGCGCTGGGCGTCGTCGGCGGCGCGATCGCGATCGCCCTCGGCTCGCTCAGCTACTACGGGATCTACATCCTGGTCGAGGACGGGGTCGCGGCCCGCCGGGCGGCGAAGCTCGGCGTCGGCTGGGCGATGGCCGGCGTGGTCGTCGGCGGCACGCTCGGGCTGCTGGGGGCGACGCTCGCCACCCGCGCCGGCGGTCGGGCGCGGGTCTGGTTGCAGGGGGCGGCGGTCGGCACCCTCGGCGGCCTGCTGATGGGCGAGTCGATCGCGCTGCTGTGGGTCTGGGACCAGCACGACCTGCGGGTGATGGCGACGCTCGAGGGCCTGGCCGGCGCGGCGCTGGTGGCGCTGGCCGCCGTCGGCCGCTCGTGGCGCTGGATCGCGGCGGCGGTGGTCGCGGCCGCGGTCACGGCGACGGTCGCCCCGATCGTCACCACGATGGTCCGCGAGGCCCTGCGCCGGGTCGGCTGGGCCGGGGCGTAGTCAGGCGACGGGCGACAGCAGCAGGTCGGTGAAGACCGCCGGGTCGCGCCGGATCCGGCCGCCGTCGCCGTCGGAGCGGTCGCGCTTGACCAGCTCGACCGCCGTGGGATCGTCGAGCCGCCGCAGCCGGCCGGCGGCGATCAGCGCGTCGTCGACCGCGCCCGGCTTGCCGTCGAAGGTGGTGAAGACCGGCGTGCCGAGGGCGACGGCCTCGCGGTTCATCGTCCCCCCGGCGCTGACGACCAGGTCGGCCAGGGCGACGAGCGAGGGCCCGTCGATCGGCCGCTGCGGCACGACGAAGCCCCCGGCCTGCGCCAGCTCGGCCCGCTGGTCGTCGGTCCGCGGCAGCACGACCACCTGCCCCTGCTCGCGCAGCCGGGTGAGCACCTGGGCGAAGCGGTCGTTGTGGAAGCGGTGGTACAGGGAGACCTCGGGCGGCGTGCGGACGACGGCGATCGGCGCGGCCGGGTCCAGGCCCAGGTCGTCGAGCACGGTCGGGTCGGGCTCCAGGTCGGACAGGTAGTACTCCTCCTTGAGCCCCGCGTAGGCCCGGATCTTGCCGCCGGCCCCGTAGCCCGCCAGCCGCTCGGCGGGGATCGCGTCGGGCACCACCACCGCCTGCGCCAGCCGGCAGTTGATCTGGTGCTGGACGGTCGCCCACTCGTAGTCGAAGGCGGTGGTGACGGGGATGCCGAGCGCCCGCGCCGCCACCGAGACGTCGTTCGACCCGTGCCCGATCGCCAGGTCGAAGGGCTGCGCCCCGGCCCGGCCCCGCCAGCCCCCGCCGGGCCAGCCGCCGACGGTCCGCGCCCACCGCACCAGCGCGGTCGAGCGCGAGGCCAGCCCGCGGGCCTTGTCCGGCAGCCGCTCCCCCCGGTGGTGGCCGATCGCGGTGTGGGCGATCCCGTAGCGATCGCAGAGCCCGAGCGTCTGGGCGAAGTCGCGCGCGGTCACGTCGACCCGATGGCCGCGCCGGCGCAGCTCGTCGATCACCGGCCGCAGGACCAGGACGTGCGGGCTGTTGGTCAGGTCGATCCAGACGCGCATCGCGACCCCGGATGCTGGCAGGCCCCCGACGGCGGCGTCCTCCGAGCCGAACGATCCCGGCCCTGGGCGTCCCTAGGAGCCGCGGTGGCGAACGTACGGGACGAGCCCCGGGTCGGGACCCCCGATGGCCACCAGCTCGGTCGGGATGTCGGAGCGAAAGGCCGGCTTCACTGGTTCGACTTCGGTGGTCGAGACACGGCGCCACGCGATCGGGCGCCGAGCGCCCCAGACCACGAGGTTCGTCTCGCCGGAGAGCGCCGCCGAGGGCGAGAGCACCGCCTCGAAGCCGAGGCCCCGGAGCCGGTGAGACTCCAACTGGCAGACCTGGTGGTCGTCGCTGCCCAGCGCGCCAGCAGGCAGCCCGTGGCGCTCGCAGGCGCCGGCCGCCGTGAGGTCGGCGACATCGGCCAGCTCCATCCAGCCGCGCCAGAGCCGGAACCGCGCGTCCGCCGCGTCGGCCGGATCCGTCAGTCCGAAGTGTCGGACCATCTCCGCCCACGCTCCGGCCGCCGACAGCGACAGGTACTGCGTGGGCGGGCTGTGCTCGTCGTGCCAACGACCCGGGCTGAAGTTCGGGCCGGCGCACCAGGCCACGTCGTAGCTGGTCCATCGCCAGACCGTGCCGCAGAAGTCCGTCGACGGCGGACGCCTCATGCCGCGCGCATCGCCCGTCCGGCGACCGCGGCCGCCCGCAGCTCGCCCTCTCGCTCCGCGTCGGCGAGCAGATCGATCGGGGCGGCACCGCCGAGATCCGGATGCGGCCGCTCGAACCAACGAAGCACGCCGCGCGACGTCCACCCGTGCCGGAGCACCGCCACCAGGTCGAGGACGACGCGCTCGCGCTCGGTGAGGCGCCGTGGGCCGTGAGCCCGCCAGCGCTGCACCGTGCGCGGCTGAACGCCGAGCAGACGCGCGATGTCCTTCTGCGCGACATCGGGCAGCCAGTCGGAGAGCTGATCGATCAGCTGCCCGGTATCCGCGACCGCCTGCTCGCCGGCGTGATCGACCGCGTCGCGCAGGACGTGCCGCGCCGCTTCGATCTTCGTCAGCAGGTCGTCGATCTCGTCGGTGGTCAGCGCGTCGTCGTCGTCGCGGTTGGCCAACCGTCCGAGCGCCTCGATCACGTCGGTGAAGGTGGCGCGCCGGGCAATCGGCACCTGCAGACGGACCTCGCGATCGAGCGCGTCGAACGCGCGGGCGAAGGTACCCCGCAACCGGGCCATCACGAGCGCCTGCGACATCGGATCGACCGCAGCGCCGCGCAGCTCCTCCTGCACGTCCGCCAGTCCGCGAGCAGCGCCCGCGATCTCCGCCGTTGCGGTCATGTTCCGCCTTTCGCGTCGCTGTCGCTTCCACACGACACACTAGCGACCGTCTGCGGATCCGGCAAAGGCCTCACCGCTCCCCGAGCACCGCCGCGACCGCGTCGACGACCTCCCCGATCTGGCCGTCGGTGATCGTCGCGCTGACCGGCAGCGCCAGGTGGGTGCGGGCCAGCTCCTCGGTGACCGGCAGCTCGACCCCGCCGGCGGGCAGGAAGCGGGCCATCGGCGGCTGGCGGTGGACGGGGGTGCGGTAGTAGCTGCGAGCACCGACCTGACGCTCGGC
Organism: Patulibacter defluvii; assembly: GCF_034096925.1. Lineage (NCBI taxonomy): Bacteria > Bacillati > Actinomycetota > Thermoleophilia > Solirubrobacterales > Patulibacteraceae > Patulibacter > Patulibacter defluvii. Next base: position 5,839 of record NZ_JAWZSQ010000001.1, read on the forward strand.
CAGTCCGGCGACCAGCTCGTCGGCCCGCGGCGTGCGCACCACGTAGAGGTGCCAGGCGGGCACGGCGCCGGCGGCGGGCACCGGCAGCGCGACCAGCTCGCCCAGGCCGGCGTCGCGGTAGCGCTCGTGGGTCCGCGCGCGGTGGACGGCCCAGGCGGGCAGGTGCGGCAGCAGCACCCGCAAAACGGCGGCCTGCAGCTCGTCGAGGCGGCTGTTGTAGCCGATCGCGACGTAGTCGACCTTGTCCTCCGAGCCGTGGAAGCGCAGCGTCCGGACCCGCTCGGCCAGCGCGTCGTCGCTGGTGGTGATCGCGCCGCCGTCGCCGAACGCGCCGAGGTTCTTCGAGGGGTAGAAGCTGAAGGTGGCGATGTCGCCCAGCGCGCCCGGCCGCTGCGGCGCGCCGTCGGGGCCGGCGATGGTCGAGCCGGCCGCCTGGGCCGCGTCCTCGACCACCGGCAGCCCGGTCCGCTGACGGATCTCGGCGATCGGCGCCACGTTGCCGAACAGGTGGACCGCGATGATCGCCTTGGTCCGCGGGGTGACGGCGGCGGCGACCGTGTCGGCCGTGACGCACATCGTCTCCGGATCGACGTCGCAGAAGACCGGCGTGGCGCCGGTCGGGGGGATCGCCTCGGCGCTGGCCCAGAAGGTGAAGGAGGGCACGACGACCTCGTCACCCGGGCCGACCCCGAGCGCGCGGAGGGCGATCACGATCGCGTCGGTGCCGTTGGCGACGCCGATCGCGTGGCGGCTGCCGATCGCGGCGGCGAACTCGCGCTCGAACGCCTGGACCTCGGGCCCGAGGATGAAGCGGCCGTCGTCGGCGACCCGCAGCAGCGCCTGGTGCAGCTGCGGACGCAGCGGCTCGAGCGCCGTGGCGAAATCGAAGAGGGGGACGGCCATGGAGCGAAGGGTATGGGGCTCCCGCACCGGTTGGCACGCAGCGCCTGAACGCCAACGCGCCAAGGTTCGGCCACCGGCGACCGGCCAGGCCGTACCCTCCCGCCGATGCCCGACCAGCGATCCGCGGCGCCGCCGCCCGGTGGGTCCCGGATCAGCCGCCGTCGCGCGCTGGTCGCCGCCCAGCTGGCCGGGCTGCTGCACGGCCCGGCCGAGGCGCTGCCGGTCTCCTCCTCGGCCCACGTGGCGCTGGTGGCGCGGCTGGCCGCGGGCCGGCGGGGGCGGCGGCCGGCCGACCCCGAGGTGGCCAAGAGCGTCGAGGTCGGCGCCCACGCGGGCACGCTGCTGGGGCTGGCGGTCGGACTGCGGCACGAGGCGGCCGACGCGCTGCGCTGGGTCCGGCGCGAGCCCCGGGCGGCGGCCGCGGCGGCGGGCCGGATCGCGGTCGCGTCGCTGCCGGCGGTCGCGGCCGCGCTGACGCTGGAGCGGCCGATCGAGCGCCACCTGGGCGGCGACCGGGCGATCGCCTCGGGGCTGCTGGTCGGGGGGCTGGCGATGACCCTCGCCGACCGCCGCGGCGCGGGCGACGACGACGCGCGCGACTGGCGCGACGCGACGGTGGTCGACGCGGCGGCGATCGGCCTGGCCCAGGCGACGGCGCTGTGGCCGGGCGTCTCGCGCAGCGGGGCGGTGCTGGCCGCCGCTCGCGCGCGCGGGTTCTCGCGCGCGTCGGCCGGCCACGTCTCGGCGGCGCTGGCGGTGCCGGTGGTCGGCGGCGCCACGGCGCTGAAGGTGGTGCGGCTGGGGGCACGGGTGCGCCAGGGGACGATCGCCCCGGCGAGCCTGACCCCGCTGGCGGCGGTGACGGCCACGGCGGCGGTCTCGGGACGGGTGGCGGCGCCGATCGCGCGCCGGACCCTCGACGGGCTGCCGCTGGCGCCGTTCGCGGCCTACCGGGTGGTGCTGGCCGGCGTGCTGCTGTGGACCGACCGGCGCTGGACGGCGGTCCGCGAGCGCGCGGTCTGACCGCGGGCCCCGCCGACCTGCCACCATCACACGCGATGAGCGACGCCTACGCTGCTTCCGGGGTCGACACGAACCAGTCCGACGCCGGCGTCGGTGCCCTGGTCCGCGTGCTCGGCACGATCGACACCGGCAAGCCGTCGCTGTCGGTGCTGGCCTCGGGCCACTACGCGAGCGTCCTGCGGGTGGCGCCGAACCTGGGGATCGCGGTCGCGACCGACGGCGTCGGCTCGAAGCTGATCGTCGCCGAGGAGACGGGCCGGCTGAGCACGGTCGGGATCGACTGCATCGCGATGAACGTCAACGACCTGGTCTGCGTGGGGGCCGAGCCGATCGCGATGCTCGACTACCTGGCGGTCCAGGAGCCGGACGCCGCGCGGCTGGCGGCGATCGCCGAGGGGCTGCGGGCCGGGGCCGACGACGCCGGGATCGAGATCCCGGGCGGCGAGCTGGCGGTGCTGCCGGAGCTGCTCCGCGGCCATCCCGATCCGGGCGGCTTCGACCTCTGCGGGACCGCGATCGGCACCGTCGCCCTCGACGAGCTGGTGACCGGGGCCGCGATCGAGCCGGGCGACGCCCTGATCGGCCTGCCGTCGAGCGGGATCCACTCCAACGGCTACACGCTGGCCCGCAAGGCGCTCCAGCAGGACGGCGGCCTGGCGCTCGACGACCGGCCGCAGGAGCTGGGCGGCGCCTCGGTCGCCGACGCGCTGCTGGAGCCGACGGTGATCTACGTCCGCGCCGTGGTCGAGCTGCTGCACAGCGGCGTGCCGGTCCGCGGCCTCAGCCACATCACCGGCGGCGGGCTGCTGAACCTGGTCCGGCTGGGGGCGCTCGACGCCAACGGCGCCCCCCACCCCGACGCGACCGACGGTCCCCGGCTGGGCTTCGCGATCGAGGACCCGCTGCCGCTGCCGCCGATCATGCCGTTGATCCAGCGCCTCGGCGGCGTCTCCGACGCGGAGATGTGGGAGGTCTTCAACATGGGCTGCGGCTTCGTCGCCGTGGTCGCCGAGGAGGACGTCGACGCCGCCGTCGCGATCCTCGAGCAGCGCCACCCCGGCAGCCGCCGGATCGGCACCGTGACCAACCGCGGCGGCGAGTGCAGCGCGCCCGGCGGCGTGGTGCTGCGGGGCTAGCGGGGGCGGTCGCGGCGACCGGCTCGACCGGTCGTCGAACGACTTCTCATCCACGGGTGAAAGATCGGCGGGGATGCCGGACATCTCCCCTTCGAGTGCCGGGACGACGTGTGGTCCCTGCCTCTCGCGGCGGCCGTTCCGGTCGCAACCCCGCCCCCTGATGCCGGAACGGTTCCGCAGTCCCACACACCAGCCCCGCCAGAGTGGCGCCGACCGGGAACCCCCTTTTCGCCCGGTCGGCGCCCGCGGCCGGCGGCTGCGCGAACGGCCGCTGCGGGACGCGAGCGGCCGTGCTCATCGGATCAGGGGCGGGCGCCGATCTGGCGCACGTCGCCCGAGCTGACCACCACGGTCTGCTCGATCAGGTCGCCGTCGAAGAGCGGCGAGGGCTCCAGCAGCCGGGTCACGTGGGCCAGCGGCCGGGCCGACGACTCGACGAAGATCAGCGTGTCGCGCTGGCGCCGCCCGGTGTAGTCGGAGTCGATCGAGACCGCCGTGCCGGAGCGGCCGCGGGGGTCGCGGGCGGTCCCGTCCAGGCGCACGCCGGGGATCGTCGCCATCACGTCGAAGAGCGCCGCCCGCAGCCGCGGCGAGGGGCCGGCCTCCATCAGCAGCGTCGCCGCCTGCTCGAAGATCCCGACGTCGACCGGGACGTCCGAGGCCGCCGCGACCCGTCGCAGCGTCTCGCGCAGCCGCTCGCGGTCGGCCGGCAGCTCGCGGACCGACGGCAGCCCGTCCGGCCGCTCGCCGAGGCCGACCAGCTGGCCGGCGCCGTAGCGGCGCAGCGCCACCCGCGGCCGCGCGGCCACCGGCGGGGCGTCGCGGTCGGCCGCCATCCGCTCGCGGTCGCGGGGACCGATCGGGCGGATCGGGTCGGTGACCGTCCGGGTGCGGCCGGAGCCGTCCGGCGCGACCCACGCCTCGACGGTGCTCGGCCGGTAGTACCCGTACGGCGGCTGGTGGTCGGTGGCGCCGACCAGCAGCTGCTCGATCTTCGTGTAGGCGATCGCGCCCGTCGGGGCCTGGACCGCCTGGGCGTCGGCGGCGTCCGAGGTCGCCCGCAGCACGTCGGCGGCGCGGGCCACCGCCGGACCGCCGGAGGAGGAGAGGACGCTGACGCCGACCACGACCGCGGCGGTCGCGACGCCGCCGCCGAGGGCCACGCGCAGCGGCCGCCGGGGCACGAACGGCGAGCGCGGCGCGGGGTCGCGCGGGGTGGCGAGGATCCGGGCCGGGATCGGGGGCGGCGGCACGTCGCGGAGCGCGGCGACGTCGACCGGGTCGAGTCGCTCGAGCAGCTGGAGGGCGGGGTCGGTCATCGGTGCTCCATCACGGGCGGGGCGGACGCGGGCGCATCGGAGGACGCGTCCGCCGGGTCGAAGGGCCGGTCCAGCTGCTGGCGCAGGCGCTGCTTGGCGCGGTGCAGCCGGACGCTGAAGCGGGGGGCGGCGATGCCCAGGACGGCGGCGGCCTCGCGCGGGGCCAGGCCCTCCCAGACGATCAGGCTGAGGACGTCGCGGTCGCCGTCGGCCAGGCGGTTGAAGGCGGCCATCACCCGCTCGGCGGCGAGGCCGTCGTCCTCGCCGTGGGCCGGGTCGCGGACGACCCGGTCCTCCGGCTCGCGCTCGAGCCGGGCGATCAGGGCCTGCGCGCGACCGCTGCCGCGGCGGGCGTTGGCGACCGTCTTGCGGGCGACGCCGAGCAGCCACGGCAGCGGCGGCTCGGGTAGGTGCTCCAGCCGCCGCCAGGCGACGAGGAAGGTCTCGGAGGTGACGTCGGCCGCGGCGTCGCGGTCGTCGATCCGTCGCAGGACGTAGGCGTGGACGGCGCGGTGGTGCTCGGCCCAGAGGGCCTCGAACCGCTCGCGTGCCGCCTGGTCGTTCACCTCGCTCGGGCCGTCGGGGACATCACACCTACGTACTGTCCACCTTCGGCCGCGACCTTTCACGGCGACGGCGCGCGACCCCCGACCGTCGGGACCGCGCGCCGGGGGCGGGGCTCAGCAGCGGCTGTCGAGCTCGCTGGCGAAGACGCTCGACGCCTGGTTGTTGAAGCTGCCCAGCGTGCCGACCGCCGAGTGGCTGTCGACGCAGCGACGGGTGCCGCCGCCGTCGTAGCCGTCGGCCAGCAGCGCGTCGCCGTCGCGGCGGTTCTTGACCGACGCGGTGGTGTTGTCGAAGCCGTAGTCGGCCAGCGACTGCCAGCGGTTGGCGCTGAACTGCCGCAGGCCGCCGCCGTAGCTGGTCAGCGAGTAGAGGCAGATGTAGTTGGCGTTGCAGTCGTCGGCGGCGGCCGTCCGCATCGCGACCGCGCCGTCGCCGAAGAGCGTCACGTCGGTGGTCTCGGCCGAGTCGCGCGCGTCGCGGTAGGCGGCCAGCCGCTGGATCTCCGGCGGCGCCTCGTCGGCCGTGCCCCGGGGGATGTAGTAGACGGTCAGCGTCTCGGCGCCGGGCCCGGCCAGCGGCGGCTGGGCGACCTGGTAGTAGCCCGGCTCGGTCTCGGACGCCAGGTCGGCGCCGCTGTCGACGGTCGGGACGTCGGCTGATGGGGCGACGCTGGGGCCCAGCTGCGGGGCGGCGATCGCTGATGGGACGAACAGGGCGCTGGCCAGCAGGACGCTGACACCGGTGGCGAGCAGGGGGAGACGGGTCACGCGAGCCCTCCTTCGGGTCGTTCGGCCCCAGGTGACGGCACCACCCTCGGGACCGGGGGGATGTGCCGGCCCCGAACCGTATGGGCTGGCGAAGGCCGACGCAACCGCCACGTACGATGTCCACATCGCCCGCCTCGACCCCCGGTGGCGTGCAACGCGCGCTGCAACAGGGGGTAGGAGACCAGGATGGTGCGCCATCCCACGTCGTCAACCGGCAAGATCGTCCCCGTGGACCCGCATCCCACCGCCACCCCATCGCCGAGGGAGCGGACGCCGACCCGCGGCGTGGCCGCACAATAGGCCCATCCCCCGGTGACCATCGACGTCGGAACACTGCTCGCGGATCGCTACCGCCTGGAGGCCCAGATCGGCTCGGGAGGGATGTCGACGGTCTATCGCGCCTTCGACACCGTGCTCGAGCGGACGGTCGCGATCAAGCGGATGCACCGCGAGATCGCCGAGCACTCCGAGCAGCTGGAGCGGTTCCGGCGCGAGGCGCGGGCGGTCGCGCAGCTGAACCACCCGCACATCGTGCAGGTGATCGACGCCGGCGAGCACGACGACACGCCGTTCATCGTCTTCGAGCACGTCCGCGGCGAGACGCTGAAGGAGCGGATCCAGCGCGCCGGCCGGCTGCCGGTGACCGAGGCCGTCGCCTACGCGATCGAGATCGCCCGCGCGCTCGGCGCCGCCCACGTCCGCGGGATCGTCCACCGCGACGTCAAGCCGCAGAACGTGATGATCAACGAGGAGGGCCTGGCGAAGGTCACCGACTTCGGGATCGCGCGGACGCTGGAGGAGCACGGCCTGACCGCCGACGGGCGGGTGCTGGGCACCACCGACTACGTCTCGCCCGAGCAGGCGATGGGCCACGAGGTCACCGGCCAGAGCGACATCTACTCGCTCGGGATCGTGCTCTTCGAGATGCTCGTCGGGGACATCCCCTTCCACGGCGAGAACCAGGTCGCGGTGGCGATGAAGCACGTCCGCGAGGAGCTGCCGGACGTGCAGGCGCTGCGGCCCTCGGTCGGCGCCGCGCTGGCCGCCGTCGTCGACCGGGCGACGGCCAAGGACCTGGACGTCCGCTACCCGAACACCGACGACCTGGTCGCCGACCTCGAGGACGTGCTCACGATCGAGGCCAGCCGCCGCGGCGAGGCGACCGGCGAGGCGACCGCCGTCCTCCGCACGCTGCCGCCCCAGAAGCAGCAGCGGCTGAACCTGCGGGTCCGCCGCCGCGGCCTGCTGCTGCTGGCGATCGTGCTGGTGCTGGCGGCGCTGGCCGCGGCGGCGATCCAGCTGCTGCCCGACGCCGCCCAGCGCGGCACCGGCCAGCGGCCCTCGACCCCGCCCGCGAAGGGCGAGGAGGCCGTCTCGCTCTCGCCCAGCGACGCCCACGACTACGACCCGCTCGGCGACGGCAGCGAGCACGCCGACGAGACCTCGCGGGTGGTCGACGGCGACCCGGCCACCAGCTGGTCGACCGAGCGCTACAGCGGCGGCACGCTGCCGAAGGACGGGGTCGGGATCTACCTCGACGCCGGCACGGTGACGGTCGCGGCGACCAAGCTGTCGCTGGCCACGACCACGCCCGGCTGGAGCGGCAAGGTCTACGCGGCCAAGGACGGCAGCGGCCCGCCGTCGTCGTTCCCCGACCCGCAGTGGCAGCCGGTCGGCGAGATCGAGGACGCGCCGGCCCGCAGCAACGTGCCGCTGCTGACCAACGGCACCCGCTACCGCTACTACCTGGTCTGGATCACCAAGCTGCCGGCGGGCGGCGAGCGGGTCGGGATCAGCTCGCTGAGCCTGCTCCGCCGCCGCTGAGGCCGCCGGCTACGGCAGCCCGGCGGCGCTGGTCCGCCGCAGCCGCGCGTAGCGGAAGTTGACCGCCAGCAGGATCAGGGCCCCGATTCCGGCGTAGAGCACCAGCACCCGGATCGGGAACGACGACGAGGCGTCGGGGAAGTAGAGGACCTGGCGCAGCAGCGAGACGCCGGCCCCGGTCGGCAGGTTCTGCCCCAGGTGGTGCCAGAACGACGGCAGGAACTCGGGCGCGGTGCCGCCGCCGGAGATCTGCGCCCCGAGCACGAAGTAGAGCAGGCTGGTGATCGCCGCCCCCGCCGAGCCGATCAGCGAGACCAGTCCCGCCGTCGACGCGGTCACCGCCAGGCTGATCAGCGAGACGGCCAGCACCCGGGTCAGGTAGTCGGCCCCGCTGCCGACGCCGAACGCCGCCGCGACGCCGGTGACCACGAAGCCGAACAGCAGCGCGTAGAGGACCAGGAAGGTCCACGGCAGCACGCCACGGCGGAGGTCGGCCCGGAAGCCGGGCACCAGCCGCCCGAGCCCGAGCACGCCGATCGACCCGCCGAGGGTGATCACCTGCAGCAGCAGCGCGATGCTGGCGCCGCCGGCGTCGTCCCGCGGCAGCGGCGCGACGTCCTTGATCCGCGGGGCGGCGCCCTGGCCGCCGGCCGCGCCGAGCGTCGCCCGCAGGTAGCTGGCCGCCTGGTTGCTGGCCGCCGAGGCCACGATCAGCCGCCGGATCCCGCCCTCGCGCGAGGGGACGACGGCGGCGTAGATCCGCCGCTCGGCGATCAGCTTCGCCGCCTCGCCGGTGCTGGCGACGGGCTGGACCCGCAGCGCGCCGGGCGCCCGCTGCTCGAGCGCCTGGGCGGCGGCCGGCGGCCCGACGATCGCCACCGGCAGGTCGCGCGGCCGCGGGCTGTGGCCGATGCTGAGGAAGGCGGCGCCGAGCGCCAGCGCCAGCAGCACCCCGACCGCGGCCAGCAGCCCCGCGAAGCGCCAGAAGCGACGGCCGGCCGGCCCCGTCTCGGGATCGTCGACCGGGGCCTCCGGAAGGGAGTCGGCGGCGGGCTCGTCGGCGCTCATCGCCGCGAGTATCGCCGAGCCGGGGGACGGCGTCCGCGTCCGCGGCGCCGCCGCGATCAGAAGGCGTGCGCGCGCTCGCGGGCGAACCGCTCGACGGCCAGCTCGACCAGCCGCGAGACGAGGTCCGGGTAGGCCAGACCGCTGGCCTCCCAGAGCTTCCCGTAGACCGAGGTCTCGGTGAAGCCGGGCAGCGTGTTGAGCTCGTTCAGCAGCACCGTCTCGCCGTCGACGAAGAAGTCGACCCGCGCCAGCCCCTCGACGCAGGAGAGGGTGAAGGCGCGCGCGGCCAGCGCCCGCAGCGTGGCCTTCGCGGTCGCGCTGATCTCGGCCGGGACCCGCAGCTCCATCCCGCCCGGGGTGTACTTCGCCTCGTAGTCGTACCAGGCGTCGGGATCGTCGCTGGTGAGGACTATCTGGCCGACCTCGGAGACCTCGGGCGCGGCCCCCGAGCCGAGCACGGCCGTCTCGGCCTCGATCCCGCTCGCCGACGCCTCGACGATCACGCGCGCGTCGTGGCGCAGCGCCGCCTCGACCGCCGGGGCGACCTCGTCGGCGCTGCGGGCGGGTGCGATCCCGACCGACGAGCCGAGCCGCGACGGCTTGATCCAGACCGGCAGCCCGAGCGCGTCGATCCGCTCCAGGACCGCGTCGCGATCGGCCTCCCAGTCGGCGGCGTGGACCGCCTCGTAGTCGACCTGGGGGATGCCGGCGGCGGCCATCAGGTCCTTCGAGACCAGCTTGTCCATGCAGACGGCCGAGCCGAGCACCGGGGCGCCGACGTAGGGCACGTCGAGCAGCTCCAGCAGCCCCTGGACCGCGCCGTCCTCGCCGAACGGCCCGTGGAGGACCGGGAAGGCGACGTCGCAGTCGAGCAGGCCGCCGCCGGGGACCAGCGCCACCGGCTCGCCGTCGTCGGTCGTCCAGGCGCCGTCGCGGGCGAGGTGGATCGCCACCACCTCGTGGCCGGCGGTCCGCAGGCCCTCGGCGACCGACGCCGCGGACCGCAGCGAGACCTCGTGCTCGGACGACCGACCGCCGCCCAGGACCGCCACCTTGCTCATGTCCGCTTCGCTCCGTCGTCGGGTCGGGTCGGCCAGGCGATCACGCTCCGGATCCCGCTGGTCATGCTCTGCCGGGCGCCGCCGGGGCGGGCGCGGCGGACGGCCGGCGTGGTCCGTCCCCCGGCGCCGTCGGCGACCGGCGCGCGGGCCCCGTCGCCGTCCGACTTGGCCCCCGCCCCGTCGTTCGGGTTGGTGGTCGTGGTCGGCTGGAACTTGCCGACCTGGAGGTCGATCGTCGAGCCCTTCGGCACCTTGCGGTCCTTCGGGAACTGGTTGACGACCTTGCCGTCGAGGCTCTCGTCGTCGACCGAGACCGTGGTGTAGCGCGGCTTCAGCCCGGCGTCCTTGAGCGCCTTGTCGGCCGCCGCGCGGGCCTGCCGCTCGACGTTCGGCACGTTGACGTCGTTGCTCGGCGGCGGGTTCGGCTCGTCCGTGGCCGGCTTCTTGGCGACGGTCAGGCGGACGACGCTGCCCTTGGTCGCCAGCGCCTTCGCCGACGGGCTCTGGGCGGTGACGGTGCCCGGGTCGGCGGCGTCGGTCTCGCTCTCGGTCACGTCGACCTGGAAGCCGGCCTCCTTGAGCGCCGCCTCGGCGTCCGCCCGCGACTTGCCGACGAGGTCCGGCACCTCGACCTGGTTCTTGTCGCTCGGGGGCCCGCTCGAGACCGAGAGCACGATCGGGCTGCCGGGATCGACCTTCAGGCCGACGCCGGGATCGGTGCCGATCGCGCGGCCGGCGGGGATCGACTCGCTGGCCACCTGCTGCTGGGTGATGTCGCCGTCGCCGAAGCCGGCCCGCACCAGGGCCGCACGGGCGTCGCGGGCGGAGAGGCTGGCGACCGCCGGCACCGTCAGCTGCTTCGGTCCGCTGGAGACGGTCAGCAGGATCCGCGACCCGTGCCGCACGCGCTTGCGGGGCCGCGGGTCCTGGCGGAAGACCTGGCCGGCGCGGCGCTCGTTCAGCGCCTGCTCGACGGTCACCCGGAAGCCCTGCTCCTCCAGCTTCTGGACCGCCTTGCCCTGGGAGATCCCGATCACGTTCGGGACCGTCTCCATCCGGCCGAAGATCAGGTAGCCGACCAGCGCCAGCGCCACCAGCGTGGCCAGCGCGACGGTGATCGTCCAGGCCCGGCGGCGGCGCTGGCGGGCCTCGGCCTGCTCGCGGGCCTCCTCGGGCGCGACGCCGGCCGGGACGGCCATCCCCGCCGCCGGCTGCAGCCAGCCGCCGGTCGGCTGGTCGCCGTAGCCGGGAGCGCCGGTGCTGTAGGTGCCGCGCTCGGGCGCCGGCGCGCCGGAGACGATCCGGTGGCGGACCCCCTGGAGCGCGGCGATGAACTCCTCGGCGTCGGCGAAGCGGTCGTCGGGGGCCTTCGACAGCGCCCGCATCACGACCGCCTCGAGGTCGGCGGGGACCTCGGGGTTGACGATCGAGAGCGCCGGCGGCTCCTCGTTGACGTGCTTGAGCGCGATCGCCACCGGCTGGTCGCCGTCGAACGGCAGCCGCCCGGTCAGCATCTCGAAGAGGACCACGCCGACCGCGTAGAGGTCGGCGGCGGGGGTGATGTTCTGGCCCGAGGCCTGCTCCGGCGACAGGTAGTGCGCGGTCCCGACGATCATGCCGGTCTGCGTCATCTGCAGGTCGTCGACGGCGCGGGCGATCCCGAAGTCGGCGACCTTCAGGTCGCCGTCCTGACCGACGAGCACGTTCTGCGGCTTGATGTCGCGGTGGACCAGCCCGCGGCGGTGCGCGTAGCGGAGCGCGTCGAGCACCTGGCTGATCTGGTCGATCGTCTTGACCGGATCGAGCGGCGCCTGGTCGCGGATGACGTCCTTCAGCGTCACCCCGTCGACCAGCTCCATCGCCATGTAGGGGATGCCGTCCCAGTCGCCGCGGTCGAAGACCTGGACGATGTGCGGGTGCTGGAGCCCGGCCGCGGACTGGCTCTCGCGGCGGAAGCGGGCGACGACCTGCGGGTCCTCGGCCAGCTGCTCGTGCAGCACCTTGAGCGCGACGTGGCGCCCGAGCTGCAGGTCCTCGCAGGCGAAGACGTCGGCCATCCCGCCGGTCCCGATCCGGCGCTCGACCCGGTAGCGGGCGTCGATCGTCTGTCCGGTGCGGTTCATGGCCTGCCCCCAAGCATGGCGCGACCGGCGCGGCGGCGCGTCATCGTCCGGCTCCCTGCTGCAAGGCGGCCTCCATCACCTGCTTGGCGATCGGCGCCGCGACGACGCCGCCCTGGCCGGGGGTGTTCTCGACCACGACCGCCACCGCCACCTTCGGCGAGCTCAGCGGAGCGAAGCCGATGAACCACAGATCGTTGATCCCCTGCTGGATGTTGAGCTCCGCGGTGCCGGTCTTGCCGCCGACCTCGATCCCGGACAGCGCCGAGGCGGTGCCGGTGCCCTCGCGGACGACGTCCCCCATCATCGACCGCAGGTCGGACGCGGCCGAGGCCGACATCACCCGCCGGTAGAGCTCGGGCTCGACCGTCCGCTGGACCCGGCCGTCGGCGTCGACCACCCGGTCGAGCAGGTGCGGCTTCATCAGCCGCCCGCCGTTGGCGACCGCGGCGGCCACCATCGCCATCTGCAGCGGGGTGACCTGGAGCTTGTCCTGGCCGATCCCCAGCCGCGCGACGTCGACGAAGCGGCTGGTGGCGGGGATGAACTTGCCGTCGCGGAACTCGCCCGAGGGCCGCATCTGCTCGGCCGGGTAGTCGAGCGGCGGCCGCTCGTCGAAGCCGAACCGCTCCATGTAGCGCTTCATCGTCGCCCGGCCGACGTCCTCGGCGACGTTGGCGAAGGCGGTGTTGACCGAGTGCGTGAGCGCGTTGCGGAGCGTCGTCCCTGGGAAGTTCTCGCCGCCGAAGTTGCGCAGCGGGGTGCCGCTGAAGAGCTGGCCGTCGGAGCCGTCGACGGTCGAGTCGGGCGTGTACTTGCCGCTGTCGAGCGCCGCCGCCGCCGTCACGACCTTGAACGTCGACCCCGGCACGTAGGCGTCCTGGGTGGCGCGGTTGGTCTGCGGGTGGGTCTTGTCGAGCTTGTTCAGCCGCGCGCGGTAGTCGTCGTCGACCATCTTGTTCGGGTCGTACGACGGCACCGAGACCATCGCCAGCACCTTGCCGGTCCGCGGCTCGAGCGCGACCACCGAGCCGGCGCGGCCGGCGAGCGCGCTGATCGCCGCCCGCTGGACCCGCGGCTCGAGCGTGACGTGGACGTCGTCGCCGCGCTGGTCGCCCTTGATCAGCTTGTCGACGGCGGTCGCCAGCTTGACCGCCTTGCCGGCCAGCCACTCGTTCTGCGACCGCTCCAGGCCGGTCTGGCCGGGCCCGACGAAGCTGTAGCCGACCGGCGCCGCGAAGGCCGATCCCTGCGGGTACTTGCGGGTGTAGACGCGGGTGTTGGTGTCGCGCGAGCGGACCCGCACGCTGCGCGCCAGGACCGTGCCGTCGGCGGCCACGATCCGCCCCCGCGGCACCCGCTGGGCGCGGATCACGTCGCGCTTGTTGAGCGCGTTGGCCCGCAGGTCGCCGTCCTCGAAGACCGTCCACCGCGAGGTGAAGGCGATCAGCACCCCGAAGAGCAGGACGACGACGACGAAGAGGTTGCGGATCTGCGCGTTCACGCCGGTCGCCTCGCGTCCTCCGAGACACGCAGCAGCAGCGCCAGCAGCACGAAGTTGGCCATGATCGACGAGCCGCCGTAGCTGACGAAGGGCAGCGTCACGCCGGTCAGCGGGATCACCTTCGTGACGCCGCCGACGATCACGAACACCTGCAGCGCGAAGACGGCGGTGAGGCCGGTCGCCAGCAGCTTGCTGAACGGGTCGCGGGCGAGGATCGCCACCCGGAAGCCGCGGTGCACGAACAGCAGGTAGGCGAGGATGATCGCCGCGCCGCCGAGCAGCCCGGTCTCGTTGGTGATCAGGGCGTAGATCATGTCGGTGTTGGCCGCCGGCAGCAGCGGCGTGCCGACCACCCCGTCGTTGACCTGGGTCAGCAGCTCGGCCTGGCCGAGGCCGCGGCCGAAGAGCCCACCGTCGGCCTGGGCGAAGAGCGACTGGGCCAGCTGGGCGCTGCCGCCGACCTGGTCGAACAGCTGCGGGTCGAGCGGGTCGCGCCAGGCCGCCACGCGGTCCTGGACGTGGCCGACCCGGCCGCCGACGATGTAGGCCCCGAGCGCGAACGCCCCGATCCCGGCCAGCGGGAAGCGCAGCTGGCCGGTCGCGACGTAGATCAGGGCCAGGAAGGCGCCGAAGAACATCAGCGACGAGCCGAGGTCGCGGATCACGATCAGGAGCAGCATCGCCGTGCCCCAGATCGCCAGCAGCGGGCCCAGGTGGCGCAGCGGCGGCAGCGTCACCCCGAGCAGCTTGCGGCCGCCGTGGATCAGCACCTGGCGGGTGTCGCGCAGGTAGCTGGCCAGGAAGATGACGATCCCGATCTTCGCGAACTCGGCCGCCTGGAAGCTCAGCGGGCCGAGCTTGATCGACAGGTAGGCGCCGTTCGACGACTGCCCGATCAGCGGCATCCGCGGCAGGATCAGCAGCACGATCGCCCCGAGCGCGATCGTGTAGCGATATCGCTCCAGCTGGTGGTAGTCGCGGAGCGCGATCATCGTCGCCGAGAACAGGCCCAGCCCGATCACGAACCAGAGCGCCTGCGAGCGGGCGAAGCTCTCGTCGATCCGGTACAGCTCGACCAGCCCGAAGCAGGCGACCAGCGCCACCAGCGGGAACAGGAACGGATCGGCGTTCGGCGCGGTGAAGCGGATCACCAGGTGCCCGACCAGGCACAGCGCCAGGAACGCGCCGCCGTAGATGAGCGACGTGTTGCCGACGAAGTCGCCGCGCTTGAGGAAGATCGCCGTGAAGCCGGCCGTGATCAGCAGCGCCGACGGCAGGAGCGCGAGGGCCTCGCGCGTGCGCGGCCTCACGGCTTGACGACCTCGCCGCGCTCGAGCCGCGACACCAGGTCGTTGGCGTCGGCGAGCGAGCGCAGCCGGTGGTCCAGCAGCCGCTCGCGCAGGCGCGGATCGACCTCGTCGACGGGGACCGACGACGGGTAGTTCACCGAGTAGAGGCTGATCCCGCCGGGCAGGTCGTACGGCAGGCCGCGGTAGACGGTCACCAGCCCCTTGTGGGTGCCGACGAAGTAGACCGTCTGCGACGCGAAGTAGCCGCCGATCAGGACGCAGAGCAGCAGGAAGAGGACGATGAACGGCCCGGCCCGGACGCCGCGCTTCTTCTTCTTCGCCGCCGGCCGCGGCTGGCGGGGACCGTCGCCGATCGGGACGCCGCGGTCGTCGAGCTCGTCGTCGGCCGCGGCCGGGTCGACGACCGGCAGCACGGCGGTCGCCTGCTCGTGGCTGGCGGTCGGGGCCTCGCTCGACGCGGGGCCGGCCGGGCCGTCGCCGTCGACGACGCGGAACAGCAGGACGGTGATGTTGTCGCGGCCGCCGGCGGCGTTGGCCGCGTCGACCAGCCGGTCGACCAGCTCGGTCAGCGGCCGCGGCTCGGCCAGCAGCTCCTCGATCTCGTCCTCGGCGAGCATCGCCGTCAGGCCGTCGCTGCAGACCAGGTACAGGTCGTCCGACTCGACCGGCAGCACCTCGGAGTCGACGGCGACCTCGGACTCGGGGCCGAGCGCGCGGGTGATGATCGAGCGCTGCGGGTGCTCGAGCGCCTGCTCCGGGGTCAGCCGCCCCTGGCGCACCAGCTCCTCGACCAGCGAGTGGTCGCGGGTCAGGCGGGTCAGGCGGCCGGCCCGCAGCCGGTAGAGGCGGCTGTCGCCGACGTGGACCACGACCAGGTTGCCGGTGTCGACGTAGGCGGCGGTCAGGGTGGTGCCCATCCCGGCGCGGCGCTGGTCGCGCTGGGCGCGCTCGTGGATCCGGCGGTTGGCCTCGACCACCTGGTCGGTCAGCCGCTCGGCGACGGTCCCGGTGCCCTCCCCGAGACCCTCGCGGAGGACCTCGACGGCGACCCGCGAGGCGACCTCGCCGGCCTGGGCCCCGCCCATCCCGTCGGCGACCGCGAACAGCGGCGCGCGCGCCACGAACGAATCCTCGTTGTGGGGACGCTGGCGGCCGGTGTCGGTCCGCTGGGCGTGTTCGGCGACGCGCAGCACTAGTGGTCAGTCATCCAGGTACGTGAACTCGGTGTCGCCGATCCGGATCCGGTCGCCGACCTGCAGCGGCTGCGCTCCGGCCAGCGGCTCCTCGTTGAGGAAGGTCCCGTTGGTCGAGCCCAGATCCTCCACGATCACCACTCCCGCCTGTCGCACCAGCCGTGCATGCTTGCCGGACGCGTAGGCATCGTCGATCTGGATGTCTACCTGGCTGCCGCGCCCGATGACGGCTCCCGGGCCGATGTCGTACTCGTCGCCGGGCTGGTGGCCGACCGCGCGCTCGACCCGCAGCCGCGGCGCGCCGCCGCCGCTGGGGGCCAGCGCGCCGGCCTCGGCGACGCCCGGCGCGACCGCCCCGACGGCGCCGCGGCTGAGGTCGGCGATGCTCGACCGCGCCACCCACGCCAGGAACAGGTAGAGGACCGCGACGATCCCGAACTTCAGCGCGACGGAGACGGGCTCGACGAGGTCGGCCAGCGGCAGGCTCGACGTCACCGGCCGTCCTCCACCCGCAGCACGACGGTGCCCAGCTCGATCCGGTCGCCGGGCGCGATCGTGGCGGCGGTGCCGGCCGGGACCGCGATCCCGCCGACGCGGACGCCGTTGGTCGATCCCAGGTCCTCGATCGTCCAGCCGTCGGGCCCGGGCGCGATCCGGCAGTGGCGGCGCGAGACCTCGGCGCTGGCGATCACCACGTCGCACTCGCGGCTGCGGCCGATCGTGCCGCCGCTCGCGGGCAGCAGCTCGCGGCGGCCCTCCAAGAGCAGCGCCAGCCGGTCGGCGGCGGCCGCCCGCGGACGGCGGGCCGGCGGCGCGGCGGGCGCCGGCGGCTCGCGGCGGACGGGCTCCGACGGGCCGGTCCGCTGGACCCGGCGCGGCTCCTCGGCGACCGGGGCGGGCGCCGGGGCGGCGGCCGGCGGCTCGTCGTGGAGCGCGGCGACGCCGTAGCGGCTCGGCGGCAGCTCGGCGCCGCGGTGGAAGCTGACCTCGGGCGCGTGGGCCAGCGCGAACCGCTGCTCGCGCGCGTGCACCAGCAGGTGGTTGGACAGCTCCTCGTTCAGCGTCGGGCCGAGGGCGATGATCCGCTCGTGGTCGGTGGGGGAGAGGTACACGTCGTAGCGGTGGGCGACCCAGGTGCGGTCGAGTCCCTGGCGGCGGGTGGCCTCCATCTCCCGCACCAGCCCGCGGGCGATCTCGGCGGGGGTGACCTCGCTTCGGAACAGCCGACCGAAGGTCCCCTCGACCAGGCCGGCCAGCTTGCTCTCGATGTCGCGCAGCACGGGAGACTCGGGGCTCGGTCACCGGATGCTACGGGGTGCGGCGCTCGGGCCGGGCCCCCCTCCGGCGACCTGCGGCCCCGGGCCGCGGCCGGCCGACGCCAGCGCGCCGATCGCGATCGTCCCCAGGCAGGCCAGCACGGGCGCCGTCGGTCCGCCTCCGGGACCGCCCGCGGCGGCCACCAGCGCCGGCACCAGCAGGCCCGCCGCGCCGGCCGCGCCGCCCAGCACCACGAGCCCCGCGAGCACCCGCCGCTGGTGGTCGCTGGTGCCGGCCCGGGCGGCCAGCAGCGCGGCGACGACGGCCAGCGTCAGGGCCAGGGCGAGCGCCAGCGGACCGATCGCCGCGCCGATCGCGGCCGCGAACGGGGCCAGCGGCAGCAGCGCCGGGCGCGGGCGGGCGGCGTAGGTGCGGACGCGCGGACGCGGGGCGGGCGGCACGTCGTCGGCGACCGGCGGCGGCTCGCGGGCGATCTCCGGCAGACCGGCCGCGCGGACCGGGTCGGCGATCGCGGGCGCGACGGCGACGCCGCGGGCGTGGAGCGCGGAGACCAGCGCGTCCTCCAGCTGCTGGACGCTGCCGCGGTCCTCGGGCGCTGGGGCCGACGCGCGGTCGATCGCGGTCACCAGCTCCTCCGGCAGGTCGGGCCGGCGGCGGCCGAGCGAGGGCAGCGCCGCGTGGGTCCGGACCAGCGCGCTGGCCTTGTCGGGCGGGCCGGCGGGGTGCGAGCCGGTCAGCGCCTCGTGCAGCACGACCGCGACCGCCCAGAGATCGCCGGCCTCGTCGCCGCGACCGCCCTCCAGCCGCTCGGGCGACATGTAGGAGAGCGTGCCGACGATCTTGCCGGGGGCCGGCGGCTCGTCGTCGCGCAGCGGCCGGCCGGCGCGGTCGCGACCGGCCAGGCGGGCGATCCCGAAGTCGGCCAGCTTCGCGGGCGGGATCCCGGGGTCGCAGGGATGGGCCTCGTCGCGGCCGCGGAAGGCGCCCGCGGGAACCAGGACGTTGCGCGGCGTGACGTCGCGGTGGACGATCCCGCGCCCGTGCGCGTGGCGGAGCGCGCCGCAGAGGGCGATCCCGATCTGCAGCAGCTCGCTGTCGGTGTGGGTGTCCTCGGCGATCGTGCGGCGGAGGGTGTCGCCCTCGACCAGCTCGGTGATCAGCCAGACCGATCCGGCCGCCGCCCCGAGCGCGTAGACGCCGACGATCGCGGGGTGGCCCAGGCGGGCGGCCGCGCGGGCCTCGGCCAGCGCGCGCTCGCCGCCGTCGCCGGGCAGCCGCTTGATCGCGACCGGCCGGCCGAGCTGGCGGTCGATCGCCTGCCAGACGGTGCCGGCGCCGCCGCGGCCGAGCACGCGGACCAGCTCGTAGCGGCCGAGGACGGTCTCGCCCGGGACCAGGGTTCCGGGGGTCGCCGCGGGGGCGGACGCGGCGCGGGGCGCGAGGCCCGTCGCCGACGCAGCGGAGGAGGGGGCCGGCGATGCCGACGCGGCCGCCTCGGGGAGGGCGGAGCGTTCGGTCGCGGCAGCGGTTCCCGTGCGCACGAGGGCTCGTTTCGCTGTACACGGCTCGCCTCCTGCTCGCGGGAAGTACCCTGAGTTGCAGCAGGAACCGCCCGATCGGCGGTGAACGACGGGCAGAACCGCCGACAGGACCACCCGGGTCCGACCGGCGCGACCACTGCACCCTGCCCCAGGAGCGAACCCCGTGTCGTTCTTCGACGACGACGACTTCGACGAGCCCACGCACGTCGCCCACGAGGCGGCTCCTCGTCGCGCGTCGTCGCGGCGGCCGGGCCTCGGCGGTGGGTTGACGCCCGATCCCCAGCAGGCGCGCGTGCGTCAGATGGTGGCGCTCGGCGTCATCGTGCTGGTACTGATCCTGCTGACGCTGGCGATCAACGGCTGCGTCAAGTCGGGCCGCACCAACGCCCTCAAGGACTACTCGCGCGACGTCACCGCGCTGCTGCAGGAGTCCAAGAGCGAGGTCGCCGGCCCGCTCTTCGAGACGCTCGGCTCGGGCCAGGACGCGACCGAGATGGTCCCCAAGCTCAACAGCCTGCGCGAGACGGCCGAGAACGAGGCCGACCGCGCGAAGAACTTCAGCCCGCCCGGCGACGACCGCGGCAAGGCCGCCCAGCACGACCTCGAGCTGGCGATGAACCTGCGCGCCTCCGCGATCCGCACGATCGCCGAGCGGCTGCCGGCGGCGCTCGGCGACGCCGACACCAGCGCGTCGGCGGTCGACGCGATCGCCGGCCAGATGCAGGCGCTGCTGGCCAGCGACGTGATCATCATCTCGCGCACGAAGCCGCTGATCGACGAGGCGTTGAAGGACGCCGGCGTCAGCGGGGCCGAGGTCGACGGCGGCGCGGTCCGGATCGTGGCCGACGCGGCCTGGCTGACCCCGGACACGGTCGCCTCGAAGCTCGGCGCGACCGGCGGCGGCGGGGGCGGCAGCTCGACCTCGGGCACGGTCCGCAACCGCTCCGACGAGACGCCGACCACCGCCGGCCGCCACGGCAACGGGATCACCGGCGTGACGGCCGGGGGCACGGCCCTGACGGCGGGCGAGACGGCCACCGTCAGCGGCAACCAGATCAACGTCCAGGTCGCCAACCAGGGCGAGGCGGACGAGACCAACGTCGACGTCGGCGCCACCTTCACCCCCGCGGGCGGCAAGGCGGTGTCGTTCAAGACGACGGTCAAGACGATCACCAAGGGCGCCTCGGTCGACGTGCCGCTCAAGCTGCCGGCCACGGTCAAGGGCAGCGGCGAGCTGAAGGTCCAGGTCGGGGGCGTCCCCGGCGAGGAGAACCTGAGCAACAACGAGCAGACGTTCACCGTGACGTTCGGCGGCTGATCGCCCCGTGAACGACCTCGGCGAGACCTGGCACATCGTCGGCGCGGCCGCCCTCGCGGTCGCGCTGGTGGCCCTCCTCGCCGTGGTCGTCCTGGCGGTCCAGCTGCGGCGGCTGCGGCGGGCCCAGTCGGCGGTGCTCGGGCCCCACGGTCGCGACGACCTGGTGACGCACGCGGCGGCGCTCGACCAACGGGTCTCCGCGGCGACCGACGAGTGGCGGGCGCTCTCCGACCAGCTGTCGCACCGGATGGGCGGGATCGAGGGCGCGCTGCTGCGGGTCTTCTCGCGCCACGGGATGGTCCGCTACGACGCCTACGGCGAGCTCTCGGGCCAGCAGTCCTGCTCGCTGGCCCTGCTCGACGTCCGCGGCGACGGCGTGGTGATCACCTCGATCCACCACCGGGACCAGGCGCGGCTGTACATCCGCCGCGTGACGGGCGGGCGGCCGGAGCACCGGCTGGCGCCCGAGGAGGACGAGGCGCTGTCGCTCGCCCTCCGTCACGGATCGATCGCCGCCGACGGCACGATCGAGGGCACGCCGCCCGCGCCGCGGCCCGGCGTCGACGGCGACTGACGCTGTGACCAGGCGGTGATCGCGATGGACACCGCCTGGACCGTGGGTATGCTCCTGTGCGGGAGTTCCCACCGTGCACTCCGGCGATTCGTCAGCCACCGTCGTGCCCCTGTCGCCCCGCGGCGACGGGCCTCATGCGGCGCGGCGCGGGGTCCGGGCCGGGGCCCGCGCCCCGCGTGACAGCGGTCCACCGGCCTCCGGCGGCTCGCACGTCCTGGTCCTCAACGCGACCTACGAGCCGATCCACGTCTGCGGCGTCCGGCGCGCCACGGTCCTGCTCCTGAAGGAGAAGGCCGAGGTGATCGAGACCGGCCAAGGCGAGCTACGGGCCGAGCGGACCTCGCTTCCCAGGCCCGCCGTCATCCGTCTCAGCACCTACGCGCCCGTGCCTCGGCACGGGCGCCGTCGTTTGACGAGGCGGGCGGTCTTCGCGCGCGACGACTGGACCTGCCAGTACTGCGGTTCGCGCAGCGACCTGACCGTCGACCACGTGATCCCGCGCTCGAAGGGCGGGTCGAGCGAGTGGGAGAACATCGTCGCCTGCTGCTCGACGTGCAACCGCCGCAAGGCCGACCGGCTGCCGCACCAGGCACGGATGTTCCCCCGCCACCACCCCCGCCCGCCGCACCCGTCGGTCTTCATCCAGGTGGCGTGCCCGCGGATCCCCGACAGCTGGCAGGCCTGGTTGCCGCAGGCGGCCTAGTCGGGGCGTTGGCCTCAGTTGGGGAGGGCCGTGGTTGGTCCGCGGGGGTGGCGCACGCCCTCGATCGCTTGCGGCCGCGGGACGGCTGCGCTGGTTCGGAACCGGGGGTGGTTTGGCCGCAAATGCTGCGATCTCCGGGCGTACCCCACCCCCGCTGGCTTGGCGACGGGACCGTTGGCGAGGCGGCTTCGTGCTGGTCGGGCGCCTCGGCAGCCCTTGGGGAGAGCGGGGCGTGCGCGGGCGGCTCAGCGGCTCGCGTGGCGGTTGACCCCCGGCGTCCGGGGCCGATCCGCCACGCGAGGGACGAGGGCGGCCCTTCGCCGCCCCTAGCCCCCGGAGGAGCACCCGCCGACACGCCTCCGAGGACCAGGACCCCGCCGCGCACCGGCAGCGGCCCTCCGCCACGGCACCGGTCGCCAAGCCAGCGGGGGTGGGGTGCGCCGGAGATCGCAGCATTTGCGGCCGAACCAGTCCACCGCGACCGGCGGAGCGCTCCCGCGGCCGCAAGCGATCGAGGGCGTGCGCCACCCCCGCGGACCAACCACGGCCCTCCCCAGCTGAGGCCCCCCACAACGACGCGCGGCGCCCCGTGGGGCGCCGCGCTGAGAGTGTCGGACCGGTGGTCCGGATCGAAGTTCCACGTCACCACGCCAGTACCGTGGGCGCGGGTGCATCCGCTGGGACGAGGGCGGAACTTCGAGGCCGGAATGGCGCGCCGTGGCGCACCACCGGAGGCCGATCGAGCTGCCTCTAGGAGACAGCCACCTCCTGGGTCCCGAAACTACTGTCGATGATTCGGACCACCTCCTTTCTCTGGTGCTGCAAGGAGGTCCGAACGTATCACCCCGGTGCGACGAGGTCGACCGGATCGGGGATCGCGGCGCGTCCCCGTCCCGGTTCGAGTCCTCGTCGGCGGGCGGCGGCTCAGCCCTCGCCGGCGTCGTCGTCGGCCGGCGCGGCCTCGGCGTCGCCCTCGGTGGCCGGCGCCTCGCCCGCCGCGTCGCCCTCGGCCTGGACGGTCCCGGGGGGGGCCGCCAGGTCGACCGGCGCCTCGCCCGGGGTCTCCGGGATGCCCTCGGTCGGGTCGGCGTCCTCGTCCTCGACCACGCGGGCGATCGCGCTCACGCGGTCGTCGTCGCGGACGTTCATCACCTTCACGCCCTGCGAGTTGCGGCCGTAGCGGTTGATGCCCTTGACCGCCGTCCGCTGGACCATGCCGGCCTCGCTGATGAAGACCAGGCCCTCGTGCTCGCGGACCACCAGCGCGCCGGCCAGGCCGCCCTTGGCCTCGGTCAGCTGGATCGTCTTCACGCCCTTGGCGCCGCGGCTGGTCTTGCGGTACTCGCGAACCAGCGTCCGCTTGCCGAAGCCGTTCTCGGTCACCACCAGCAGGTCGAGGTCGTCGCGGGCGACGTCCATCGCGATCACCGAGTTCTTGGCCGCGTCGCCGCCGACGTCCATGCCGCGAACGCCGGTGGTGTCGCGGCCCATCGCGCGGGCGTCGGCCTCGCTGAAGCGGACGGCGAGGCCGGCCTTCGAGACCATCACGACCTCGTCCTCCGGGTCGACGTTGCGGACGGCGATCAGCTCGTCGTCGTCGCGGACCTTGATCGCGATGATGCCGTCGGCCTTGATCGGCGTGTTGTAGGCCTGCAGCTCGGTCTTCTTCACCGTCCCGTTGCGGGTGGCGAAGATCAGGTACTTCGTCTCGTTGAAGTCGCGGGTCGAGAGCACGGACTGGATCCGCTCGCCCTCGCGCAGCGGCAGGAAGTTGCGCAGGAAGCGGCCCTTCGACTGGCGCGACGCCTCCGGCAGCTCGTAGACCTTGGAGCGGTAGACCTTGCCGCGGTTGGAGAAGAACAGCAGGTAGTCGTGGCTCGAGCAGACGAAGAGGTGCTCGATGTAGTCGCCGTCCTTCATGTTCATGCCGGTCACCCCGACCCCGCCGCGGCGCTGCTGGCGGTAGGTGTTCAGCGGCAGCGACTTGATGTAGCCGTCCTGGGTGATCGTGATCACCATCTGCTGGTCGGCGATCAGGTCCTCGATGTCGATCTCGCCCTCGGCGTGGGTGATGATCGTGCGCCGCTCGTCGCCGAACCGCTCGGCGATCTCGAGCATCTCCTCCTTGATCAGGTCGAGCACCTTCTGCTCGTCGCCGAGCAGCTCCTTCAGCTCGCGGATCCGCTCCATCACGTCGGCGTGCTCGGCGCGGATCGCGTCGCTCTCCAGCGCGGTCAGCTGCGACAGCCGCAGGTCGAGGATCGCCTGGGCCTGGATCAGGGTCAGGCCGAACTGCGACATCAGCTCGCCGCGGGCGGTCTCGCGGTCCTTCGACGAGCGGATCACCTGGATCACCGCGTCGAGGTTGTCGAGCGCGATCAGCAGGCCCTCGAGGACGTGGGCCCGGGCCTCCTTCTGGGCCAGCTCGAACTTCGCGCGGCGGACGACGACGTCGCGCTGGTGGGCGACGTAGGAGCGCAGCACCTCGCGCAGCGACAGCGTCCGCGGCACGCCGTCGACCAGCGCCACCATGTTGACGCCGAAGGTGTTCTGCATGTTGGTGTGCTTGAACAGCTTGTTCAGCACCACCTTCGGCAGCGTGTCGCGCTTGAGCTCGATCACGAGCCGCATGCCGCGCTTGTCCGACTCGTCGCGGATGTCGGAGATCTCCGGGATCTTCTTGTCCCGGACGAGGTCGGCGATCTTGACGATCAGGCCGTTCTCGCCGCCCTTCTTCACCTCGTAGGGCAGCTCGGTGACGATGATCGCCTCCTTGCCCTGCGTCAGCGGCTCGATGTGCGCCTTCGCCTGGACCCGGACCTTGCCGCGGCCGGTCTCGTAGGCGTCCTTGATCCCGCCGACGCCGAGGATGATGCCGCCGGTCGGGAAGTCGGGACCCTTGAGGTGCTGCATCAGCGCCTCGGTCGAGATCGACGGGTCGTCGATGAAGGCGATCGTCGCGTCGATCGCCTCCCGCAGGTTGTGCGGCGGGATCTTGGTCGCCATCCCGACGGCGATCCCGGCCGAGCCGTTGACCAGCAGGTTCGGGAACCGCGCCGGCAGCACGTCCGGCTCCATCTTGCGGCCGTCGTAGTTCGGCGAGAAGTCGACCGTGTCCATGTCCAGGTCGCGCAGCATCTCCAGCGCGAGCCTGGTCAGGCGGGCCTCGGTGTACCGCATGGCCGCGGGCGGGTCGTCGTCGATCGAGCCGAAGTTGCCCTGGCCGTCGACGAGCTCGTAGCGCATCGCGAAGTCCTGGGCGAGCCGCACGAGCGTGTCGTAGATCGACGCGTCGCCGTGCGGGTGGTAGTTGCCCATCACCTCGCCGACGATGCGGGCGCACTTGGCGTACCCGCGCGTCGGCCCGATGCCCAGCTCGGACATGCCGTAGAGCACCCGCCGGTGGACCGGCTTCAGTCCGTCGCGCACGTCCGGCAGGGCGCGTCCGACGATCACCGACATCGCGTAGTCGAGGTACGCGGTGCGCATCTCGTCCTCGAGCGCGCGCGGCTCGATGTTCCCGCCGGAGATCACGTCGGTGCTCGCCATGGATCAGGTCCTCGTTCGTGCGTTCAGGGTGGAAGGGGGGACGCCGGTGCCGGCCGGCCGCGGCCCGTGGGGCGACGGCCGGCCGGCGGCTCAGACGTCGAGGTTCACGACCTGGCGGGCGTGCTCCTCGATGAAGTCGCGGCGGAACTCGACGTGCTCGCCCATCAGCATCGAGAAGAGGCGGTCGGCGGCCGCCGCGTCCTCGATCGTGACCTGCTGCAGGGTGCGGGTCTTCGGGTCCATCGTCGTCTCGCCGAGCTGGTCGGCGTTCATCTCGCCGAGGCCCTTGAAGCGCGACAGCTGGACGCCCTTCTGCGCGACCGCCATCACCTGGCGGGCCAGCTCGTCGAAGGTGTCGGCCTCGGCCGTGCGGTCGCCGAGCGCGATCTGGAACGGCGGCTGGCCGAGGTGCTTGACCAGCTGCTGGTGGACCTTGACGAAGCCGGTGTACTCGGCGCTGTCGAAGAGCCCCCGGGTCAGCCGGTGCGTCCGCCGCAGGTTGGTCTTCTTCTCGGTGGTCTGGATCCGCAGGTGCTCGTCGTCGCTGGAGAGCAGCTCGACGTGGATCCCCGTCTCCGCCTCGGCGTCGGCCGACTTCAGCCGCTCGAGGACGTTGTCGGTGCCGACGATCCCGTCGTGGACCAGGCCGGTCGAGGCCAGGAACTGGACGACCTCGGAGCCGTGCTCGCCGCGCAGCGCGCTGCCCCAGCCCTCGTGCTGCTTGCGCAGGCGGCTGAACTTCTGCCACCGCTCGACCGACAGCTTGACCGCGCTGCCGGTGCCGTCGACGACCTCGAACCGGTCGAGCTTGTCGGCGAGCAGGACCTCCTCGAGCTCGGCCTCCTTCTCGATGTAGCGGTCCTTCTGCGCGCCCTGCTTGAGCTTGTAGAGCGGCGGCTTCGCGATGTACACGTAGCCGGCCTCGATCAGCTCCTGCATCTCGCGGAAGATCAGGGTCAGCACCAGCGTCCGGATGTGCGCGCCGTCGACGTCGGCGTCGGTCATCAGGATCAGCTTGTGGTACCGGGCCTGCTCGATGTCGAACTCGTCGCGGACGCCGGTGCCGATCGCGGTGATCAGCGCCTGGACCTCGTTGTTCTGGAGGACCTTGTCGATCCGCGCGCGCTCGACGTTGAGGATCTTGCCGCGCAGCGGCAGGATCGCCTGGGTGTTGCGGTCGCGGCCCTGCTTCGCCGAGCCGCCGGCGGAGTCGCCCTCGACGATGAACAGCTCGGCCAGCGACGGGTCCTTGACCGAGCAGTCCGCCAGCTTGCCCGGCAGCCGCGAGTTCTCCAGCGCGCTCTTGCGGCGGGTCAGGTCGCGGGCCTTGCGGGCCGCGGTCCGGGCCTGGGCGGCCTGGACCGCCTTGCGGATCACCGCGCGGGCGTCCTGCGGGTTCTCCTCGAAGAACTCGGCCAGCTTCTCGTTGACGACCTTCTGGACGAAGCCCTCCATGCCCGGGTTGCCGAGCTTGGTCTTCGTCTGGCCCTCGAACTGGGGGTTGGTGAGCTTGGCCGAGATGACCGCCGTCAGGCCCTCGCGGACGTCCTCGCCGGAGAGCGCCGGGTCCTTCTCCTTCAGCTCGCCCTTGTCGCGCGCCCACTTGTTGATGGTGCGGGTCAGCGCCGACCGGAAGCCGGAGAGGTGCGAGCCGCCCTCGTGGGTGTTGATGTTGTTCGCGAACGAGAACACCGACTCCTGGTAGGTCGAGTTCCACTGCATCGCGATCTCGACGCCGCCGCCCTCGGCCTCGTCCTCGCCCTCGAACCAGACGACCTTCTTCTGGATCGGGTCCTTGCCGTCGTTGAGGAAGCTGACGAAGTCGGCGATGCCGCCCTCGTAGTGGAAGTCGGCCTTCTTGCCCTCGCCGCGCTCGTCGGTGAGGACGATCCGCAGGCCGCGGGTCAGGAAGGCCGTCTCGCGCAGCCGCTGCTCGAGCGTGGCCCAGTCGTAGTCGGTGGTCTCGAAGATCTCCGAGTCCGGCAGGAAGGTGATCGTGGTGCCGGTCCGCTCGCCCTTCGCCAGCGGCTCGCCCTTGACCAGATCGCCCTGCGGCTCGCCGCGCGAGTACTCCTGGCGCCAGTGGTGGCCGTCGCGGCGGACCTCGACCTCGAGCCGCTCCGAGAGCGCGTTGACCACCGAGCTGCCGACGCCGTGGAGGCCGCCGGAGACCTTGTAGCCGCCGCCGTCGCCAAACTTGCCGCCGGCGTGGAGGACGGTCAGCACGACCTCGACCGTGGGACGGCCGGTCTCGTGCATCGCGACCGGGATCCCGGCGCCGTTGTCGACGACCGTCACCGAGTTGTCCGGATGGACGGTGATCCGGACCTCGTCGTTGCGGCCGGCCAGGGCCTCGTCGACCGAGTTGTCGACGATCTCCCAGACCAGGTGGTGCAGCCCTCGCACACCGGTCGAGCCGATGTACATGCCGGGGCGGTGGCGCACCGCCTCGAGCCCCTCGAGGACGGTGATGTCCCCCGCGTCGTAGGAGCTGGCGAGCTTGGCGACCTCCTCCTGCGGAGTGGCCTCCTCCTCGGGCTCGTTGGGGTCAGGGCTGTCGGTCGTCGTCATGAGCCTCCGTGCAGCAGAAACGCCCCGGTCCAGAGTCCTAGGACGCCGGCCGAGGCGCACCGAGCGAATCCCACGCAGGTTACCATAGGAACACCCCGGATCCCCCGTTGGGACGGGCGAAAAGGGCTGCAAACCGCCCGTCTCGCGGCAAGCGGCTCAGGGCCCGGGCGCGGACCGTCCCGAGCCGCCCGCTCGGGTCCGGATCGCGACGATCGGCGGGCCGTCGATCCGGCCGGCCAGCCGCTCCAGCAGCTGCGGGGCCATCAGCTGCAGCTCGTGGGCCCAGGTGGCGTCCTCGCAGGCCACGTGCAGGACCCCGTCGACCAGCGCCACCGGCCGTCCCGCCGCCGCCACCGCCGGTCCGACCGCCGCCGGCCACGCCCGCTGGACCCGCGCCAACCCGTCGTCGGCCGGGGCCAGCCCGTCGAGCAGCGATCCCAGCAGCTCGCCGGCCGGCCTTGGGGTCGAGCGCCGCCGCCGGCTCACGCCCCGCCCCCGCCGACCCGGACCGTGGTGGCGACGCCCGGCTCGACCTCGATCAGGCCGACCTCGTCGCGCTCCGCCCCCGGCACGTGCGCCGCCTCGGTGACGGTGATCAGCGCCTGCCCGGCCCCGGCCAGGACGTCGACCAGCAGCGTCCGGCGGGTGACGTCGAGCTCGCTCATCACGTCGTCGAGCAGCAGCACCGGCCGCTGGCCGCTGGCCGCGTGGAGCGCGTCGGCCTCGCCCAGCAGCAGCGCCAGCAGCGCCAGCCGCTGCTCGCCCTGGGAGCCGAAGCGGGCCAGGGCGCGGCCCTCACGGCGGACGGCCAGGTCGTCGCGGTGCGGCCCGTGGTGGGTGAAGCCGCGCTCCAGGTCGCCGGCCAGGCGGGTGGCGAGCGCGGCCCGGACCTGCTCGGGATCGGCCGACGAGCGCGGCCGGTAGGCGACCTCGAGCGCACCCTCCAGCCCCAGCTGCTCGGCCCGCGCGGCGACGGCCGGGTCGATCGCCGCGACGGCCTGCTCGCGAACGGCGGTCAGCTCGGCCGCGGCGACGGCCAGCGCCTGGTCCCACGGCCCCAGCTCGTCGGCGGCCCGGCCGGCGTCGACCTGGCGCGCCCGCAGCGAGGCCAGCAGCGCGTTGCGCTGGCGCAGCGCCTCGTGGAAGCGGCGCCGGATCGGTCCCGCCGCCGGCCGCAGCGCCACCAGCAGCTGGTCGAGGTGCGCCCGCCGCAACCCCGGCCCACCCTTCACCAGCGCCAGCCGGTCGGGCAGGAAGACGCTCATCCGCGGCCGCGCCGGGTGGTCGAGCAAGCCGTCGACCGGGTTGCCGTCGACCCGCAGCCGCCGCCGCTCGGGCGGCTGCAGCCCGACGCTGAAGGCACTCGTCGCCAGCCCGTCGGGCGGGCCGCTGGCGACCTCGGCGCTGACGTGGGCGGCGTCGGCGCCGCGCCGGACCAGCTCGCGGTCGCCGGCGCCGCGGAAGGAGCGGCCGGTGCAGGCCAGGTAGGCGGCCTCCAGCAGGTTGGTCTTGCCGGCGCCGTTGGGCCCGGCGACGACCGTCAGCCCCGGCCCCAGCTCGACCTCGGCCTCGACGTACGTCCGCAGGTCCCGCACCCGCAGGCGCGAGAGGTACGACAGCCGCGAGGGCGCGAGCGGAGCCGGCCGGTCGGTGATCGTCGCCAGCGTCCTAGACGTTCAGCCGGATCGGCATGATCAGGTAGAGGAAGCCCTGATCGTCGTTGGTCTGCAGCAGACCGGGCCGGATCGGGCTGGTCAGCCGCAGCAGCACCTCGTCGGCGTCGATCGCGTCGAGGCCGTCGCGCAGGTACTCGGGGTTGAAGCCGATCTCGAACGCCTCGCCGTGGAACGGCACCGGCAGCGACTCGCGGGCCTCGCCGACGTCCTGGGTCTGCGAGGAGACGGTCAGCTCGCCCTCGGAGAAGGCCAGCCGCAGCGCCGCCGCCTTCTGGGCCAGCAGCGACACGCGCGAGACGACCTCGCGCAGCTCCGCCGTCGAGACCGGCAGCTCGTGGTCGAACGAGTCGGGGATCAGCGAGCGGTACTGCGGGAAGGTGCCGTCGACCAGCCGCGAGCTGAGCACGTGGTCGCCGACGGTGAAGAGGACCTGGTTCTCGCCGCGGGCGACGGTCAGCGTCTCGGCGCCGGTCGCCGGCACCAGCCGCTCCAGCTCCTGCATCACGCGGGCGGGGACGTTGGCCTCGAAGTTGCCCTCGAGCGGGGTGGTCAGCGTCGTCCGCTTCTCCGACAGCCGGTAGGAGTCGGTGGCGACCATCGTCAGCGTGTCGCCCTCGGCCCGCACCAGCACGCAGGCCAGCAGCGGCCGGGTGTCGTCCTTGGCCGCCGAGCGGACGACCTTGGCCGTGGTGGCGACGAACGCCTCGGCCGGGACCACGACGCCGGTCGCGTCGGCCGGCTCGGGCAGCGGCGGGAAGTCTTCCGTGCGCAGCGTCCGGAGGTGGAAGATCGCCGACCCGGCGGTGATCTCGACGTCCTGCTCCTCGGTCCGCAGCTCGAGCGTGATCCGCGGGCCCGGGGCCTGGCGGGCGATGTCGAGCAGCAGGCGGGCGGGGAGGACGATCGTGCCCGGACGCTCGACGTCCCCTTCGAGCGCGATCCGCAGGCCGACCTGGAGGTCGGTCGCGCGCAGCTCGATGCCGTCGCCGGTGGCCGCGATCTGGACCCCGGAGAGGGTCGGGTTCGCGAGCCGGCCGGAGGCGACCCGGCTGAGCGACTGCAGGTGACCCAACAGGTCCTGTGCGTTGGTGTGCAGTTTCACCTTGAAGTCCTCAGAGAGAAAGAGTGATCAGCAGTCGTAGGAAGGCCTGTGCGCCCTGTGCGCGACGAGGCGGATCGGCCCGTGGCAGCAGGGGACGCTGCGTCCACAGACGCCTGTGCAGTCTGTCAGCCGCGGCGGTCGTCCTGTGCGCGGATCGCGTCGGCACCGTCGGCGGACGCCGTCCCGTGCACAGCCGCGAGCCGTGCACGCACACGCGCGAGGTCGACCTGTGCGCTCGGATCGCGCTCGATCTGGGCGCTGACGCCGCGGACCGCGTTCATGACCGTCGTGTGGTTGCGACCGCCGAACGCCCGCCCCAGGTTGGGGTAGCTGTCGCCGGTCTCCTCGCGCGCGACGTACATGGCGAGCTTGCGGGCCCAGGCCAGGCGCTTGTCGCTGCGGCGGGAGAGGAGGTCGTCCTCGCTGATCTCGAAGGTCAAGGCGGTGGCGCGGAGCACCTCGCCGGTCGTCGCCGGCTGGTCGATCCGCCGCTGGCCGGGGCTGTGGTCGCGCCCGGGGTAGAGCGAGTCGAGGACCTCCTGCGCCAGCCCGCGGGTCAGCGGCCGGTCGGTCAGCGAGGCGAAGGCGACGACCCGCACCAGCGCGGCCTCGACCGCGCGGACGCTGCTGGAGACGTGGCGGGCGATCTCCTCCAGCGCGCCCGGCTCGGCCAGCTCGACCGCCTGGCCGGTGACCCGCTTGCGGAGGATCATCAGCCGCGTGGCCAGGTCGGGCGGCTCGACCTCGGCCACCAGGCCGGCGGCGAAGCGGTCGCGCAGGCGCTGCTCCATCCGGTCGAGGTCGTCCGGCACCCGGTCGGCGGTCAGGACCAGCTGGGCGCCGGCCTCGTGGAGCGCGTTGAAGGTGTGGAAGAACTCCTCCTCCGTGGCCTTCTTCGCCATCAGGAACTGGACGTCGTCGACCAGCAGCAGGTCGATCGACCGGTAGCGCTCCTTGAAGGCGTCGATCCCGTGCCGGCGGAGCGCGTCGGTGAACTCGTTGGTGAAGGTCTCGGCCGTGCAGTAGCGGGCCCGCAGGCCGGGGTGGTGACGGCGGGCGTAGTGGCCGACCGCGTGCAGCAGGTGGGTCTTGCCGACGCCCGGAGGGCCGCAGAGGAAGAGCGGGTTGTAGGCGATGCCCGGGTTCTCGGCGACGGTCAGCGCGGCCGCGTGGGCGAAGCGGTTGGCCGGGCCGAGCACGAACTCCTCGAACCGGTAGCGCGGGGTCAGCGGGCGCTCGGCCGGCGGCGGCGGAGGCGCGGGCTGCTCGCCGCGGCGCTGGCCCCCGCGACCGGGAGGACCGGCGGGCGCCGCCGGGGGCGCGGCCAGGACGACCTCGAGCGGACGGTCGAGGACCCGGCTGGCGCTGGCGCTGAGCATCGGCAGCAGCCGGTCGGCGATCCACGAGCGGGCGTGCTCGGGCGCGCGCACGTGGAGCTGGTGCGCCTCGGCGGCGACCGGCCGCAGGACCGAGAGCCAGGTGTCCCACGCGGGATCCCCGATCCGCTGCCGAGCATCCGCCACGATGGCGTTCCAGGCGCGGTCGAGGTCAGCGGTGGGCACGGGCAGGACGGAGCTGCCGCTGCGGGAGCGGCGAGAAGGACGACACAGGGGGCGCGGGGCCCGGAGGGGCCGCTCCAGGGGCAGCGGCGAGCCGCGAATATACCAGCGGCCGGAGCCCCCGGCGGACCAGTCTGGGGCCGTCGCCGGCCGCTTTCCCGGAAAGAGCGGGAACAACCAGCGTACGGCGCTCGAATCCGCTTGCAAGGAACCGTCCGGATCGTCCGCTATGCGACCCGCGAGGCGCCGGACGGGGGCGTCCAGCTAGACTCCTCTGCTCGTTGCCCGCGCGGGTCGCACTTCGCTGCGCCCGTCGCCCCCGCCTCGATCCGAGTCTGAAGAGATGAAGCGCACCTACCAGCCGAAGAAGCGCAAGCGCGCCCGCACCCACGGCTTCCGCGAGCGGATGTCGACCAAGGCCGGCCGCCAGGTCCTCAAGCGTCGCCGGTCCAAGGGTCGCCGGCGCCTCACCGTCTGACCCGATGTCCGATCCCCGTCCGACCGCCAAGCGGTCGAAGCGGGGTCGGCTGACGCGCAGCGCCGACTTCGAACGCGTCTTCCGCCGTGGCCGCTCGTTCGGCAACCGGTACCTGGTGCTGCACCTCTTCCCGCGCAGCGGGCCCGACGAGGCCCGCGAGCCGCGGATCGGTCTGAGCGTGTCCCGCCGCGTCGGCGGGGCGGTCGACCGCAACCTCGTCAAGCGCCTCCTGCGGGAGGCGTTCGCCGTCGAGGCCGAGCGCTTCCCGACCTCGGTCGACGTCGTGATCGTCGCCCGCCCGGACGCGCGCGAGCTGGCCGAGCGCGAGGGCCTGGCCGGGATCGCGCCGGCGCTCGCCGAGATCGTCGAGAAGGCCCTGGCCGCGCTCGCCAGCGAGGACGCCCGATGACGGCCCCCGGCCGCGGACCCCTCGGCTGGCTGCGCGAGTTGTTCCTGACGCCCGTCAAGGCGTACCAGCGCTTCATCAGCCCCGCGCTGCCGCGGAGCTGCAAGTACGAGCCGACCTGCAGCCACTACGCCGTCGACGCGGTCCGGTCCCACGGGATCGCCCGCGGGACGATCCTCGCGGGGTGGCGGATCCTCAGGTGCAACCCGTGGAGCCACGGCGGCTACGATCCCGTCTCGGCGCAGCGGCTGTTCCGCTCCCGCCGGTCTGCGTCACCTTCCTAACGAGCCCCCTGCATGCCTGCTGCCGTCCTCGCCCCGATCCAGTGGCTGATCGACCTGTTCCTGCCGGTCCTGGAGTTCTTCCACGACTCGCTGTCGATCCCGTGGGGCCTCTCGATCATCCTGCTGACGGTGCTGCTGCGGCTGGCCGTGCTGCCGCTGGGCATCAAGTCCTTCAAGTCGATGCGGGGCCTGCAGGCGATCGCGCCGCAGATGAAGGCGCTGCAGACCAAGTACAAGGACGACCGCCAGCGTCTCCAGCAGGAGACGATGAAGCTCTACTCGGAGCACAAGGTCAACCCGTTCGGGTCCTGCCTGCCGATCCTGGCGCAGATCCCGTTCCTGATCGCGTTCTTCTACATGCTGCGGACCGATCTCAAGTTCGAGATCTGCGGCGACGGCGTCGATCGCAACCTGCCCCACAACGTCGGCTGCGGCGCGGTCCCGAACCCGGTCGGGGACTGGATGTACGGGCAGCCGAAGGGCAACGGCCCGCTCGGCGGCTTCGGTGAGAGCTTCATCGGGATCCACGACATCACCGCGGTCGCCACCGGCGGCCTGCTGGTGCTGCTGCTGATCCTTTACGTCGGGTCGCAGATGGCCTCGTCGCTGGTCAACATGCCGCCGACGGCCGACAAGAACCAGAAGCGCCTGATGCTGGCGCTGCCGCTCGTCTTCGTGGTCTTCCTGATCCCGATCAAGCCGCCGTCGGGCCTCTTCCTCTACTGGATCACCACCAACGTCTTCACGCTGGTCCAGCAGTGGGGGCTGATCCGGGTCTACGGCCACGCCAAGCCGGCGACGCCGGTCGAGGACGACGAGCCGGCCCCGAAGGGCAAGGGCGGCGTCGCGGTGGCGAAGGCCACGGCCGGCGCGGGGGGCGGCAGCGCGCCGCCGCCCCCGCCGCGCAAGCGCAAGAAGAAGCGTTCGGGACGGAGGCGCTGAGATGGTCGACGACGCGATCGGCGAGCGGATCGCCGTCGAGGTCGGGGCTCTCGTCGGCCGGGTGGCGCTGGGCGTCGACGCCGGCGACGACGTCGAGGTCACCCGCGAGGGCAACCGGATCACGGCGACCCTGCGGGGCGAGGGCGTGGCGCCCTTCATCGGCCGTCACGGCCAGGTGATCGACGCGGTCCAGCACCTGGCGACGCGGGTGGCGGCCAAGCACGCCCCCGGCGGCGACTGGGTGGTGACCGTCGACGCGGGCGACTACCGCAGCCGGCGGGCGACGATCCTCGACCGGATCGCCGGCGAGGCGGCCGATCGCGCCGTCTCCGGCGGCTCGGCGGTGGCGCTCGACCCGATGACGGCGAGCGAGCGGCGCTACGTGCACGAGCGGCTGCGGGACCGGGGCGACGTCTCCACCCACAGCGAGGGCGACGAGCCCGAGCGGCACCTGGTCGTCACGCCGAAGCGGGCGTGAGCGGGATCGCGCCGGCCGTCGAGCGGCGGCTGGCGGAGCTGGCCGAGCGCTACGACCTGACCGCGGCCGCGCACGACGCGCTGCGGACGATGCTGGCGGTGCTGGCCGACGACGAGCACGCCGCGACCACGGTCCGCGACCCGGTGGTGGCGGTCGATCGCCACGTCGCCGACGGGCTCAGCGGGCTCGAGATGGCGGCGGTCCGCGAGGCCGAGCGGCTGATCGACATCGGGACCGGGATCGGGGTGCCGGCGCTGGTGCTGGCCGCCGCCCGGCCCGAGCTGCAGGTGGTGGCGATGGACACGGTCGGCAAGAAGGTCGACTGGGTCACCGCCTGCGCAGCCCGGATGGGGCTGACGAACGTGACCGGCGTCCACGGCCGGGCCGAGGCGTGGCCCGAGGGCCTGGGTGGCTTCGACGTCGTGGCCGCGCGGGCGGTGGCGCCGCTGGGGGTGCTGCTGGAGTACGCCGCGCCGCTGCTGCGCGAGGGCGGGTCGCTGGTGGCCTGGAAGGGCGTGCTGGAGCCGGAGGAGGAGCGGACCGGCCGGGCGGTCGCGCCGCAGCTGGCGATGAGCGCGCCCGAGAGCACGCCGACGCGGCCCTGGGACGACGCCCGCGACCGCCGCTTCGTCGTCTCGCGCAAGCAGGGGCCGACGCCGGCCGGATTCCCGCGCCGGGCGGGGATGGCCCGCAAGCGCCCGCTCGGCTGAGCGGCGCCGATTCGGCCCTCGTTCGCCCTCCGTGGGCGGTTCCTGCTCGCTGCAGGGGTTCTTGCGCGGCGCCGTTTCACGTGAAACGGCGCGGAGGGCCGCGGGCCGGGCGTACCGCCCCCCGTCGCGGTACCGTCCTACCCCCTTGGGCACGATCTACGCCATCGCCAACCAGAAGGGCGGAGTGGGCAAGACCACGACCGCCGTCAACCTCGCCGCCTGCATCGCCGAGGCCGGCTACCCGACGCTGCTGGTCGACATCGACGCCCAGGCCAACGCGACGGTCGCGCTCGGGGTCGACAAGACCACTGAGCCGAGCATCTACGACGTCCTGCGCGGCGACGTCGCCGCTCTCGACGCGGTGGTGGCGACCGACATCGAGGGCCTGTCGCTGCTGCCGGCCCACCCCGACCTGGCCGCCGCGACCGTCGAGCTGGCGCGGGCGAACGGCAGCGACACGCGGCTGCGCGACGCGCTCGAGCCGGTGCGGGAGCGGTTCACCTTCGTGCTGCTTGACTGCCCGCCGTCGCTGGGGCCGCTGACGATCAACGCGCTGGCCGCCGCCGACCGGGTGATCGTGCCGGTCCAGACCGAGTACTTCGCGCTCGAGGGCCTGGCCGGGCTGCTCGACACGCTGGGGCTGGTGCAGCGGCGCCTGAACCCGCGGCTGGCGATCGCCGGGATGCTGCTGACGATGCACGACACCCGCACCCGGCTGGCGCACGACGTCGAGCAGGAGGTGCGCCAGCACTTCCCCGACCTGGTCTTCCGAACGGTGATCCCGCGGAACGTGCGGATCAGCGAGGCGCCGAGCTACGGCGTCCCCGTGATCCACCACGACCCGCACTCGAACGGCGCGACGGCGTACTTCGAGCTGGCGAAGGAGATGGTGGCTCGTGGCTAGCAAGCCCAAGCAGCGGGGGATGGGGCGCGGCCTGGCCGCGATCCTCTCGACCGACGAGAGCCTGGACGGCAGCGCCAGCGGGCCGGAGCTGCGGACGCTCTCGGTCGAGCTGATCAGCCCCAACCCGCACCAGCCGCGGCGGGTCTTCGACGAGGACGCGCTGCAGGCGCTGGCCGGGTCGATCGCCGACCGCGGGGTGCTGCAGCCGATCCTGGTCCGGCCGCTGCCCGGCGGCCACTACGAGCTGGTGGCCGGCGAGCGGCGCTGGCGGGCCAGCCAGCTGGCCGGCCTGAGCGAGGTCCCGGCGCTGGTCCAGGACCAGGACGACGCGACCTCGCTGCAGTCGGCGCTGGTCGAGAACATGGCCCGGGCCGACCTGAACCCGGTCGAGGAGGCCCGCGCGGTCGCCGCGCTGGTCGAGGACCTGGGCCTGACCCGCGAGGCGGTCGGCCGGATGGTCGGGCGCAGCCGGGTGGCGATCTCGAACCTGCTGCGGATCCTCGACCTGCCGGACGAGGCGCTCGACCTGATCGGCGACGGCACGCTGAGCGAGGGCCACGGCCGCGCGCTGCTGCTGGCCGACGGCCACGAGGTGCGCCGCGACCTGGCCCGGGCCGCGGCCCAGGAGGGCTGGTCGGTGCGGGTGCTGGAGCAGCGGGCGCGCGACGCCAGCGACGGCGCCCGGGCCCGCAAGCCGGCGCCGGCGGTCCCGGCCGACCAGGCGGCGGCGGCCGAGGAGCTGTCGCAGCGGCTGGCTCGCGCGCTCGGCCACGACGTCAAGGTGCGGCCGAAGGGCGACGGCTTCGTGGCCGAGATCCGGCTCGACGACGTCGACGAGGCCCGCCGCCTGACCGATCGCCTGGGGGCGTAGCGGGGGGCCGTCGCGGCGCGCTGCGGCGCCGATGCACGTGCGCTACTCTTCCGTCTCCTCGGGCGATTAGCTCAGTCGGTTAGAGCGCTTCTCTGATAAGGAAGAGGTCGGTGGTTCGAGTCCACCATCGCCCACCTCAACGGCACCCCGCCCCGGCGGGGTTTCGTCGTTCTGGAGCGGGATCGCACCCGGCCAAGGGCCGCGAACCGGGCGCTCCTATACTCCAATGACGGAGCCGCTCGACCGTCCGGTCGGGGCCTCCGCACCCGGAGCTGACATGCAGGAGATGACCGTCTACGGCGTGAGCTTCGACATGGTCGGAAAGCAGCCGATCGTGCTTCTGAAGTGCGTCGAATCGAACCGCTTCCTCCCGATCTGGATCGGGCATCCGGAGGCTGCCGCGATCCTGATGCGGCTACAGGGCGCGTCGACCCCGCGTCCGATGACGCACGACCTGATGGTCGACCTGCTCGGCGAGTTCGAGGTCAAGTGCCTGCAGGTGGCGGTCACCGAGCTGCGCGACAACACCTTCTTCGCGACGATCACGCTCGAGCAGAACGGCCGCGAGGTGGAGATCGACTCACGCCCCTCGGACGCGCTGGCCTTCGCGGTCCGCTGCGGCGCGCCGATCTACGCGGCTGACGAGGTGATCGAGGAGTCGGCGATCGAGTTCGAGCGCAACGCCGAGGAGGCGGACGACGTCGTCGATCGCTTCAAGAGCTTCCTCGACGACGTCTCGCCCGACGACTTCCGCCAGCAGGGCTGAGCCCACGCCCCGCCGGCGAGCGTTTCACGTGAAACGCGACAGGGCGCCGGCTGGTGCCTCGGCGACCGCGGCCAGCACGTCGCGGGCGGCCCGCTCGCCCGAGCTGATCGCTCCGTCCATGTAGCCGGCGAAGACCTCGGCGGTCTCGGTCCCGGCCCAGTGGATCCGCCCGCAGGGCTGGCGGACCCCGAAGCCGAGCGAGGTCAGCACCCCGGGCGGCAGGAAGCCGGCGTAGCAGCCGCGGGTGAAGGGCTCCTCGGCCCACGAGCGCTCGACGTACTCGCGGACCTCGCCGGCCCGCGGCCCGAAGAAGCGGACGAAGCAGGCCACCACCGCCCGCCGCCGCTCCTCCAGCGACAGCCGGCCCAGCTCGCGGGCCTGCGCGCCCTCCAGGAATCCGAGCAGCACGCCGACGCCGCCGGTCGAGGGGGTGTTGTCGAAGACCACCTTGACCGGACCGGCGGTGCTGGTGACCTGGCCGGAGAAGCCCTCGCGACGCCAGAACGGCTCGTCGTAGACCGCCATGCACTTGATGACCGAGCCCTGCGGCGTCCGCTGGGTCAGCTGGTCGCGCCAGCCGGGCAGGGCCGGCTGGTAGTCGATCCGGCCGGCGAGCGTCGGCGGGATCGCCACGATCGCCTGCTGCGCCTGGACCTCGATCCCGTCGGCGTGGACGGTCACGCCCTCGTCGTCGGTCACGATCCGCCGGACCGGGGCGCCGAGCACCACCCGATCGCCCAGCTGCTCGGCCGCGCGCTCGGCGATCAGCTGCGACCCGCCGACGATCCGGTGCTGCTGGGCTCCGCCGGCGGTCGAGATCAGCGCGTCGAAGCCGCCGCCGGAGTGCAGGTAGAAGAGGAAGTGCAGCAGCGACAGCTCGCCCGGCTGCGAGGCGAAGACCGCCTCGCACATCAGCTGGAAGAACTCGCGGGCCCCGGCGGTGCGGGTGTGGCGGCCCAGCCAGGTGGCCACGGTCTGGGCGTCCCAGGCCTCCGCCTTGCGCGCCCGCCAGGGCTCGTCGAGCGGCACCTGGCGGGCCATCCGGTCGAGCCGCGCCTGGGCCTGGGCGACGTCGGCCAGCAGCAGCGGGTTGAGCCGCGGGATCGCGCCCTGGTAGCGGGAGAGGCGGCCGCGGTGCTCGAACTGGTTGTCGCCCTCGTCGAAGGTCTCGAACAGCTCCAGGCCGAGCTCGCGGATCCAGGCGTTGACCCGCAGCTGCTTCGGGCCGACCCACTGGCCGCCGACCTCGACGATCCCGCCGGCCTCCAGCTCGTGGTTCAGGAGCCGCCCGCCGACCCGCTCGCGGGCCTCCAGCACGACCACCGTCCGGCCCGCGTCGACCAGGGCCCGGGCGGCCGAGAGGCCGGCCAGGCCGGCGCCGACGACCACGACGTCTGCGTGCGTGCTGCTCATGCCGCCCAGCGTCGCGCCGCACGGTCGCTGGCCGCTGCACGAGGTTCGGCAACC
This sequence comes from Patulibacter defluvii, assembly GCF_034096925.1. Classification (NCBI taxonomy): domain Bacteria; kingdom Bacillati; phylum Actinomycetota; class Thermoleophilia; order Solirubrobacterales; family Patulibacteraceae; genus Patulibacter; species Patulibacter defluvii. The sequence goes on from NZ_JAWZSQ010000001.1 coordinate 44,811, forward strand.
GGGTCTGCGAGGTTCGCAGGAGCGCGGCGGGCGGTCTACGGTTGCTCGCGGTGGAGGTCACGGCGACCCAGCGGATCGTGGAGCGGCTCGTCCGGGCGGTCGCCGAGCGCGAGGACGAGCTGGTCGAGCGGATGCTCGAGCGGTTCGCGATCGAGGCGCCCGGGGCGGGCGTCGGCGCCGATCCCGACCTGACCGAGGTCGTGCGCCGCAGCAGCTACGACAACCTGCGCGCGGCCCTGCGGCACGTGACCGACGGCGGCGACCCGCTGCCCGACGGGCCACCGCCGGCCGCGGTCGAGGAGGCCCGCGAGTCGGCGCGGGCCGGGATGTCGCTGGTCGCCGGCCTCCAGACCTACCGGATCGGCCAGGCGGTGGTCTGGGACGCGATGCTCGACGCGATCGACCGGCTGGAGGAGGACGATCCCGCGGCCCGCAGCGCCGCGCTGCGGACGGCCAGCGCCCGGGCCTTCGCCTTCGTCGACGCGATCGTCCCGCACGTGATGGAGGTCTACACCCGCGAGCGCGACCGGCTGCTGCGCAGCCGCGAGCAGCGACGGGTCCAGCTGGTCCGCGACCTGCTCGACGGCGAGCACGTCGACAGCGGCGAGCTGGGCTACGACCTGATCGGCCGTCACCGGGCCGCGATCGCCTGGGGGCCGGGCAGCGAGGCCGAGCTGACGCGGCTGGCCGCGGCGCTGCGGACGCCGGTGCTGGTGGTGGCGGTCGGCGGCCAGACCGCCTGGGGCTGGCTCGGCGCCGGGGCCGACGACGACCGCGCGCTGCGGGCGGCGCTCGAGCCGTGGCCGGGGCGGCTGGCCTTCGGCCGCGCCGACACGGGGCCGGAGGGCTTCCGCCGCAGCCACGGCCAGGCCCGGGCGGCCCACCGGATCGGCGCCGCGACCGGCGATCCACTGACCTGCTTCGACGACGTCGCACTCGAATCGGTGATGCTGGCCGACGAGGAGGCGGCCCGCGCCTTCGTCGCCGCCGAGCTGGCCAGGCTCGACGACGGCCGCGACGGCGCCAAGCTGCGCGAGACGCTGAGCGCCTACTTCGCCTGCGGCTTCAACGCCTCGGCCGCCGCGGCGCTGCTGGGCGTCAACGACCGCACGATCGCCTACCGCCTGCGCAGCATCGAGCAGCGCCTGGGCCGTCCGGTCCGCCGCCGCCAGACCGAGCTGCAGGCGGCGATCCGGCTCGAACGGGTGCTGCGGGCCGGCGCCGGCCGGCCCGACTAACCGCGGGCGCCGGCCAGGGCCAGCTCGATCAGCCGCCCGACCAGCTGGTCGAAGCCGATCCCCGCGGCCTCGGCGGCCACCGGCAGGTAGCTGGTGTGGGTCAGGCCCGGGACCGCGTCGACCTCGATCACCGTCAGCTCGCCGCTGGTCCGCCCGGCCAGCAGGTCGACGCGGGCGAAGCCGCGGGCGCCGAGCGCCGCGAACGCCCGCAGGGCCAGCGCCTCGGCGGCGCTCGCCACCGCCGGATCGAGGTCGGCCGGGCAGGTGAAGGTGGTCTGGCCGATCGTGTAGCGGGCGCTGTAGGGGTCGTGGTCGCGCGGGTGGACCTCGACGATCGGCAGCGCCTCGCCGTCGAGGATCGAGACCGACAGGTCGTGGCCGTCGACGTGCTGCTCCAGCAGCGCGCGGTCGTCGTAGGAGAGCGCGGCGACCAAGGCCCCGGGCACGTCCTCGGGCCGCTCGACGACCTTCAGCCCCAGCGCCGAGCCCTGCCGCGAGGGCTTCACCACCAGCGGGAAGCCGAGCCGGTCGCCGGTCCGCGCCAGCGCGTCGGCCGCGCCCAGCTGCTTGAAGGCCGAGCTGGAGACGCTGACCGCATCCGGCGTGGCGATCCCGGCCGCGACCAGGGCCCGCTTGGCGACGACCTTGTCCCAGCAGCGCTCGCAGGCCGCGGGGGCCGAGCCGGTGTAGGGGATCTCCAGCACCTCCAGCAGCTCCTGGACGGTGCCGTCCTCGCCGTCCTCGCCGTGGAGGGCGACGAAGGCGACGTCGGGCCGCAGCCGGTCGAGCGTCTGGACCAGCGCGTGGTCGACGTCGACCGCGTGGACGTCGTGGCCGAGCCGCCGCAGCGCCTCGTCGACCCGCTGGCCGGACTGCAGCGAGACCTGGCGCTCCAGCGAGCGGCCGCCCATCAGCACCGCGACCCGCATCAGCGGGCTCCCCGGCGACGTCCGGCCGTCCGCAGCGGGACGATCGAGTCGTCGGGGCGGGCGGCCTGGGCCTCGCCGGCGTCACCGCGACCGCTGCCGCCGCGCGGCCGTCGGTTGCCGGTCAGCGAGGCGTACAGCTCCAGCTGCTCGGCGACCACGCCGCCGATTCGGCTGATCCCCTCGCGGATGTCGTCCTCGCCGACGCCCGAGAAGTTGATCCGCATCGAGTTGCCGCCGCGGCCGTCCAGATAGGCGGCGCGCCCGGGCACGAAGGCGACGTCGTCGTGCAGCGCGCGGGCCAGCAGGTCGGTGGTGTCCAGGTACTCCGGCAGCGTCACCCACACGAACAGCCCGCCCTGCGGCCGGGTCCAGGTGGTGCCCTCGGGCATGTGGCGGTCGAGCGCCTCGAGCATCACGTCGCGGCGCGCCTGGTAGACGTCGGACTGGCGCTGGACGTAGTCGCGCCAGTCGCGCTCGCGGAAGTAGTAGGCGACGAACAGCTGGCTGAGCGAGGCCGAGTTGAGGTCGCTGCCCTGCTTGCCGATCACCATCTTCTGCCGCACCGGCGCGGGCGCGATCGCCCAGCCGACCCGGATCCCGGGGGAGAGGATCTTCGAGAGCGTCCCGCCGTAGACCACGAAGCGGCCGCCGTCGAGGCTGTAGAGGGTCGGCAGCGGCTCGCCTTCGTAGCGCAGCAGGCCGTAGGGGTTGTCCTCCAGCACCAGGATCTGGCGCTCCTGGGCGATCTCGACCAGCCGCCGGCGCCGCTCCAGCGACATCGTCACGCCGCCCGGGTTCTGGAAGGTCGGGATCGTGTAGATGAACTTCGGTGAGCGGCCCTCGCGCTCGAGCCGGTCGAGGGTCTCCTCGAGCAGGTCGATCCGCATCCCGTCGTCGTCCAGCTCGACCTGGACCAGATCGGCCTCGTAGGCGCTGAAGGTCGGCACCGCGCCGGGGTAGGTGGGCCCCTCGGCGATCACGACGTCGCCGGGATCGACCAACGTCTTGCACATCAGGTCGATGACCTGCTGACCACCGGTGGTGACGAGGATGTCGTCGGGGTCGACGGTCGTGCCCTCGGCGGCCATCACCTCGGCCAGGCAGGGGCGGATGTCGGCCATGCCCTCGGTCGGGGCGTACTGCAGCGCGCGGGCGGCGTCGCCGGCGGCCATGTGCGAGAGCACCTTGGCCAGGTCCTCGGCCGGGAACAGCCGGGTGTCGGCCAGCCCGCCGGCCAGCGAGATCACCTCGGGCCGCTCGGTCAGCGCCATCAGGTCGCGCATCGCCGAGCTCTTCATCACCCGCGTGCGGGCGGCGAAGAGGCCGGCGTAGCGCTCCAGGTCGCCGGCCGGGCGACGGGAGGATCCGGCGGCCGCGCCGCCGGACGAGGCCGTGGCGGTCGGGTCCGGGTCCTCTACAGTCATGCGGCGAACGGTATCGCCACATGACCTACCTCCTCGACATCCTCCAAGGCATCGGCATCGCGGCGGCGGCGGGGGTGAGCCCCTTCCTGCCCCTCGCGGCGGCCTCGCTGGCCGGTCTCGCGCAGCTCGGCGCGGACTACGACGGCACCTCGCTGAGCGTCGTCGGCTCGCCGGTCGTGCTCGCGCTCTCGGTCGTCCTGGCCGTGCTGGCGCTGGTGCTGCGCAAGCGGCTGGAGGACCCGACCGCCGAGCGGGTGCTGCTGGGTCTGGGGATCGTGGTCGGGGCGGTGGTGACCGGCGCGACCGTCGCCGACCACAGCTCGACCTGGTGGCCGGGCCTGCTCGCCGGCGGCCTGGCGGCGCTGATCGCCGGCCTCGGCGGACGCTCGCTGCTGCGCCGGACCCGCGCCCGGCTCGACGAGGAGACCCGCACGACGCTGGCCGTCGGCGCGGCGCTCGGGGCGCTGGTGGTGGCGATCCTCTCGATCGCGCTGCCCCCGGTCGGGGTCCTGGCGGTCGCGGCGGGGCTCTGGCTCTACGTCGGCGGCCGACGACAGGACACCCGCAAGCACGCCGGGCTCCGCGTCCTGCGCTGAGCCGGCGTCCTTCCGACCCGATGCGCCGCCTGGTCTTCGCCGTCGTCGACGGCTGCGATCCCGGCCAGCTCCGTCGGGCGATCGACGACGGGCGGGCGCCGATGCTCGCCCGCGCCGTCGCCGAGGGCGCGCTCCACGAGTCGGTGGCGGCGTTCCCGTCGGTGACCCCGGTCTGCGCGACCGCGCTGGCCACCGGCGTCCGCCAGGACCGCCACCGGATCCCCTCGATCAACTGGTGGGACCGCAGCCGCGAGCGCTACGTCGAGTACGGATCGAGCTTCGCCGCGTCGCGCAAGCTGGGGATCGTCCGCCAGCTCGCGGACACCGTATACAACCTCAACGGTCGGCACCTGGCGCCCGAGGTCCCGACCGTCTTCGAGGCGCTCGACGACCAGGGCGTGCGGACCGCCGGCACCACCTTCCTGGTCTACCGCGGACGCCACCGCCACGAGCTGGCCAAGGGCACGATGATGAACCGGGTCGCCTCGACGGCCTTCCGCAAGCCGGTGCTGGGCCCGAAGGAGCTGTTCTACGCCGACCTCTTCGCCTCGCGCGAGACCGGTTGCCGCTCGCAGTTCGGCTTGCCCGGCGTCCGCGACCAGCACGCCGGCTGCGTCGGCGCGCACCTGATCGAGCACGACCTGGTCGACTTCCTGCTGCTGTCGCTGCCCGACAACGACACCCACAGCCACAAGCACGGCCCCGACGCCCAGCAGCAGTCGATCGCCGACGCCGACGCCCAGCTGCTGCGGATCGCCGAGGCGGCCGGCGGCGTCGACCGCTTCTTCGCCGAGTGGGCGCTGGTGGTCGCCTCCGACCACTCGCACACGCTGGTCGAGCGGCGGGCCGACGTCCGCGCCGCCTTCGAGCCGTTCGGGATCGTCGGCGCCTCGAAGCCGCGCAAGGGCGACCGGATCGCCTTCTGCCCGGCTTCGCGGGCGGCGATGGCCTACGTGCTCGACCCGGCCGAGCGCGAGCGGCTGCTGCCCGAGCTGGTCGCGGCCGGCCGCGGCGCCGAGGGCGTCGAGCTGGTGGTCTGGCGCGACGGCGACGAGGGCGTGATCGCCAGCGGGATCGACGCCGCGGTCGCCGGCGAGCTGCGCTTCCGGCCCGGCGACGACGTGGCCGACGAGCGCGGCGGTCGCTGGTCGGTCGCCGGCGACCTGGCGCTGGTCGGAGCGACGGTCGAGGACGGCGTCCTGCGCAGCGCCAGCCACCCCGATCCGCTCGGCCGCTGCTGGTCGGCGCTGCGGTGCGTGAACTCCGGCGACCTGCTGCTGTCGGCCTCGGCCGGGGTCGAGTTCCCCGACTGGGGCGGGATCGACCACGTCGGCGGCGGCAGCCACGGATCGCTGCGCGCCGAGGACTCGGTCGGCATCCTGGTCCACTGCGGGCTCGACGGCCAGGACGACGCCCCGGCGATCCCGCCGGCCGCGCCGGGCGCCTGGTCGATCGAGGACGCCACGCCCCTGATCCTGCGCCACTTCGCCGCCCAGGCGACGCGATGACCACCGCCCCCGCCGCCCGCCGCCCGACCGCGATCCCGCTGCTGGTCGCGGTGGTCGTGGCGCTGCTGCTGGTCGCCGCGCGGCCGGCGGTCGCGGCTGACACCACCACCACGGTCACGGCCACCACCGGCACGACGACCACCCCGCCGGTCACCACCGTCACCCGCGCCGGATCGACCGACCCCAACGGGACCGAGACCCCGGCGTCGATGGACGAGCCGCCGCTTGGCCACCGGCTGAGCGCCAAGCAGGCGCAGGAGATCGCTCGCCGCGACCCGAAGCTGCGGCGGGTCCAGCGCGAGCACCCCGGCAGCTACGACCAGATCATGCTCAAGGGCAAGGATCGCTGGCAGCTGTCGCTCTACGCCCGGCGCCAGAAGGGCAAGCCGCTGAAGGAGCTGGCGCAGGTCCTGATCAGCGACCAGACGGCGCGGATCACCGAGTCGTGGGACGGGCCCTACGTGGCCTGGACGATGGCCCGCGGCTACGACGGCGCGTTCGGCCGCTCGGTCACCAGCCCCTGGCTGTGGGGCGTGATGCTGGTGCTCTTCCTGGTGCCGTTCGTCGGCTTCCGGCCCCGCCGCGGCCCGCCGCTGGCGCTGCTGGCCCTGGCCGCGTTCACCGTCCCGCTGGCCGCCTTCAACAACGCCCGCCTCGACCTGGCCGTGCCGACCAGCTTCGCGCTGCTGCTGGCGCTGGCCGCCTGGGCGCTCTGGCGCGGGCTGCGCCAGCCGGGCCCGCCGCGCGACCTGGTGATCGGCCTGCCGCTGGTCGGGCTGCTGCTGCTGGGCGTGGCGCTGCTGGTCTTCCGGATCGTCCTCAACCTGACCGACGGCAACGTGATCGACGTCGGCTACGCGGGGGTGGTCGGCGCCGACCACATCGGCCACGGCCAGCCGGTCTACGGCGCGTTCCCGAAGGGGATCGAGGCCGGCGACACCTACGGGCCGCTCAACTACCTGCTCTACGTGCCGTTCGAGCAGCTGTGGCCGTGGAGCGGCCGCTGGGACGACCTGCCCGCCGCGCACGGGGCGGCGATCGCCTTCGACCTGCTGGCGACCGCGGCGCTGTTCGCCGTCGGCCGCCGCCAGGAGCGCGACCGCGACGCCGGCCGGGCCCGCGGCGCGCTCTACGCCTACCTCTGGCTGGCCTGCCCGTGGTCGCTCTACTGCCTGAACAGCAACGCCAACGACGCGGCGGTGGCGGCGGCGCTGGCGCTGCTGCTGGCGATCGGCGCCCAGCCGCTCGGCCGGGGGGTCGCGGCCGGGATCGCGGCGGCCACCAAGATCACGCCGCTGGCGCTGTTCCCGCTGCTGGCCACCCGGCGGGCGGTCGCGCCGCACGTGCGGGTCGAGCACGGCTGGCCGCGCTGGCGCTCGCTCGGCCCCGCCTGGTTCGGGCTCGGCGCGCTGCTGGTGCTCGGCATCACCACCCTCTGGGTCCTGCACGGCGACCCGCTGCGGCTGCTCTACGAGCGGACGGTCGAGTACCAGGCCGAGCGCGAGGCGCCGTTCACCCCCTGGGGCTTCTACGACCTGCCGCAGGCCTTCCGCGACGTCGCGCGGGTGCTGGCGGTGCTGCTGGGGATCGCGCTGGCGTTCGTCCCCCGGCGCCACGACGTCACCGGCACCGCGCTGCTGATGGCGGCGGTCCTGCTCGGGCTGCAGATGGCCGCCGAGTACTGGTTCTACCTGTACCTGACCTGGCTGCTGCCGCTGGTGCTGGTGGGCGCGCTCGGCGACCGCCGGCTGCGGTGGCCGATCTCGCGCCGCCCTGCGGTCACGCCGCGGGTGCTGGGGCCGCTGCCCGAGGAGGACGCGCCGTGGGCGGCCGCGGCGCGCGCCGACGACGGCCCGCCGCCGCCCGCGGGCTAATCGGGCGGCAGCACCGGCGAGCGCTGGATCGGCAGCACCTCGGTCGCGCGGCGCGGCCGCTCGCCGGTCTGGATCAGCACCCCGCAGAGCCACGGGTCGCCGCTGGCCGGCTCGAAGCGGACCGGCAGCCGCGTCCGCATCGACTCGATCGCCAGCTCCTTGCGGACGCCGATCACCGAGTCGCGCGGGCCGCACATCCCGACGTCGGTGATGTAGGCGGTGCCGCCGGGCAGCACCCGCGCGTCGGCGGTCGGAACGTGGGTGTGGGTGCCGACCACCGCCGTCACCCGGCCGTCCAGGTACCAGCCCATCGCGACCTTCTCGCTGGTCGCCTCGGCGTGGACGTCGACCAGCAGGTGGTCGACCCCCTGGCGGATCAGCTTCTCGACCTCGACCTCGGCCTGGGCGAACATCACCCGCCCGGGATCCAGGTGCAGGTTGCCCATCAGGTTCAGGACCCCGAGCTTGACCCCGTCGCGCTCGACCACGCAGCTACCGTGGCCGGGGTGCGACGCCAGGTAGTTGGCCGGCCGCACGATCGCGTCGACATCGTCCAGGTAGGGCCAGACCTCGCGCTGGCGGAAGGCGTGGTTGCCGAGCGTGATCGCGTCGACGCCGAGGTCGAACATCTCGTCGGCGATCCGCGACGTGATCCCGACGCCGCCGGCCGCGTTCTCGCCGTTGACGACCACGAAGGTCGGCTGGTGCTCCTCGCGCAGCGCCGGCAGCGCGGCCCGCAGCGCCTTGCGCCCGACCGAGCCGATCACGTCGCCGACGAAGAGGATGGAGGTACCGCCCGGCCCGGACATCGGGCGAGTGTCGCAGCGGGCGGGGGAGCGCGCGCTCCCGGCCCGTGTGAGTGAATGTGCGTGCGCGGCGGCCCGGCTCGCCCGCGACCCGCCCGTGGCCGCCACCGATCCCACCCCGCCGCCCGCCGGTCCCGCCCTCCGCGCCGAGGGCCTGGTGCGCCGCTTCGGCGACCGCACCGCGCTCCACGGCGTGACGCTGGCCGCCGACGCCGGCGAGGTGGTGGCGATCCTCGGCCCCAACGGCGCCGGCAAGACCACGCTGCTCTCGCTGCTGGCCGGGCTACAGGTCCCGGACGCCGGCAGCGTCGGCCGTCCCGCGCGCGAGATCGGCTGGATCCCGCAGCAGCCGGCGCTCTACCGGCGGCTGAGCGTGCGCCAGAACCTGGAGCTGTTCGCCCGTCTCGACGAGGTCACCGACCCGCCGGCGCGGGTCGACCGGATGCTGGCCCAGGCCGGGCTGGCCGACCGCGCCGACGATCCGGTCGGGTCGCTCTCCGGCGGCGGCCAGCAGCGGGTCAACGTGGCGATCGGCCTGCTCGCCGACCCGCCGGTGGTGCTGCTCGACGAGCCCTCGGCCAGCCTCGACCCGCGCCAGCGCGAGCGGATGTGGCGGTTCCTGACCGACCTCGCCGCCGACGGCCGGGCGGTGGTCTTCTCGACCCACGACGTCGCCGAGGCCGAGCGCTACGCCGATCGCGTGGTGGTGCTGGTCGACGGGCGGATCGCCTTCGACGGCGCCCCGGGCGCGCTGGCGGCGGCGGCCGACGGCGACCTGCTGCGGGCCTTCGTCGACCTGGTCGAGCGGGCCGTGCCCGACGAGGAGCCGGCGTGAGCGGCTGGCGCAGCCTCGGCCCGCTGGCGGCGAAGGACGCGCGGATCCTGCGCCGCTCGCCGCTGCTCGTCGGCCTGCTGGTGATCTACCCGCTGGCGGTCGCGCTGCTGCTGGGCCTGGCGCTCTCGCGCGGGCCGGCCGAGCCGAAGGTCGCGCTCGTCAACCAGGTCGCCGCCGCCGACTCGACGGTCGACCTCGGCGGCGAGACGCTCGACGCCCGCACCTACGCCCTGCGGCTGATGAAGAACACGCGGCCGGTCAGCGTCGCCACCCGCGAGCAGGCGCTGCGGATGGTCCGCGACGGCGACGTGGTCGGGGCGATCGTGATCCCGCCGAAGACGGTCGAGCAGCTGCGCGGGGTGCTGTCGCTCAACGGCGAGCGGCGGCTGCCGACGATCGAGGTCCTGACCAACGACGCCGACCCCGTCCGGGCCAGTGCGCTGCGCGAGCTGATCCAGGCCCGGCTGGCCGACGCCAACGCCGAGATCGGCAAGCGGCTGATCGGCGTCGGCGGCAGCTACCTGGGGGTGCTGCTGAACGGCGGCAACCTGCGGCTGCTGGGGCTGTCGGGCGACATCCTCGGCCTCCGCCAGGCGTCCGAGATCCTGAAGCGGGCGGCGGCCGAGCTGCCCCGCGGCGGCACCCGCGGCGACGTCGAGCGGGTCGGCCGCTTCGCCCAGCTGGCGGTCGACAACCTGGCCTTCGCGGTTCCGATCCTGGACTCGATCGCGGACCCGATCCGGATCCACCGCACCAGCGTCACCGGCCCCGCGGTCTCGCTCGACGTCTACGCGGCGGCGGTCGCGGTCGCCGTCTCGCTGCTGCTGGTGGCGACCCTGCTCGGCGCCGGCCTGGTGGCGCTGGAGCGCGAGGAGCGGACCTTCGGCCGGCTGGTCCGCGCGGCCGTCCGCCCGGGCGTGCTGCTGGGGTCGAAGACGCTGCTGGCCGGGGCCACCGGTGCGGTCGTCGGGCTGCTGGTGGCCGGCGGCCTGGCGCTCTTCCTGGGGCTGGACCCGGCCCGGATCCCGCTCTGGCTGGTGGCCGCCGCGGCGGCCGGCGTCGCCTGCGGCGCGCTCGGGGTGGCGCTCGGCGCGCTCGCGCCCGAGGTCCGCGCGGCCAGCCTGCTGGCGATCCTGCTGCTGGTGCCGGTGGTGGTGATCGGGCTGGTCCCCGAGGGCACCGTCTCGTCGCTGGTCGGCACGGTGATCGACGTCGTCTCCGGCGCGTTCCCCTTCCGGCCCGGGCTGCGGCTGGTGACGGCGGCGCTCGAGCACGGCGCCTTCTGGGGCCCGCTGCTGCACCTGCTGCTGCTGGCGGTCGCCTGGAGCGCGGTCGCGCGGGTGGCGATCGTCCGCAGCGGCGCCCGCGGCTGACCCCGCGGCTGACCCGGCGTCGGTCTACGATCGAGCGATGTCGTTCCCGCGCTCCCGCCCCCGTCGCCTGCGCCGGACCCCGGCGCTGCGGGCGCTGGTCCGCGAGACGGTCCTGCGCCCCGAGCAGCTGGTGCTGCCGCTGTTCGTCGAGGAGGGGCTGGAGGACGAGGCGCCGATCGCGGCGATGCCGGGCGTCTCGCGCTGGTCGGTCGCCGGCGCCGTGGCCCAGTCGCGCGAGGCGGCCGCGCTCGGGCTCGGCGGCGTGATGCTGTTCGGGATCCCCGCCGTCAAGGATCCGGCCGGCAGCGGCGCCTGGGACGACCAGGGCGTGGTCCAGCAGGTCAGCCGCGCGATCCGCGAGGCGGTCCCGGGCCTGACCGTCGGCACCGACCTCTGCCTCTGCGAGTACACCGACCACGGCCACTGCGGGCTGCTCGACGACCACGGCAGCGTCCAGAACGACGCCACCCTCGAGCTGCTGGAGCGGACGGCCGTCGCCCAGGCCGACGCCGGCGCGGAGGTGCTCTACCCCTCCGACATGATGGACGGCCGGATCGGCCGGATCCGCGACGCGCTCGACGCCGCCGGCCACGACCAGGTGGTGATCGTCGCCCACAGCGCCAAGCTCGCCTCGGCCTACTACGGCCCCTTCCGCGAGGCCGCCGGCTCGACCCCGGCCTTCGGCGACCGCCGCAGCTACCAGATGGATCCGGCCAACGGCGACGAGGCGGTGCGCGAGGCGCTGGCCGACGTCGAGGAGGGCGCCGACGTGCTGATGGTGAAGCCGGCCGGCCCTGCCCTCGACCTGATCCGGCGGGTCAAGGACGCCACCCGGATGCCGGTCGCCGCCTACCAGGTCAGCGGCGAGTACTCGATGATCAAGGCCGGCGCCGCGGCTGGCTACGTCGACGAGGACGCGATCGTCGGCGAGTCGCTGACGGCGATCCGCCGCGCCGGCGCCGACTTGATCGCCACCTACTTCGCGCCGGCCGTGGCGCGGGCGCTCCAGGGCTGACCGGCCGCGCTCAGCCGCGCGGCGCCCGCACCGGGCACGAGACGCAGCGCTCCTCGGCCGGGTCCCGGTAGTTCAGGCAGCAGGTCGCCCGGTAGGCGAACGACGCGCCCTCGCGCAGCTCGAAGGCGAACGGGATCCGCAGCGGCCCCGGCGCGTCGACGATCGCCGTTGCCCACCGCCAGCCCTGCTCGCGGCGGCCGCTGAGGTCGCCGACGTAGCCGAGCGCCTGCACCACCCGGTCGCCGACCGACCGCCAGGCCACCCGCCGGCGGCGCAGCCCGGCCGCGTCGACGGCGGCCACGATCGGCTCGCAGACCGCCACCAGCTCGTCGCGGGCGGCGGCGGCCAGCGCGGCCTCGTCGACCGCCACCCGGGCGTCGTCGTGGTCGCGGTCGGGGTCGTCGGGCAGGCAGTGGAAGCCGCCGCTCCGCGGCGCCACCGCGGCGGCCTGGCCCTCGGGGCCGATCCGGACCGCGACCGCGTCCGGCGCCAGCCGCGGCACCCGCCGGGCCTCCAGCAGCGTCCCCGCGACCAGCTCGGCCGCCCACCAGGCGCGGGCCTCGACCATCCACAGCGCCCCGGCCCGCCGCCCGGGCGCGTTGCGCGAGGCCGGATCGAGCTGGGCGGCGAACCGCGCCGGGTCGGCGGCGACCGCGTCGGCCGGCTCCCAGCCCGGCTCGTCGGGGTCGTCGAGCGTCACCGTCGACCCGGTCAGGGCGGCGACGTCGTCGAGCGTGCGCACGAGCGGCGGGCGACCGCGTTCCATGTCGGGCACCCTAACTTGTCCCCCTCGCGATTCGGCCCGCGGCGGGCATCCCTACCATGGAGTCACGTGCCCCGGTCCGTCGCGCACCCTCCGTGCGCACGCCCCACGACCGGACGCGCTCGACGCGAGGAGCCTCATGGCCACCAGTGACAAGACGGCGATCCCGAAGGTCCGCAGCCGCAAGGACGGCGCGGCGGTCCCGCTCGACGAGACCGACAAGCGCCTGCTCGACCTGCTCCAGGGGGCCTTCCCGCTGGTCCCGCGCCCCTACGCCGAGATCGCCACCAAGGCCGGCATCGCCGAGGACGAGGTCATCGCCCGCACCGCCCGGCTGGTGCAGGACCGGATCATCCGCCAGGTCACCCCGATCTACGACACCCGCGCCTTCGGCTACGGCTCGATGCTGGTGGCGGCCAAGGTCGACGCCGAGAACCCGTGGCGGGCGGCCAAGGTCATCAACGGCCACCCGGGCGTCAGCCACAACTACCTGCGCAACCACGACTTCAACATGTGGTTCACGCTGGCGGTCGAGGAGGACTCCAACCTCGGCCTCCAGGGCACGCTCGACGTCCTCCAGGAGCTGACCGGCGCCGAGTCGATCCGCCAGCTGCCGACGCTGCAGCTGTTCAAGATCCGGATGGACCTGGAGCTGACCGGCGACACCAAGTCGCTGGCGACCGCGGGCGAGGCCGTCGCCCCGGCCGAGACCGAGCGCCAGCCCTACGACGAGTTCGACAAGAAGGTCGTCCGCGCCACCCAGGGCGACCTGCCGGTGATCGCCGAGCCGTTCCAGCCGGCCGCCGACCAGCTGGGGATCTCCGTCGCGGCGCTGCTGGAGCACCTGGAGGGGATGACCGAGCGGCGGCTGCTGCGGCGGGTCGCGGCGATCCTCTTCCACCGCCGGGCCGGCTTCAGCGCCAACGGGATGGGCGTCTGGCAGGTCGACCCCGACCGGATCGAGGAGATCGGCATCCGGATGGCGGCCTACCGCGGGATCAGCCACTGCTACCAGCGGCCGACCTACGCCGACTGGAAGTACCAGGTCTTCACGATGGCCCACGGCCGCTCGAAGGAGGAGTGCGACGCGATCCTCGACGCGATCGCCGACGAGGTCGAGGGGATCGAGGACCGCGCGACGCTCTACAGCTCGACCGAGTTCAAGAAGATCCGGCTGCTCTACTTCACCGAGGCCTTCAAGGCCTGGGAACGCGAGCACGCCGGCGTCTGAGACCGTGACGATCTCGCTGACCGACGCCAAGTCCGCCGAGCTGTTCGCCCGCGCCGCGCGGGTGCTGCCCGGTGGCGTCAACTCCCCGGTCCGGGCGATGCGCTCGATCGGGCGCGACCCGCTCTTCGTCGAGCGCGCCGAGGGGGTCGACCTGGTCGACGTCGACGGCAACCGCTTCGTCGACTGGGTCTGCTCGTGGGGACCGCTGATCCACGGCCACGCCCACCCGCGGATCCTCGACGCGATCCAGCGGACGGCGACCTCCGGCACCACCTTCGGCGCCCCGACCGCGCTCGAGGTCGAGCTGGCCGAGGAGGTCGCCCGCCGCGTCCCCTCGGTCGAGATGCTGCGGATGACCTCGTCCGGCACCGAGGCCTCGATGAGCGCGATCCGGCTGGCCCGCGCCGCCACCGGCCGCGAGGTGATCGTCAAGTTCGCCGGCGCCTACCACGGCCACGTCGACGGGCTGCTGGCCGACGCCGGCTCGGGCCTGGCCACGCAGGGCATCCCCGCCTCGCCGGGGGTCCTGGAGTCGGCCACGCGGGCGACCGTGATCGTGCCCTGGAACGACGTCGCCGCCGTCGAGCAGGCGTTCGCCCGCCACGAGGTCGCGGCCCTGATCGCCGAGCCCTACCCGGCCAACATGGGCCTGGTGATGCCGGAGCCGGGCTTCCTGGCCCGCCTCCGCGAGCTGACCGAGGCCCACGGCGCGCTGCTGATCTTCGACGAGGTGATCACCGGCTTCCGGGTCGCCCCGGGCGGCGCCCAGGAGCTGTCCGACGTCACCCCCGACCTGACCGTGATGGGCAAGGTCATCGGCGGCGGCCTGCCGGCGGCGGCCTTCGGCGGCTCGCGCGCGCTGATGGAGCGGCTGGCGCCGGTCGGCGACGTCTACCAGGCGGGCACGCTGTCCGGGAACCCGCTGGCCGTCGCCGCCGGGCTCGAGTCGCTGCGGATGCTCGACGAGACCGCCTACCTGCGGCTGAGCGAGACGACCGAGGCGCTGGCCAGCGGCCTCCGCGAGGCGGCCGGCGACCGGCCGGTCCAGATCGCCACCGTCGGTGGCCTGGTGACCGTCTTCTTCAGCGACGAGCCGGTCCGCGACTACGCCGGCGCCCGTCGCTGCGACCACGAGGCCTACGCCCGCTGGTGCCGGGGCCTGCTGGCCCGCGGCGTCTACGCGCCGCCCTCGGGCTACGAGGCCTGGTTCGTCTCGCTGGCCCACGAGCCGGAGCACGTCGCCCGCACCGTCGAGGCCGCCGCGGCGGCCTTCGAGGTCGCCTGGTGAGCGCCCTGGCCGCGCTCGCCACCGCGCTGCGGGACGAGGGCGGCCTGGTCGCGGCCGCGACCGTCGATCCAGCCGACGACGCCGATCGCTCCGCCTCCGACGGCGTCCGCGGCCCGCGCGCCGAGGTCGCCGGCGACGCGCTGCGGCTGGCGGTCGAGGCGACCCGCGAGGCCGAGCTGCTGCACCACGCGCCCGAGCGGGCCCGCGTGGTCCGGACCGACGACCGCGACCTGGCGCTGCTGGCCGGCGACCGGCTCTACGCGCTCGGGCTCGAGCGGCTGGCCGCCGACGGGCTGGTCGACGAGGTCCGGATCCTGGCCGACGTCGTCGCGCTGGTCGCGCGCTTGCACGCCGGCGAGGCGTGGGCGCTCGGTGCCGGCCACGACGGCGGGACCGGCGCGCCGGACGCCGCCGCGGCGCGCACCGCCGCGCTCTGGATCTGCGCCGGTGCCGCTCTGGGACGGGGTTCCCGGTCGCCCGCGGCCGCCCTCCTGCGGACCGCCCGCACGGGGGCGACGCCGACCCCGGACGCGCTCCGCGCCGCCGCGGCCGCCGTCAACGAGGGCTGAGGAACCCCCGCAAAGCGCGGTCCCGGGGCCCTCGATCGACGAGGTCCCATCGCCGGACGCGCGTGGCCGATACGATCCCGGCGTCCCACGCGGCCCCCGTGGGTTCACGCAGGAGCCTCTCACACGTGTCCGATCGCCCAGCGAAGAGCAAGTACACCCTCGACCGCGGCATTCCCGGTGCGTTCGAGGGCGAGACCGTCACCCGTCGCCGGATGATGGTGCTCGCCGCCAACGCGACCGGCGGCATCGCCATCGGCGCCGTCGCCCTCTCGTCGGCCGGCTTCGCGGTCGGACAGCCGTTCGTCGAGGTCGACACCGGCTGGCACGACATGGGCCCGCTCGACGAGATCCCGAACGACACCTACGTGCCGCGCGTGATCACGCTCGATCCGAAGACGGGCCAGGTCGGCAAGAGCACCGTCTACCTGCGGCAGCGGAACCCCGCCGTCGACAAGGAGCCGGCCGACCAGTACAACAAGGTCGTCGCGATCAGCTCCCGCTGCATGCACATGGGCTGCCCGGCCCGCTATGTGCAGGCCGCCCAGCACTTCGTCTGCCCCTGTCACGGCGGGGTCTACGACTTCCGCGGCGAGGTCGCCGCCGGTCCCCCGGTCCGCCCGCTGGATCGCTTCTACACCCGCGTGACCGACGCCGGTCGGGTCGAGGTCGGGCGCCGCTTCTCGGTCAACTCCGAGCTGAAGCGGTTCTCGCCGCGTCCGCCCGGGCAGCCGCTGGACGGCATCGGCCAGTACCTGTACCCGTCGCGTCCGACCCAGCGCAAGCTGCCCGGCACCTGATCCCTCTCACCATGGCGAAGATCAAGCTCCTCCCGTCGCCGCCCGCGGCGCTGCGGCCGCAGCCGAAGCGGCCCGACGACCCGGCGGTCGACGACAAGCCCAAGGACCTCGTCAAGGAGGCGGCGATCAGCGCCGCCGACTGGGTCGACGAGCGGACCTCGCTCTCGGGGACCGTCCGCTGGGTGATGTTCCGGCCGATCCCCAAGGGGACGAACTGGTTCTACACCCTGGGCACGGCGACGATGGTCGCCTTCATCAACCAGGTCATCACCGGCCTCGTGCTGGCGATGTACTACGACCCGTCCGCCACCCGCGCGTACGAGTCGATGAAGTACATCAACAACGAGGTCTTCCTCGGCGAGTTCGTGCACGGCATGCACCGCTGGGGCTCGACCGTGATGGTGATCCTGATCTTCCTCCACATGGCGAGGACGTTCTTCTTCGGGGCCTACAAGTACCCCCGCGAGCTGAACTGGGTGATCGGCGTCGCGCTGCTGGTGCTGACGCTCGCCATGTCGGTCACCGGCTACCTGCTGCCGTTCGACCAGCGCGCCTACTGGGCCTCGGTGGTGGCGATGAACATCGCCGGCAACGCCCCGCTGCTCGGGCCGTTCACGCCCGACATCGCGCTCGGCGGTCCGGACGTCACAGCCGTCACGCTGTCGCGGTTCTACATCATCCACATGATGCTGATCCCGGGCCTGATCATCGGCCTGATCACCGCCCATCTCTACCTGGTCATCAAGCTCGGCACGACGGCGCCGCCGTGGGTCCGCGCCGACAAGGTCGGCGCCGAGCTGAAGGAGCACGACGCATGAATCAGCGCGAGAAGGAGGAGTACCTCCGCGAATACTCCGTCCTGAAGGCGCAGGGGAAGCCGTTCTTCCCCTACATCATCGTCAAGGACGGCGTGATGATGATCGTCGTCATCGGGACGATCATGCTGCTGTCGATCGTCCTCGGCGGCGAGCTGACGGCGAAGGCCGACGCGACGACGACCACCTACGCGCCGCGTCCCGAGTGGTACTACTTCTGGGCCTTCGAGCTGCTGCGCGTGATCAAGCCGCCGCAGTTGGTCTCGCTCGCGGCCGTCGGGGTTCCGACGATCGCGATGCTGCTGCTGTTCCTGCTGCCGTTCTACGACCGCAACCCGGAGCGGCATCCGCTGCGGCGTCCGATCGCCACCACCGCCGGCATCTTCGTGATCGGCGCGATGTTCTTCCTCTCGTACCTCGGTGCCGAGGCCGAGCCGCCGTCGCGGGTCGACATGGAGCCGCCGGCCGCGGTCACCGCCGCGGGCGGGGCGTCGCTGGAGAAGTGGGAGGCGGGCCGCAAGCTCGTCGCGCAGTCCTCCTGCGGCGGCTGTCACAAGATCGGCGCCAACGGCAACGACGGTCCCGGTCCCCAGCTGACGCAGATCGGCGACCGGCTGAAGGAGGGCGCGATCCGCGAGACGCTGATCAACCCGACGCTGCCGATGCCGTCGTTCGCGAAGCTCGGGCCCGAGAAGCTCGACGAGATCGCGTACTTCCTCAGCACGCTGAAGAGCTCCGGCGGCGGGGGCCACTAGGCCCCGGTACCCGCCCGCCCGGCGGCGGTCGTGAACGACGCTGCGACCGCGACGCCGGACGGACCCGATCCGGCCGGCGTCGCCATCCCCGCGGTGGTGGCGCCGATCGTCGCCGTCGCCGGCGACCACGTGCCGCCGCTGCTCGGCCGGATCGAGCGGCGGCTGCGGCAGGTCGCCGCGCCCGGCGCCGCGAGCGACCCGCTCGACGCGGCCGGCGCCGCGACGGTCGCCGCCGGCGGCAAGCGGCTGCGGCCGCTGCTGGCGCTGGTCGTGGCCGGCCCGGCGATCACGGCCGACCCCGCCGCCCAGGACGCGATCGTCCGCGCCGGCGTCGCGCTCGAGCTGACCCACACGGCCACGCTCGTCCACGACGACGTGCTCGACGCCGCGGCGCTGCGGCGCGGTCGCCCGACCACCTTCCACGCCCACGGCCGGGCCGCGGCCACCTGCCTCGGTGACGCGCTCTTCGCCGCCGCCTTCGGCGAGCTGGCCGGCGGCGACGACGAGCGGGCGGTGCGGGTGCTGGCCGCGGCCAGCCGGGCGCTGGCCCAGGGCGAGCTGCTGCAGCGGGCCGACGCCTGGCGCGCCGACGTCGGCGAGGACCGCTACATGACCCGCTGCCGGCTGAAGACCGGCGCGCTGTTCGACGCCGCCGCCCGGCTCGGGGCGCTGGTGGCGGGCAACGAGCCGGAGGCCTTCGCCGCCTTCGCCTCGGCGGTCGGGGTCGCCTTCCAGCTCTTCGACGACGTGCTCGACGTCGTCGGCCCGCCCGAGGTGACCGGCAAGCCGCGCGGCACCGACCTGCTCGACGGCACCGCCACGCTGCCGCTGCTGGTCGCCCGCGAGCGCGACGAGCAGCTGCGGGCGCTCGACGTCCGCTCGATCGTCACGCCCGAGCAGGCGGCCGCGGTCTGCGACCGGATCGTCGCCTGCGGCGCCACCGACGAGACCGAGCGGCGGGCCCGGGCGCTGGTCGAGGACGCCCTGGCGGCGCTGCCGACGGCCCTCGACGACGGCCGCGAGGGGGCGCTGCGGCTGATCGCCCGCGGCGTCGTCGACCGCCGTCTCTGAGCCTCTCCGGGGCCTCCGACGGCCGCCCGTCGGGGTGGTCGGCATCCGATCGTCGTCGATCGTCGTTCCCTTGGTGACCGCTTCGTGGAAGGATTCATCCCATGCCCCTTGGAATCGGCGTGCCCGAGCTCCTCATCATCCTGCTCGTCGTGCTGGTGATCTTCGGGCCGAAGAAGCTGCCCGGTCTGGGCAAGCAGCTCGGCACCGGGATGCGCGAGTTCAAGGACTCGATCTCCGGCAACGACAAGGACGACGCCAAGCCGACGGCCCAGGCGCTCGACGCCGCGCCGGAGGAGACCGTCGACGCGCAGCCGGTCGAGCAGCGCCAGAAGACCCCCGGCGAGTAAGCCGCCCCACCCCCCATGCCGGCCCTTCGCCCCGTCTCGCACGAGGCCCGGCTGACGCTGGTCGAGCACCTCAGCGAGCTGCGGACCCGGCTCTTCGTCTCGCTCGGGATCCTCGTCGTCGCGTTCAGCTTCACGTACTGGCAGCACCAGAACGTCCTCGACATCGTCAACCGACCGCTGGAGAAGGCCCAGAAGGTCGGCGACTGCCGCGCGCCCGGCGACGCGCTGGAGAAGAGCGCCTGCTTCGACCGCGCGGTCGCGAGGGCGCTCGGCCGGCTGGGGCCGGCGATCGAGCAGCTCTCGCGCGACGCGGGCGGCTCGGCCAGCGGGTCGGCGGGCGCGTCCGGCGCCCAGGGCGCCCGCAACGCCGAGCAGGTGGCCGCCGTCCGCCAGGCCGCGGCGGCGCTCGAGGCGGTCTCGAAGCTGGCCCCCACCACCACCAAGCGCCAGCCGGTCACCCTCGGCGTGGCCGAGCCGTTCTTCCAGACGATCAACGTCGCGCTCTACGCGGCGCTGGTGATCGCGCTGCCGCTGCTGCTGTACCAGCTCTACGCGTTCCTGATCCCGGCCTTCACCGAGCGCGAGCGGCGGGTCGTGGTGCCGGTGATGATCGGCGTCCCGTTCCTCTTCTACGCCGGCGTCGCCTTCGGCTACTTCCTGGCGCTGCCACGGGCGGTCGACTTCCTCCAGAACTTCAACGACCAGGCGTTCGACGTCCTCGTCCAGGCCCGCGACTACTACAAGTTCGTGGCGCTCTTCCTGGCCGGGACCGGGATCGTCTTCCAGATCCCGGTGCTGGTGCTGGCGATCAGCCGCCTGGGCGTGATGAACGTGCGCCAGCTGCGCAAGCAGCGCGGGATGGTGGTGCTGATCGCGGCGGTCGTGTCGGCGGTGATCACCCCGACGCCCGATCCGGTGACGATGCTGCTGGTGATGGCGCCGCTGGTGGTGCTGTTCGAGATCAGCGTCCTGATCGCCGCCTACCTGGAGAAGCGCAGCCCGCCGGGCGGTCGCTGGAACTGGGAGGGCGGCGACGACGACGAGGACGACGACGACGGCTTCGGCGGCGACGACGGCTTCGGCGGCGACGAGGGCGGTCCGGTGCCGCCGGGCAGCGATCCGGCGCTCGACGGCTGGGCCGGCCGGATCGACGAGCAGGACGACGAACCGCCGCTCTGGGAGCTGGATCCGGACGAGGGCCACGCCGACGCCGGGGCGGTCCGCCCACGGCCCGACGAGGCTCCGGACGGGGACGGTGATCCGGCCCCGGCGGGCGACGAACCGCCGGTCACGACGGCCACCGAGGCGGGCGACGAGCAGCCCTGGTGGTCGGCCGCCGACGACCTCGACGCCGACGATCCGTTCGCCGGCGAGCGGCCGGCGGACGACGACGAGACCCCGCGCGAGCCGCCCTCGCCCTAGCCCGCGGCGAGACCGCTGGCGGCTCGGCACTCGTTCCTGTCTATCCTGCCGGTCATGCTCTTCGACCTGCGGGCCCCGGGCCGCAAGCGCTTCATCCAAGGCGTCTACCTGATCCTGGCGGTCGTCCTGGTCGGCGGCCTGGTGCTGTTCGGCGTCGGATCCGGCCTTCCCGGCCTGCTCAGCGACGGCAACAGCGGCGGCGGCACCGACATCGCCAAGGAGCAGCGCGAGCGGCAGGAGAAGCTCGAGAAGCAGGTCGTGGCCGACCCCCGCAACGGCAAGGCCCTGGCCAGCCTGGCCTCGGTCCGCTTCGACCGCGCGATGGGCGAGATCAACCCCCAGAGCCTCGAGATCACCGGCGAGGCCCGCCGCCAGCTGAACGGCTCGGCCGACGCCTGGCGCCGCTACCTGGCTACCAAGCCGGACCCGATCGATCCCCAGGTCGCGAAGAAGATGGCCCAGGTCTTCTCGCCCCAGCTGCTGAACAAGCCCGACGAGTGGGCCGACGCCCAGGGCGTGGTCGCCCAGGACGCGGTCACCCGGGCCGAGAAGGCGGGCCAGAAGCCGGCCTACACGATCTACCTCCAGCTGCTCCAGGCCGAGGTCGCCGCCAAGCGCACCCGCCAGGCGAAGATCCACGCCGCGGCCGCGGTCGCCGCCGCCCCCGCCGCCCAGCGCAAGGACGTCGAGGCCCAGGCGAAGGCGATCCAGAAGGGCGAGGACCCGAGCGCCGCTGCCGGTGCCGGCTCGGGCACCCCGACCACGATCACCCTGCCGGACGACAAGTAGCCGCCGGCGAGCCGACGCCACCACCCGGCGATCTTGTACGATCGCCGGGCCCTGGTAGCTCAACTGGTTAGAGCAGCGGACTCTTAATCCGAAGGTTGAGGGTTCGAGTCCCTCCCGGGGCATCCACCCGCCGCCGGCCTCGCGCCGCCGTCGGGGGAAGACTCGAAGGACGAGGCCGGCGTGCGAGCGCCGGCCTCGTTCGTTCTCGGGGTCGGGGCTACTTGCAACAAGACTTATCGGCCTTGTTGCAAGTCACGTCGGCGGTGCGATTCGCCAGAACGCCCGCGGATCGCGGGGCGACTTGCCGACCCACTCGATCACGCCGGCTTCGCGGAGGGCGGCGAGCTCGCGCTGGACGACGGGCCGGGAGAGTTCGAGCAGGTCGACGACCTCTCCGGTGCTGAGGCGGCCGGCCTCGCGCAGCGCGGACGTGATCGCGCGGGCATGGCCCGGAAGCCGTGCCTCGAGCTCTCGGTCGACCGGCTCCGCCAGGAGCGTCAGCTCGACGCTGCCGGAGGTCTGCCGGTAGGACGGGTCGACGAGGCCCGCCTGGCGCATCTCGTCGAAGATCCGACGGACGCCCTCGCCGAGCTCCTGGCCGAAGTGGAGGTCCGAGCAGACGCGGGCGATCCGGGGATTGCGCGCGAAGCGGAGGGTGGCTTCCGGGTTTCGGAGGTCGACCAGGCCGGGGAAGCGCCCCGGGCTGGAGATCTCCAGCCGGTCGTCGAAGATCTCGACGCGGATGTGATCGCCGCCGGCGCTGTAGGAGCGGTGGACGACCGCGTTCACCAGGCCTTCCAGCCAGGCATCGGGCGGGATCAACGGGACCTCTCCGAACCGGCCGTTCGCCTGCAGGGCCCGCCGCTTCGGCTGGAGCTCCTCGATCGTCGCCTGCGCCGCGCCGAGGATCCACGGGATCGGCCCCTCGAGCCGCTCGTCGTGCAGCAGCTGCTGCCGAGCCCCCGAGCCTCGTTCGCGTCCGCGGTAGCGGAGCACCCGCACGAAGCTCTCCGGCAGCGCTCGCTGCGGGTTGCGGGCGAAGAGCAGCGCCCCGGCGACGGTCAGGCGATCGTCGACCGCCAGACCTCGCGCCCGCAGCACCTGCAGGCCGTCGCTGCTGCCGATCGCCGCCGCGTAGTCGGCCAGCAGCTCGACGTCGACGTCCGGCAGGCCGACCTCCGGCAGCACCCGGGACTCGAAGCTCGCCTGCCCCTTGTCGTAGGTCAGCTCCTGCCGCTGGTGGAAGCCAAGCCGGCGGGTCTCGTCCCCGATCCGGAGGAAGACCTCGTCCTTGGTGGTCGCGTGAACGACATCGCTCGTCTCGACGGCGATGACCAGCAGGTGGTCCTCGACGCCGTCGGCGTTGATGCACCTGATCAGCTCGGTCTTCACGTGCACCGGCGGGACGCAGAAGTCGACCCCCGCCTGCATCTGGCCGTTGCGTTGCGTGATCCTGCGGTCGGTGCCCTCGACGGCCCCGTCGTGGAGGCCGACCACGATCACCCCGCCGTCGGCGTTCGCCATGCCGCAGAGAGCCTCGGCCAGGGACCGCGCGGCGATCTTGCTGGACTTGCGATCGAACCACTGGTCCTCGCCGATCGCCAGCAGCGCTGGTCCGACGTTCTCGACCGTCTCGCCGAGCGCGGCGTGCACGGGAACCGTACTCATCTTTACTCGCAATAATTGCAAGTAGAGATGAGCAGGGCAAAGGGTCGGCCCTACCGCCCCGCCGCCGGCGTCAGCGCCACGACCCGCTCGATCGCCGCCTTCAGCGCGCCGGCGGTCGCGTCCTCGTCGTAGACGCCCAGCCGGGCCCGGCCGCGCTCGCGCAGCTGCGCCCGCAGGTCGCCGTCGCCGAGGACCACGTCGAGCAGGCCGGCGATCACGCCCAGGTCCTCGTCCTCGGTCAGGATCGCCGCGTCGCCCGCGACCTCGGCGACGCCGCCCGAGGGCCGGCCGACGACCGGCAGGCCGAAGTGGAAGGCCTCCAGGATCGGCACGCAGAAGCCCTCGTGCTCCGACATGCAGCAGAGCACGTGCGCATGGCGGTAGCGGTCGGCCAGGTCCTCCTGGCTGATCCCCCGCTCCCAGGTGAAGGCGTCGCCCAGCAGCCGCTCGCCGAGCTGCAGCACCATCTCGCCGTAGCTCTCGTTGACCGGCTCGCCGACGATCCGCAGCGTCGCCCGCGGCCGGTGCCGGGCCCGCAGCAGCGCGACCGCGCGGATCAGCGCGTCGTGGCGCTTGTGCGGGCACAGCCGGCCCACGAACAGCACCTCGCCACCATCGGCCGGCGGACCGACCAGGCCCCCCGGCCCCGGCCGCTCGTCCGGTCCCGGCGCGCCGTAGCGCTCGGGCTCGAAGAGGATCGGGATCACCGTGTCGGCGCCGAACTCCTCGGCCGTGTAGCGCGACGCACCGGCCGGCACCGTCGCCGACTCCATCACCCGCGCCGCCTCGCGCCGCCCCAGGTAGCACTGGAGCGCCGTCAGCGGGTCGTAGGCCCAGAACCACTCCGGCGGGGTGATGTTCTGGCACAGCACCAGCGAGCGGTCGTGCCAGCGCAGCAGCTCGCTCAGGCCCGGCGTGTAGGCCGAGTACTGGGCGAACACCACGTCGCCCGCCGCCGGCACCAGCGAGCGCATCGGGCGGAACGCGTCCCCGACCCGCGGATCGATGTGGACCGCCGTGTCCTGGCCGCTCCAGCCCCAGGCGTCGAACAGCTTGCGGTAGCGGATCGCCTGGGTGGTGATTGCGTCGAACGGCCCCGCCCCGCCGATCACCTGGTGGACCGTGATGCTCATCGCGCGCCCTCCCGCGCCGCGTCGTCCTGGGGCGGCAGGCCGTGCTGGGCCCGCAGCGCCTGCTGCTGGCGGCGCGCGGTCGCCTCCTCCTCGGCCTGGCGGACCGCCGAGCGCTCGTCGGCCCGGACGTCGGCCGCGCTGCGCTCGACGCCCAGCTGGCCCTCGACCTCGCGCAGCCGCCGGCGCAGGCCGTCGACCTCGGACCGCAGCTCGCGCAGCTCGTCGCGGACCAGGCTCGACCGCAGCGCCAGGTGCACGTTGACCCGGTTCTGGACCGACAGCACCTGGGCGTGGTACTGGCCCAGCAGCCGCAGCAGCGCCTGCTTGGTGCGCGTCACCGGCGCGCCCAGCCGCCGGGTCGAGCGGACCTCGCGCAGGTCGGGCTCGACCACCGCCCACTGCAGCAGCTGGTCGTCGCTCGGCTGGGAGCTGCGCTCGACGCGCAGGCCGTCGCCGGGGATGGTCGTCGTCGCGTGCTCGGCCGCCAGGCGGCGAGCGGCGTCGAGGGCGTCCTCGGGTCTCACGCGGGCTCCTCGTGGTCGGTGACGGGCACGGTCGCGGCCGTCGGGTGGGTGCCGCGGACCGGCGCCGCCTCGCCCGACAGCAGGTGGCGGTACTCGCCGAGCACCTGGGCGGTCGGGCCGTCGGCCGCCACCACGCCGCTGTCCAGCAGCACGGTGCGGGCGCAGGTGCGCTCGATCAGGGCCAGGTCGTGCGAGACCAGCACCAGCGTCGCGCCGGCGCTGACCTGGGCGGCGATCCGCTCCTCGCACTTGCGCTGGAAGGCGCCGTCGCCGACGGCCAGGACCTCGTCGATCAGCAGCACGTCGGCGTCGAGGAAGGCGACGATCGCGAACGCCAGCCGCACCAGCATCCCGCTCGAGTACGCCTTCAGCGGCAGGTCGACGAACTCGCCCAGCTCGCTGAAGGCGATCATGTCCTCCAGCCGCTCCTCCACCTGGCGGCGGGTCAGCCCGTAGAGGGCGCCGCCCATCAGGATGTTCTCGCGGCCGGAGAAGTCGCGGCTGAAGCCGGCCGCCAGGTCGAGCAGCGCCGCCACCTGGCCGCCGATCCGGACCCGGCCGCTGTCGAGCGGGACGATCCCGGCCAGCACCCGCAGCGTCGAGCTCTTGCCGGCGCCGTTGCGGCCGACGATCGCCACCGTCTCGCCCGGCTCGATCGCCAGGTCGACCCCGCGCAGCGCCGGCACCGCCTCTGGTCCGCCGCGGTGCTCGCGGCGCAGCAGCAGCTCCTTCAGCGTCCGGCCGCTGTCGACCTGGACGTTGAAACTGCGGGTCGCGGCCTCCAGCCGGATCGCCCCGACCGGCACCGCGTCCTGCTCGTAGCCCCCGGCCATCAGAGCATCACCGCCAGGTCGCGCTGGAGCCGGCGGAAGATCAGCCAGCCGCCGACCAGCGCCACGGTCGCCGCGATCGCCATGTAGGCCAGCGCCCCGGCCGAGGGCACGGCGCCGTCGTAGAGGATCGTGCGGAACGACTCGGCGAACGGCGCCACCGGGTTGCCCCACTCCAGCGCCGCGCGGGCGAACGGCTGGTCGGTGATGTCGGTCGGCCGGTAGAAGATCGGCGTCACGAAGAACCACGGCACCAGGATCGCGCCGACGATCGGGCCGACGTCGCGGAAGTGGGCGTGGAGGCCGGAGATCGCCAGCGCCAGCCCCTGGACGAAGAGCAGCAGCAGCACGGTCGCCACCGGCAGCAGCAGCAGCGGCCAGTCGAGGGTGCCGCGGAAGGCGACGGTCAGCACCGCGACGATCCCCATCAGCACCAGGAAGGTCAGCGCCTGCACCGTCACGACCGCGGTCGGGATGATCTCGCGCGGGAAGCGGGACTTGCGCAGCAGCGCCGCCTGGGCCAGCAGGCTGTCGCCGGCCGCCGGCAGGGTCTGGCTGACCAGCAGCCAGACGACCATCGCCGACATGATGAAGAGCGGGTAGGCCGGGTGCTGGAAGCCGGGCTTCAGCACCACCCCGAACATCAGGTAGTACGCCCCCAGCAGCAGCAATGGGTTGACCAGGTACCAGACCAGACCCAGCACCGAGCCCTGGTACTTCTGCCGCAGCTCGCGCTGGACCAGCTGCTGGAAGAGGAACCCGTGGCCGCGGACGTCCGACCAGCGGGTGAGCGAGGTGGAGCTCATCGACGCGTAGGATCATCGCGCGTTCGGCCGGTCGCGCGCGGCGCGGCGGACCCCGCCGACCCCCGGCGGTTCGTCCGCATGCGACGTACGCGCACGGCGGCGGCCGATAGACCGGTGGGATGGACCACGCACCTCACCGATCAGCCCGCGGCCTCGCGCTGCTGGCCCTGCTCCTCGCCGCCGCCCTGCTCGCCCTCGTCGCCGGCCCCGCCGCGCCCCGTGCCGGGGCCGCGTCGGCCAAGGCCGCGGCGACGCCCGGCGTCCTCTACGCCTGCGTCACGCGGACCTTCCGGACCCTCAACCTCTCGACCAGGCGGGCCCGCTGCCCGCGCGGCCAGCTGAAGGTCTCCTGGGCCGTCCAGGGACCGCAGGGCGCCGCCGGCGCGACCGGCCCGGCCGGGACCGCCGGCGCGGCGGGGGCCCCGGGCGCGGCCGGCGCCCCCGGCGTCCCCGGCCCGGTCGGACCCGTCGGTCCGCTCGGTCCGGTCGGTCCCGCAGGCCCCGCGGGCCCGCAGGGCGAGCGCGGCGAGACCGGCGCCCCGGGCCCCCAGGGCCTCGTCGGCCCGCAGGGACCCAAGGGCGACGACGCCGACCTCTCGCTGCCGCTCGCCTTGACCCAGCCGGGCGACGACCCGGTCCTGAGCGCGAAGATCACCAACGGGGCCAGCGGCTCGCGGGTGATCGACGTCGACCACGCGGGCGCCGGCACGGGCATCTTCAGCAACACCCGCGGCGGCAACGCCCTCTGGGGTGTGACCGGCTCGATCTCGGCGGCGGCGGTGGTCGGCGACAGCTCCTCGGGCGAGGCGGTCGTCGCCCGCCAGAACGGGGCGATCTGCGAGAAGAACGTCGGCAAGTGCAACGGCATCGGCGCGATGGTCGGCCGCCACGACGGCCCGGGCGGCTACGGCGTCCGCGGCTTCCAGACCGATCCGCTCGGCGGCATCGGCGTGCTCGGCCAGACCGGCATCAACGGCGGCACCGGCGTCGGCGTCCGCGGCGAGAACGTCAACGCGGGCAACCCGGGCAACGCCGTCGAGGGCGTCACCAACGGCAGCGGCGCCGGGATCTTCGGCCAGGGCCAGACGGCCGGCCTCTTCAACGGCAACGTGACGATCAACGGCAACCTGACCGTCACCGGCACCAAGAGCGGCTTCCGGATCGACGACCCGCGCGCCCCCAGCGAGCGAACGCTGACCCACACGCCGGTCGAGACCGACGCCCTGACCGTCGTCTACACGGGCAACGTCACCACCGACGGCGACGGCCGCGCGGTCGTGCGGCTGCCCGCCTACGCGACCACGCTGGCCGGCGACTGGCGCTACGCCCTGACCCCGATCGGCCGCTTCGGCCAGGCGATCGTGGCCGACGAGGTCGACGACGAGGGGCGCTTCACGATCCGCAGCGAGCACGGCGACACGAAGGTCTCGTGGTCGGTGACCGGCGTCCGCCGCGACCCGCAGGCCCGCCGCGACGCGATCGTGCCGGTGGCTCCGAAGACGGGCGACGAGGCCGGGACCTACCTCGACCCGACGCTCTACGGCGCGCCGGCCAGCGAGGCGAGCGCGCCGAAGCAGCCGCTGGCGACCCGCGCGGACGGCACCGTCGGCGGCCGCCCGACGGCGTCCAGCGGCGACTGAGCGACCGTCAGGTCGTCGCGGCGCTCAGAAGGCGCCGCGGCGGCCGAAGACGGCCGGGACCGTCTTGACCAGGATCGAGAGGTCGAGCGACACCGACCACCGCTCCAGGTACAGGAAGTCGAGCCGGACCATGTCGTCGAAGTCCAGGTCGGAGCGGCCCGAGACCTGCCACAGCCCCGTCACGCCCGGCAGCACGTGGTAGCGCTTCTTGTGCCACTCCTCCAGCCGGTCGTAGTCGCGCTGCGGCAGCGGCCGCGGGCCGACCAGCGACATCTCGCCGCGGAGGACGTTGAACAGCTGCGGCAACTCGTCCAGCGACAGCCGTCGCAGCAGCTTGCCGACCGGGGTCACGCGCGGGTCGTTGCGGATCTTGAAGATCGCGCCGCCGGCCTCGTTCAGCTCCTCCAGCTCGGCCTGGCGGAGGTCGGCGTCCTGGTACATCGTCCGGAACTTGAAGCAGTCGAACGGCCGCCCGCCGACGCCGGGCCGGCGCGAGCGGTAGATCACCGGGCCGGCGCTGGTGAGGCGGATCGCCAGCGCGATCACCAGCAGCACCGGGCTCAGCACCAGCAGGATCGCCGTCGAGACCAGCAGGTCGAAGACCCGCTTGATGGCGAAGTCGACGCCCTCGGAGACCGGCGGCTTGAGCTCGAACAGCGGCAGCGTCTGGCCGGGCAGGAACTCGGCCCGCTTGACCAGGATCTCCATCGTCGAGGGCGCCACCCGCACGTGGACGCCGCGACTGTGGGCCTGGTCGACGACCTCGAGCGCGAGGTCCTGCGGGAAGGCCGGGTCGGCGATGATCACCTCGTCGACGACGCCCTGGCCGAGCAGCGCCGGCAGGTCGCCGACCTGGCCCAGCGAGCGGGCCCGGCGCGGGCGCTCGTCGTGCTCGTCGACGGTCAGCACGCCGCTGACCCGGATCGCCGAGTCGACGTCGTCGGCCAGCGCCGCGGCGACGGCGTCGGCGTGGTGGGCGGGACCGATCAGGATCGCCCGTCGCTGCTGGCCGGTCCGCCGCAGCAGCCAGCCGCTGGCGCTCTCGTAGACCAGCCGCAGCGTGCCGATGAAGACGATCGCCGCGATCAGGCCGCCCCAGAAGATGTAGTAGCTGGAGAACTCCTGGCCGTCGATCAGCGCGAAGAGCATGCAGACGACCATCGCCTGGAAGGTGCCGGTGAGGATCTTCCCCAGCCCCGGCCGTTCGCTGCGGCGGCCGTAGAGCCCCAGGCGGGCGAAGTTGAAGAGCACGACGAGGATCGCGAACGGCGCCAGCTCGCGGGCCTGGTGGGCGTGGGCGCTGGCGTCGAACGAGCCGAGCCAGGCCGCCTTCAGCGCCAGCGCGACGAACAGCGCCACCCAGACGCTGAAGATGTCGATCGCCAGCAGCGCGCCCAGGCGCATGGCGCGCCGCAGCGTCTCCAGCCGCAGCAGGAACAGGATCGCCGTTGGGCGCTTGGCTCGGACGTCGACGGCCGGCAGCAGGGCGGTGACCGATGCCCCGTTCGCCCCGTTCGGGTCGATCGACGACTCCGGCGCGGGCGATCGCCGTTCGGCGGCCTCGTGAGAACGTGTCGCAGGCTGCACCAACGACAAGCGTCGCAGATGTGCGAGCCCGGCGTCGCATCAGCCCGTGCGACGACCACCCGATCCGGCGGCGCGACTCGACGCGCTGTCGAGTCGCTGTCGGGTCCTAGGTCGGGTTGCCGAGCAGGCCGTTGCGGCCGGCGGTGGCGATCGTCCGCTCCAGGCCCTCGCGGAGGGCGACGCTCGGCGCCCAGCCCAGCAGCTCCTTCGCGCGGGTGATGTCGGGCCGGCGCTGCTTCGGGTCGTCGGTCGGCAGCGGCTGGTGGACGATCTCGCTCGGCGAGCCGGTCACCTCGATCACCGTCTTGGCCAGCTCCAGCAGCGTGAACTCGTCCGGGTTGCCGACGTTGACCGGGTCGTGGACGCCCGACTCGGCCAGCGCGATGATGCCGGCGATCAGGTCGTCGACGAAGCAGAAGGAGCGGGTCTGAGCGCCGTCGCCGAAGACGGTGATCGGCCGCTCCTCCAGCGCCTGGCGGAGGAAGGTCGGGATCGCGCGGCCGTCGTGGGGCCGCATCCGCGCGCCGTAGGTGTTGAAGATCCGCACGATCGCGGTGTCGACGCCCTGCTGGCGGTGGTAGGCCATCGTCAGCGCCTCGGCGTAGCGCTTCGCCTCGTCGTAGACGCCGCGCGGGCCGATCGGGTTGACGTGGCCCCAGTAGGACTCCTCCTGCGGGTGGACCTTGGGGTCGCCGTAGACCTCGCTGGTCGAGAAGAGCAGGAAGCGGGCGCGGTGCTTCTTGGCCAGCCCGAGCGCGTGGTGGGTGCCGTGCGAGCCGACCTTCAGCGTGTGCAGCGGCAGCCGCAGGTAGTCGATCGGCGACGCCGGCGAGGCCGCGTGGTAGACGACGTCGATCGGCTCGTCGACGAAGAACGGCTCGATGATGTCGAGCTGCAGGAACCGGAACGCGTCGTCGCGGATGTGCGCGATGTTGCGCAGCGATCCGGTCTCCAGGTTGTCGACGCAGAGCACGCGGTGTCCGCGCCGGAGCAGCTCGTCGCAGAGGTGCGACCCGAGGAACCCGGCGCCGCCGGTGACGAGGCAGGTGGCCATGGCGCCGCAGGCTACCCGGCCGCGCCGTTCAGCGGCGGGCGTCCTTCAGGACCTTCTTCGGCACGGGGCCGAGCGGACGGTACTCGCGCTTGCCGAGCCGCTTGGCGAGCTCCTCGGCCTCCAGCCGCTTCCACACCACCGGGCACTTCTTGCAGCGCGGCCGGCTCTTGCAGCACTTCTTCTTGGTGGTGACCGTGGAGCCCATCCGCGACCAAGGGTAGCGATATCCGACCGTTGCAGTCGCCAATTGCTTCGGGCGGCCGAAGCGGCGGCCGCTGCGGCCCCGGATACGATGGGCGCATGCCCGCCCCCGCCTTCGTCGCCGCCCTGAACGAGCAGATCGCGAACGAGTTCGCCGCCAGCCAGCAGTACGTCGCGGTCGCGGTCCACTACGACGCCGACACGCTGCCGCGGCTGGCCGCGTTCTTCTACCAGCAGGCGGTCGAGGAGCGGGGCCACGCGCTGAAGATGGTCCAGTACCTGCTCGACCAGGACGCCGAGGTCACGATCCCGGCCGTCGCGGCGCCCAAGAACGGCTTCGCCGACATCGTCGAGCCGGTCCAGCTGGCGCTCGAGCAGGAGAAGCAGGTCACCGGCCAGATCGAGCACCTGGCCAAGGTCGCTCGCGACGCCGGCGACTACCAGTCCGAGCAGTTCATCCAGTGGTTCCTGAAGGAGCAGGTCGAGGAGGTCTCGACGATGTCCGACCTGCTGACCACGATCACCCGCTCGAAGGAGAACCCGCTCTGGGTCGAGGAGTTCCTCGCCCGCGAGGGCTTCGGCGGCGGCGACGACGAGACCGGCGCGCCCCCGACCGCCGGCGGTGACCTCGGGTGAGCTCCGCTCCCGTCGACGGCGCCTCGCTGGAGGCGCCGCGTCGGGGCCACGTGGTCAAGGGTCGCGAGGCGTGGGGGCTGGCGGCCGTCGTGCTGCTGGCCCTGCTGCTGCGGCTGCCGACCGCCGGCGGGCAGAGCTACTGGCTGGACGAGGCCTACACGGTCCAGATCCTCTCCGGCTCGCTCGGCGACGCCTGGTCGACGATCCAGCGGACGGAGAACACCCCGCCGCTCTACTACCTGGTCGCCTGGGGCTGGACCCAGCTGACCGGCACCGGCGAGCTGGGCGTGCGCTCGCTCGGGGCCCTGGCCGGTGCCGCGGCGACGGTGCCGGTGGCGCTGCTGGCCGGACGGGTCGGCGGTCGCGACTGGCGCCCGCTTGGCCCGCCGGTGACCGTCGCCGGGCTGCTCGCGGCGCTGCTCTTCGCCGTCAACCCGCTGGGGCAGTGGTTCGCCCAGGAGGCGCGCGCCTACAGCCTGCTGCTGCTGACCGCCGCGCTGGCCTGGCTGGCGCTGGCGGCGGCGCTGGCTGCGCCGACGTCGCGGCGGCTCTGGTGGTGGGCGGGGGCGGCCGTGCTGGCCACCTGGACGCACTACTTCGGCGGGCTGCTGCTGGCGCTCGGATCGCTGCTGCTGGTGGCGCTGATGGTGCGGCCGTCGCTGGCCGCGCGGATCGGGGCGCCGGCCCCGACGGCGGCCGGCGAGGGCGGGCCGCTGGCCCGGATCGGCGCTGCCCGGCTGCTGCCGCTGGCCGCCGCGGCGGTCGGGGCGGCGACGCTGCTGCCGGTCGCGCTGGCCCAGCGCTCGACCTCGATGTACGAGGCGATCGCCGGCGTCAAGAGCCTGCCCGAGCGGATCGGCGAGCTGCCGAAGCAGCTGGCGATCGGCTACGACGCGCCGGCCGAGTACGTGGTCGGGATCGCGCTGGCGCTGGTGCTGGCCGGGCTGGTGCTGGCGGGCGCCTGGCCGCGCGAGCGGCGCCCGACGGCGGCGACGGCGCTGCTGGGCCTGGTGGCGCTGGTCTGGGCGCTGCCGATCGCCGGGGTCGCGCTCGGCTTCGACGTCGTCCTGACCCGCAACTACGTCGTGCTGATCCCGCCGCTGGCGGTGCTGGCCGCGCTCGGGGCGCTGCGGCTGGGCCGTCGCGGCACGTTCGCGGCGGCGGTCGTGGTGGTCGTCCAGCTGGCGGTGATCGTGGCGGTCGCGGCCACGCCCCAGTACCGCCGCGACGACTGGCGGGGCGCGATGCGGGCGGCCACCGCGGGCCAGCCGGGGCCGCAGCTGCTGCTCGTCTCGCGCTTCCAGCCGCTGGTCTCGACGCTCTACGCGCCGGGGCTGCGGACGGTGCCGCCGGAGGCGCCGGTGGCGGTGCGGACGGTGGCGATCGTCGACCGGCCCGTGCGGTCGGGGCGCCAGGCGCCGCCGGCCGTCCCCGCGCCGCCGGTGCCCGCGGGGCTGCGGCTGGTGCGGACCACGCGCAACGCCCAGTACCGGGTCTTCGTCTGGCGCGCCGATCGGCCGCTGACGGTCGCGCCGGCCGCGCTGATCGGGCTGCTGCCCGACGGCGGCGCGCGGACCGCCGCCGTCCGGCCCTAGTCCTCGCCGCCGTGGCCGTCGCCGGCCGAGCGGCGGCGCAGCAGCACCACGCCGAGCGCGGCCAGCACGACCACCACGATGCTGGGGATCGCCCAGCCGGGCGGGCCGTCGCCGTCGCCGCTGACGTCCTCGACCGTGCCGCTGTCGGCCTCCGTGCTCGGCGCCGGCGGCGCCGAGGCGGTGCTGTCGGTGGTCGTGGCGCCGGTGGTCGTCGCCGGGGCCTCGCGCTTCTCGGCCGGCGGCGGCCCGGGCGGGTCGCTCTTGTCGTTGGTCACCCGCAGCGTCTTGCCGGTCGCCAGGGTCACGAACGCCGACACGTCCCAGTCCTGCCAGGCGCCGCGGCCGGCGGTCAGCAGCTCGGCGTGGTGGACGCCGCCCGCGTCGCGGTCGGTGCGGACGCGGAAGCTCTTGCCGGTCTTCGGCCGCACCCAGTAGACGACCTTCGAGCCCTCGCCGCTGCCGGGCCCGTCGAGGACGGTCGACAGGTCGACCCCGGCCCCGCGCTCCGTGTGCGCCTCGGCGCCCTGGACGACGATCCGGGTCCCGCCGCGTCCGCCCTCGGCGATGGTGATCCCGCCGTGGGCCGCGGCCGGTGCCGCGCTCAGCAGCGGCAGGGCCAGCGGCAGCGCCGCGGCGAGCGGGAGCAACGAGCGGACGGCGCGCATCGGCCAGATGCTGGCACCTCGCCGCGGGTCGCGCGTCGCGCGGGGCGGTCGCCGTCCGCGGGCGGGCGGTACCCTCGCCCGCATGCTCGCGCTGGTCACCGCCTACACGGTCGCCAAGGCGATCCACATCATCGGCGTCGTCTTCGCCTTCGGGGCGACGATCGTGACGCCGCCGATCGGGGCCTACCTCCAGCGCCACCAGCCGCAGGCGCTGGGCGCCTTCCACGGCGCGATCGCCCAGCTCGGGCGGACCGTCGTGACGCCGGGGATGACGATCGTGCTGATCGCGGGCCTCTACATGGCCGCCGACGCCTCGGCCTTCTCCGAGCCCTGGGTCTCGGCCTCGCTGCTGATCCTGTTCGTGCTCTTCGGCCTCTACGGGGCGCTGATCATCCCCCGCTCCGAGGAGCTGTCGAAGCGCGCCGCCGCCGTCGAGGGCGACCCGACCGGCGACCCGCAGTACGCGGCGACCGCGGCGCTCGTCGCCCGGCTGCACCTGATCGCGATCACGCTGGTCGTGGTCGCGGTGCTGGTGATGACGCTGAAGCCGGGCAGCTGACGCCGCTCCCCGGGCAGCGGGCCGACGGCCCGCCACCCGGGAGCGGATGCCGCTAGCGGACCGTCGCCGAGCGGCTCGCGCCGGCGCGGACGGTCAGCGTCCGGCTGGCGCCGCCGATCCGGGCGGTGAACCGCACCGGGGCGGCCGTCCGCAGCCGCTTGGCCGCGTTGACCGTGAACGCGAACGAGCGCCCGCTGCGGGTGATCGTCCGCGACTTGCCGGCGACCTTCGCCGTCGCCCGCACCTTCGCCGGGGTGCCGCTCTGGCGGACCGCGCAGCGGACCGAGCGGCGCCGGTTCACCAGCCGGCAGGAGACCGTGATCCGCGGGCTGGCGCCCTTCGGACCGCGATCGCCCTTCGGCCCCTTCGGCCCGGCCGGACCGCTCGGACCGCCCGGCCCCGGGCCACCCGGCGCGCCGCCGGCCCCGTCCTGGCCCTTCGGCCCCTGCGGCCCCTGCGGACCGGCGGTGCCGTCGTCGCCCGGATCGCCCTTCGGCAGCCCGCTGCTGACGCCGGTCAGCGCCACCCGCTGCTCGCGCTCGGCGGTGTTGGTCTGGAACTCGAGCGTCGCGTTCGAGGTCGCGTTGGCGCGGCTCGGCGCGAACCGCACCAGCACCCGGCAGCTGGCGTCGGGCGCCACCTCGGCGTCGCGGCAGGAGTCGGACGAGGCCAGGAAGTCGCCCTCCGAGCCCTCGTCGGCCGCCCGCACGCGGACCTCGCCGATCTTCAGCGGCTGGTCGCCGCCGTTGCGCACCGTCACCCACTGGCCGGGGCTGATCGTGCCCTGGGGCTGGAGGGTGAAGACCGGCGGCGCGGCCGCGAAGCGCGGGCCGGGCCCGGCGTAGGCCACCACGTCGATCCGCTTCTGGGTCACGATCGGGGCCAGCGACGCCTCGTCGCTGAACTCGCGCATCGAGTCGTTGGTCACCGAGACGTCGACCGCGCCCGTCCGCAGACCGGTCAGCTCACGCGTGACCGGATCCAGGATCGCCACCTTGCCGGCCCGCCGCGCGGCGTCGACCGCGGCCGTGCCGCGCCCGATCGCCAGGCTCTCCGAGCCGCCCCAGTGGACCGACATCGGGTAGCGGAGCGGCACGATCCGGGTGCCGTTCTGGACCCCGGAGGGCTGGACGATGCTGCCGCCGAGGGTGGCGCTGGTGGAGACCTCCAGCGTCGCCGGCGCCTGCAGGTCGATCGACTGGGCGAAGGCCCGCACGTCGGCCGTCAGCCACTGGCCGTCGGCGTTCGCGTCGCGGTCGACGGACCACTTCATCCAGCCGGTGAAGCCGCCGCGCTCGGGGGTGCCGTAGGGCGACTTGCCGGACGACGGGAGGACCGTGTACGGCACGCCCTCGACCCGGTGGACGTCGGCGATCTGGGCGTGGCTGCCGGTCATCGAGGCGCCCTTGCCCGACGCGACCCGGAAGTCGGTCAGCAGCTTCTCGATCAGCTCGACCTCGGTCCGGTCGCCGAGCTGGCTCTGGCCGGCACCGCCCGGATCGTCGACCGGGTGGTGGGCGAAGACCGCGACGTTCTTCACGTCGGGATCGGCCTGCGCGTCCTTCAGCGCCGCCTGCAGCATCCCCAGCTGGCCGAAGTCCGAGCCCCGCAGCGAGCCGAGCGCGCTGTTGAGCAGGACGAACCGCGTGCCCTTGTGGTCGAACGTGCCCGAGGTCGGCCCGAACTCGGCCTGGAACGGGGCCAGGTCGCCCTGGCCGCTGGCGCGGTAGGACTCGTGGTTGCCCGGCACGTAGTAGCAGGGGGTCTGCTCGTCGGTCGGCGCCGGGGTGTCGTCGCGGCCGATCTCGGACGAGAGCGGGATCAGGCGGCAGCCGCCGGCCTCGAGCGTCTGGCGGGCGAGGGTCAGGTCCTCGGCCGCGCCGAGGTCGGTGATGTCGCCGTTGAGGACGATCAGGTCCGGGCGCTGCTGGCGGATCCGCTTCAGCGCCGCGATCCCGACCTTCGCCAGCTCGGGGTTGGCGGCGGTGAACTGGACGTCCGAGAGGGTTGCGAACGACCAGTCGTCCTCGCCGTTGGTGCGGCCGTCGGGCGAGAACAGCGGGTCGGGCCGCAGCGGCTCCTGCTCGGGGATGTCGACCGGAGCCGCGTTGTCGGCCTCGATCTTCTGCCAGATCACGTAGCCGTTGCGCTGCTTGGCCGTGTTGGTCTGGATCGCCTGCAGCTGCGTGACCTTGATCGGGAACTTCGTGTCGGCCGGCATCGTCCACTCGAGCGTGGTCCAGCCGGCGGTCTTCGGGCCCGCGGTCAGCAGGTTCTTCGAGGCGCCGGCGGCGTCGACCCAGTACAGCGAGCCGAACTCGAACTCGCCGTCGGAGTACAGCCGCACCTTGACCCGCAGCGGCTGGCCGGGAACGGCCGGCCGGGTCTCGATCGGGGTCTTCGTGATCCCCATGTTGCGGCCGGGCGCGTAGGTCAGGCGCAGGCCCTCGGGGTCCTTCGTCAGCGTCTTGGCGACCCCGGCGGTGCCGTTGGTCGTCCAGCGCGTCGCTTCGTCGTCGTTGTCGAACGCGTAGACGCTGTCGGTGGTGACGCCGACGCTGGTCGGCAGCTTCGCGGTCTGGCCGCCGGCCCTGACCGTGATCACCGTGCCGCCGGTGCCGACGGCGGCGACCTTCAGCGCCGCGCCGGCGGGCGTGATCTTGACCACCTTCGGGTCGTAGTCCAGCTCCAGGTCGGTCGCCTCGACCGGGGCGGTGAAGCCGTGGGCGTCGCGGCCGATCACCCGCAGCGTGGTCGACTTGCTGGCGTCGGCGAACGACAGCCGCTGGGTCGACAGCTCCAGGGTCCGCAGCGGCCCGAGCACCCGCACCGGGGCGTCGGCCTGGGCGCCGTCGGTGGTGGCGCGGGCGCGGATCGTGCCGCGCGCGTCCGCCGGGGCCTTCAGCAGCCCGCCGGAGATCGAGCCGCCGTCGGCCGTCCAGCGGACGTCGCCGCGGCCGATCGCCACCGGGGCCTGGTTCGAGTCGACGCCGTCGGCGCTGAGGGTGCGGTGAAGGCCGGGGAAGATCCGGGCCTCGTCGCCGTCGGGCCGCACCACCAGGTCGCGGACCTGGCCGTCGCCGCGGTTCACGAACACGCCGACGCCGTTCGGGTCGTTGCGCTCGTTGCCGTCGGAGGGGACGTTGCGGACCGTCGCCCGGTCGCCGCCGAGCGGCCGGCCGACCATCGTCGTCGAGCCGCCGCCGTCGAGGTTGACCGCGGTTTCGGCGCCGAGGTCGTCGAGCATCCGCGCCAGCTGCGGCAGCGTCACGCCGCCCTTGCCGGTGCCGCCGGGACCGTCGACCGTGACCAGCAGCATCGTCTTGCCGCCGTCCTTGAAGCCGATCGCCGTCCGCGGCGCGATCGAGTTGCCGGACGCGCCGGCCCCCGACTCGCTGTCCGGCACGGGGTCGCCGCCCCGGACCAGCTGGGCGTCGGTGCCGAGCGCGAACCGGAACTGCCCGGCCACCTCGGGGGCGACGCCGTAGGTCAGCGTCACCGGGTCGCCGACCTGGAGCGTGCGGAGCGCGTCGGCGGCGGCGTCGCGGCCGACCAGCGCCGTGGTGCCGCTCGGCAGCTGGCCGCTGCCCGGAGCGGCGGCGGCCTGGGTGACCTTGCCGTCGGCGATCAGGACCTCGGCGGTGTTGCCGGATCCGGCCTGGACGGCGCGGCTGGCGGCGCCCCACTCGTCGCTGTAGACGCCGATCTTGCCGGCGCCGATCCCGACCTGGTTGAGGCCGCTGACCGGCACGTCGCGGCCGCCGAAGGTGGCCTTGGCGTCGAGCGCCAGGTTGGCCAGCGCGCCGACGCGGTCGTTGGTGACGCCGATCGTCTGGCCGTTGTTGCGGGTGCCGGTCTTGCGCAACCGCCCGCCCTGGTACTCGAAGCCGAGCGCGGCGTTCGAGTTGCCGATGTCGAAGAAGTCGCCGTTGACGCCGGCGACCGCGCCGACGCGGTTGGCCTGCTCGGTCAGGGGCGAGCCCTGGGCGACCTTCTCGGCGTGCAGCAGGTCGGTGCCGACGGCCGGGTTGGCCAGGTCGACGGTCAGCACGTGGCGGTCGATCCAGCCGCTCGACTCCAGGTACTTCTGGTGCTGGAGGACGATCCCGGGGCCGAGTGGCTCCCGGTCGTCGATCACCGACAGCCGGTCGGCCGCGGCGGCGGCTCCCGGCGCGGCGAGCGCGATCGCGGACGTGACGAGAGGGACGCGCCACCAGCGGCGGCGGCGCGCGAGGGTCGATGACTCGGTCACCCGAGCTCCTTGCTGATTCGGGGGGCGAAACGATTTCGACCCACGGCGGGCTGACGCCGACGCCGCGAGGTCGAGACCACCAGCCTGAGCCCGAGTACGCGGTCGACTTGTGACCGGTCGGTGCAGTTCCTGTGAACAACCGGATCGCGTCCCGCGGGCGGCCCGACGGAGGCCGCCTCCGGCTCGCTCCGCCCCCCGTCGGGGGGTCGCCGGTCGAGCGGCCAGCGGCGAACGGGGGTCCGGGGATAGCATCCCCGGCCTGATGAGCCAGCGTCTGCAATCGCCCGAGACGTTCGACGAGAAGCTCGACCTGCTCCGGGACCTGCGCCACCAGGCGATCCACGCCGCCTCGGAGGAGGCGGTCGCGAAGCAGCACGCCAAGGGCAAGTACACCGCGCGCGAGCGGATCGAGAAGCTGCTCGACGAGGGCAGCTTCCAGGAGCTCGACACGTTCGTCCGCCACCGGACCTACGACTTCGACATGCAGAAGCAGCGGCCGTGGGGCGACGCCGTCGTCACCGGCCACGGCACGATCGACGGTCGTCCGGTCGCGGTCTTCTCGCAGGACTTCACCGTCTTCGGCGGCTCGCTCGGCGAGGTCATGAGCGAGAAGATGTGCAAGGTCATGGACCTGGCCGCGAAGACCGGCTGTCCGGTGATCGGCATCAACGACTCGGGCGGTGCCCGGATCCAGGAGGGCGTCGTCTCGCTCGGCGCCTACGGCGAGGTCTTCCAGCGCAACGTCGACTCGTCGGGCGTGATCCCCCAGATCTCGCTGATCATGGGGCCGTGCGCCGGCGGCGCCGTCTACTCGCCGGCGATCACCGACTTCATCGGGATGGTCAAGGAGACCTCCCATATGTTCATCACCGGTCCCGACGTCATCAAGACGGTGACCGGCGAGGAGGTCGGGTTCGAGGAGCTCGGCGGCGCGATGAGCCACAACACGAAGTCGGGCGTCGCCCACTTCGCGTTCGAGGACGAGGATCACGCGCTGGAGGAGACGCGCTACCTGCTCTCGTTCCTGCCCCAGAACAACCTCGAGACGCCGCCGGTGCTGCCGACCAGCGACCCGGTGGATCGCGACGTCCCGGAGCTGAACGACGCGGTCCCGGCGAACCCGAACAAGCCGTACGACATGCGCGAGGTCATCAAGCTCGTGGTCGACGACGGCGACTTCTTCGAGGTCCACGAGCACTTCGCCCGCAACGTCCTCTGCGGCTTCGGCCGGATCGACGGCCACGCGATCGGCGTCGTCGGCAACCAGCCGAACCAGATGGCCGGCGTGCTCGACATCGAGGCGTCGGAGAAGGCCGCGCGCTTCCTCCGCACCTGCGACGCCTTCAACATCCCGATCGTCACCTTCTGCGACGTCCCGGGCTTCCTGCCGGGCACCTCGCAGGAGTGGAACGGGATCATCCGCCACGGCGCGAAGATGCTCTACGCCTACGCCGAGGCGACCGTCCCGAAGGTCACCGTCGTGACCCGCAAGGCGTACGGCGGCGCCTACGACGTGATGGCGTCCAAGCACCTGGGCGCCGACTTCAACTTCGCCTGGCCGCAGTCGGAGTTCGCGGTGATGGGCGCCGAGGGCGCGGTCAACATCATCTACCGCCGCGACATCGGCGGCTCGCCGACGCCGGAGGAGCGCCGCAAGGTGCTGATGGACGACTACAAGGCGCGGGTCATCAACCCCTACGTGGCGGCCGAGCGCGGCTACGTCGACGACGTGATCGAGCCGTCGCAGACCCGCGCGAAGGTCGCCGGCGCGCTGCGGCTGCTGCGGACCAAGCGGGTCCCGCAGCCGAAGCGCAAGCACGGCAACATCCCGCTGTAGGCCGCCGGCCCTCCGCCGATCGTCCGCGACCCCCGCGTGCTGCCGCCGCGGGGGTCGCGTCGTTTCACGGACCGACCGATCACGGGAAATACAAAAAGCCGATCAGGAATCGGTATATAGTCCCGGGGCATGTCCTTCTCCGCCCTGATCGACGAGTACGAGCGCGTCACCACCGCCGAGCCGCAGCGGGCGACGGTGGTCTTCTCCACCCGCGGCGCCCTGACCGGCCCGACCCGGGTCGAGCTGACCAGCCGCGACCACGCCGTGGTCGTCGACGAGCCGCCGACGCTCGGCGGCGAGGACGGCGGCGCCAACCCGGTCGAGCACGCCCTGATCGCGCTCGCCAGCTGCCAGGCGATCAGCTACCGCTTCTGGGCGGCGAAGCTCGGGGTCGAGCTGGACGCGATCGAGATCGAGGCCGAGGGCGACCTCGACGTGCGCGGCTTCTTCGGCTTCGACGACCAGGTCCGCGCCGGCTACACCGGCGTCCGGCTGCGGGTGACCCCGCGCGGGCCCGAGAGCGCCGAGCGCTACCGCGAGCTGGCGGACGCCGTCGACGCCCACTGCCCCGTCCTCGACCTCTTCCGCAACCCGACGCCGGTCGCGCGCGAGCTGGTCGCGCCGGCCGCCGCGGCGGCGTGAGCGAGCCGCTCCGCGGGGGCCTGATCGGCCGCCTGCGCCGGGCCCTCCGGGGCGGGTACGCTCCGCCGACCGAGCCCGAACGACCTGCCGCTCCCGCCGCCGGGAGCCCGACCACGACCACGACCGAAAGCAGCTCCGTGTCCGCCGATCCGCAGTACCGCCCCGAGACGATCGCCCTCCACGGCGGCCAGGAGCCGGACGCCGCCACCAACGCCCGGGCGGTGCCGATCTACCAGACCACGTCCTACACGTTCAACGACACCGAGCACGCGGCGAACCTGTTCGCGCTCTCGGAGCCGGGCAACATCTACACCCGGATCATGAACCCGACCTGGGACGTGCTCGAGCAGCGGCTGGCCCAGCTCGAGGGCGGCGCGGCGGCGCTGGTGACCGCCTCGGGGATGGCGGCGACCACCTACGCGATCCTCAACGTCGCGTCGGCGGGCGACAACATCATCTCCGTCTCGCAGCTCTACGGCGGCACCTACAACCTCTTCGCGCACACGCTGCCGCAGTACGGGATCGAGGTCCGGTTCGTGGACGCCGACGATCCCGGCGCGGTCGCCCGGGTCGCCGACGAGCGCACGAAGCTGGTCTTCGGCGAGACGATCGGCAACCCGAAGCTGAACGTGCTCGACATCCCCGCCTGGGCCGAGGCGGCGCACGCGGCGGGGCTGCCGCTGGTGGTCGACAACACCGTCCCGAGCCCGGTCGGCGCGCGGGTCTTCGAGCAGGGCGCCGACATCGCCGTCCACGCGCTGACGAAGTTCCTCGGCGGCCACGGCAACTCGATCGGCGGCGCGATCGTCGACGCCGGCACGTTCGACTGGGCGGCCCAGCCGGATCGCTACCCGACGCTGGCCAAGCCCGATCCGTCGTACCACGGCGTGGTCTGGACCGAGGCCGTCGGCCCGG
Source organism: Patulibacter defluvii (assembly GCF_034096925.1). NCBI lineage: Bacteria > Bacillati > Actinomycetota > Thermoleophilia > Solirubrobacterales > Patulibacteraceae > Patulibacter > Patulibacter defluvii. The sequence goes on from NZ_JAWZSQ010000001.1 coordinate 86,800, forward strand.
TCGCCTTCGTGCTCCGCGCCCGCACCGTGCTGCTGCGCAACACCGGCGCGGCGCTGTCGCCGTTCAACGCCTTCCTGATCCTCCAGGGCGTCGAGACGCTGACGCTGCGGATGGAGCGCCACAACCAGAACGCGCTGGCCGTGGCCAAGCACCTGGAGGCGCACCCCGACGTCGCCTGGGTCGCCTACCCCGGCCTCGAGTCGAGCCCCCACCACGAGGTCGCCCAGCGGGTCCTGCGCGGCGGCGGCGGGGCGCTGGTGACGTTCGGCGTCAAGGGCGGCTACGACGCCGGCCGCGCCTTCATCGACAGCCTCGGCCTCTTCAGCCACCTGGCGAACATCGGCGACGCCAAGTCGCTGGCGATCCACAACGCCTCGACCACCCACTCGCAGCTCAACGAGGAGGAGCTGGCCGCCGCCGGCGTCACGCCCGACACCGTCCGGCTGTCGGTCGGGATCGAGCACATCGACGACCTCCTGGCCGACCTCGACCAGGCGCTGGCGAAGTCGCGCACGGCGGTCGCGGCCTGAGCGCCGATCGCCCCCGGTCGCCGACGGGCGGCCGGGGCGCGACCCGCCGATCGCGCCCGACGCGTACGTTCGACCGATGACGCACCAGACGCTCGAACCGGACGGTCGCGCCGCGGTCGTCGGCGCGGGGCTCGGCCGCGTCGAGACCCAGCGGATCGTGCTCTTCGACGAGCAGCGTCCGCTGCGGCTGGACAACGGGTCGACGCTGGCGCCGGTCGAGGTCGCCTACGAGACCTACGGGACGCTCGACGCCGACGGCGCCAACGCGGTCGTCGTCTGCCACGCTCTGACCGGCGACGCCCACGCGGCCGGTCACCACGGCGATCCTGAGCGGCGTGGCTGGTGGGACGTGCTGATCGGGCCCGGGCGGCCGGTCGACAGCGACCGCCGGTTCGTCGTCTGCGCCAACCTGCTGGCCGGCTGCCGCGGCACCACCGGCCCGTCGTCGGTCGATCCGCGGACCGGCGAGCCGTACGGGCTCGACTTCCCGGCGCTGACGATCGCCGACCTGGTGCGGGTCCAGCGGGCGCTGCTCGAACGGCTCGGCGTGCGGCGGATCCACGCGCTGGTCGGCGGCTCGCTCGGCGGGATGCAGGTGCTGGAGTGGCTGCTGCAGGCGCCCGAGCAGGTCGATCGAGCGGTGATCGTCGCCGCCAGCGCCCGCCTCAGCGCCCAGAACATCGCGCTCTCGACGGCGGCCCGCGAGGCGATCCTGCGCGATCCCGACTTCGACGGCGGCCGCTACGTCGGCCGTGGCCCCGGCCCGCGCGCGGGCCTGGCCGCGGCGCGGATGCTGGGCCACGTCACCTACGTCTCCGAGCAGGCGCTGGAGCGCAAGTTCGACCGCGCCCGCCGCGATCCCGCCGGGCCGCCGCCGCGCGACGGCCACGACTGGTTCCGGCCCGACTTCGAGGTCGAGCACTACCTGCACCACCAGGCGGCGAGCTTCCTGGAGCGCTTCGACGCGCTCAGCTACCTGTACCTGACGCGGGTGATGGACGCCTTCGCGCCCTTCGAGCAGGAGGACGCGGCCGCGCGCGTGGCCGCGGTCGCGGCGGCGGGCACGCGGGTGCTGGTCGCCAGCTTCGACAGCGACTGGCGGTTCGGCCCCGAGCACAGCGACCACCTGGCCGCCGGGTTGACGGCGGGCGGGGTCGCGGTCGAGCGGCGAGCGTTCAGCTCACCGTGGGGTCACGATTCGTTCCTGCTTCCGATCGAGCAGTACCTGGCGGACGTCGCGCGACTGCTCGAAACCTGACCACCAGGCCAGGCCGGAGCCGCCGCCCGGTCGCCGGGCGAGCCCGGCGACGAGGACGACGGCACCGATCCCGAGCGACGCGAGCAGCCACGCGGCCACGATCCCGAGGGCGACCGGCAGGGTTCCGACCAGCGCCGCGCAGGCGGCGAGGGTGGCGACGATGCCGGAGGCGACGGCAACGTCGAGCCGATGCGCCCAGCGGGCGTCGATGGCCAGGATGGCCGACACGACCGCCAAGAGGACGGCGAGCGACAACATTGGGGGACCTTGTGGATGGGGGATTGGGGGCCGGACGCCGAGGCGCCCGGGAGAAACGACCGGATGGGGACGGTCACGACCGAGAGGCCGATACCCCATGTTCCCCGTTTCGGTAACGCCAGGACAACTCCTGGGCGCCGGTTCCCGGACGGTCTCGGGACGAAAGTCCCCGATTCACAAGCCGCGTCGGGACAGTTTCGCCGCGAGTGCACCGGCGTACGGCGTTCCCGCGGCGTACGCCGTGTGCCGCGGCGCCGCTCAGATCGTCGTCTGCGGGGCGGCGATCCGGCCCGCCTCCCAGGCTCGCAGCGCCGCCAGCGCGACGGCCAGGTCCTGGATCGCCAGCCCGGTCGAGTCGAAGAGCGTGACCTCCCCGTCGTCCTCGCGGCCGCCGGCGTCGCCGGCCAGCACCGCCCCGAGGTCGCGGACGTCGTCGCGGCCGATCGCGCCCGCCTCGACCGCCGCGGTCAATTCGCCGCCGTGGCTGGCCTGGGCCCACTCGTCGCAGAACAGCCGGCAGCGGCGCACGGCCTCGACGGTCGCCTCCTGCTTGCCCGGACCGTCGGCGCCGAGCATGTTCAGGTGCAGGCCGGGGCGCAGGTCGTCGACGGTCACCACCGGCGCCGCGCCCGGGGTGACGCAGCAGACGACGTCCTGGGCCAGCGCCTGCTCGCGCGTGCCGCTGCGCCAGCTGTCGCCCAGCTCGGCGGCGAGCGCGTCGGCGGCCTCCGGGCGCGGATCGCTCGCCACCCCCGGGCCGTAGCCGGCGGCGGCCAGGCAGCGGGCGGCCCAGCGGCCGTGGAGGCCGGCCCCGATCACGCCGACGGTGCGGGCGCCGGCGGGGGCCAGCGCGCGGGCGGCGACCGCGGCCACCGCCCCGGTCCGCAGCGCGGTCACCGCGCGCGCGTCGAGCAGCGCCCGCGGCTCCGAGGTCTCGGCGTCGGAGAGCACCACGATCCCTTGGACGGTCGCCAGCCCGCGCGCCGGGTTGCCGGGGAAGGACGAGATCCACTTCAGCATCGCGTAGCCGTCGCCGAGCGCCGGCATCGCCCGGAAGTCGCCGAACGGCGGGCTCTCCAGGTAGACCTTCGACGGCATCCGCCAGGCGCCCTCGTGGTGGCGCAGGAAGCCGTCGCGGACGTGGTCGACGGCGTCGGCGGGCGTGACGGCCGCCAGCACGGCGTCGTGGTCGAGGACGGGCACGCTCGGCATCGGGGGCGAGACTAGATGGTCGATGCCTCGCCCCACGGCCGGCGGGGTCGCGCTCGCCCGCGCTCCGGGCCGGCGCGGTCCGCCGGTAGCCTTCCCGCCCATGGCCGCCGACCCCGACCCCGATCCCGTCCGCATCGACGTCCCGGCGTCGGCCTCGCCCGAGGAGGCGGCGGCGCTGGTGGCGGCGGTCGAGCAGTTCCTGCGCGACACGGCCGTCGCCGTCGAGGGCGGACCGCGGCTCGATCCGTGGACCCGGGCCGCGCGGCTGGAGGGCGTCCACCGCGCCCCCGACGCCCACCCCTGGGCCGGCTGACCGCCGCGATGGCCCTGCCCGGCGAGCTGCCGGTCCCGCCCGCCCCGCGGGTGCGGCCGCTGCGGACGCTCGTCCGCTCGCGCGTGCTGCGGCTGGCCACCCGCGTGCCGAGCGCGCGGATGGCCGAGTGGCGCGCGGCCGAGCGCGGCCTCGGCCCGGCGCTGCTCGACGTCGCCGAGCGGATCGTCCGCTCGGGCCCGATCCAGGTCGCCGCCGGGCCGGCCGTCGGCGGGCTGCTGCCGACCGGGCTGCTGACCGTCGACCACGCCCAGGCCGGGCTGCTCGTCCGCGGCTCGGTCGAGCCGCCCTTCGCCGAGGCCCTGCGCCGCCACCTGCCGGCCGGCGGCGCCTTCTGGGACGTCGGCGCGAACCTCGGCTACTTCGCCCTGCTCGGCGCCCGGCTGGGCGGCGAGGGCACCCAGGTCGTCGCGGTCGACCCGGTCCCCGCGCACGCCCGCTCGGTGGTCGAGATCGCCGCCCTCAACCGGCTCTCCGACATCCACGCCCTGCAGCTGGCGGCCTGGCGCGAGCCGGGCGAGGTCGAGCTGGTGCTGCCCGCCGACGGCGCCTGGGCGCACCTGGCCGCGACCGTCGCCGGCCGCGCCCCCGGCGACCGGCTGACCGTCCAGGCGATCGCGCTCGACGCGCTGCTCGACCCGGCGCTCGGGCTGCGGCCGCCGGACGTGGTCAAGATCGACGTCGAGGGCGCCGAGCTGGGCGTGCTGGCCGGGCTCGAGCGGACCGTCGCCGCGCACCGCCCGGTGCTGCTGGTCGAGACCCACGACACCGCCGACCCGGTCGCCGCCTGGGCCGCCGAGCACGGCTACCGGGTCGAGAATCTGGAGCGGCCGGCGCCGATCGCCGGTCTCGGCGGCCAGCTCGCCGCGCTGGTCCCCGCCGCCTGAGGGGTGAACGTCACCCGCCGCCGACCCCCGCCGGCGCCATGTCACGTTCACCGTCACCGGCGGGGGCGAACGTCGCACGGCGCCGGCGGGCGGCCCCGGCGTGTGACGTTGGCCCCCCGGCCGCCGCTACGCCTCGGCCGGCGCGATCGGACCCAGCCGCGGCGTCCGGCCGTGCAGCCGGAAGGCCCGGAAGCGGGAGAAGACCGGGTGCTCCGGACCGTGGAAGTCGGCCGAGCCGGTCGTCAGCAGCCCCAGCCGCTCGGCCTCGTCGGCCAGCAGCCGGGTCTGGTCGCCGTCGAAGCTGGGGTAGAACGCCTCGACGCCGTCGAGCCCGAGGGCGGCGAACCGCTCCAGCGTCGCCCGCACCGCCGCCGGCTCGTCGACGTCCCAGAACGGGTGCGCCCAGACCGCCACGCCGCCGGCGGCGTGGATCGCCTCGATCGCCTCGGCCACCGTCGGCCGCGTCCGCTCGCGGAAGGCCGGCGCCCCCGGGGTCAGGTAGGCCACCAGCAGGTCGGTCGCCGTCCGCAGCCCCTCGGCGGCGACCCGCGCGGCGTTGGCGGGGTGCTCGAAGGCGGCCGCGGCGACGTGCGGCCGGCCGATCGCCCCGCCGGCGGCGCGGCGCGCCCGCAGCGGCCCGTCGTCGACCGTCCAGCCCAGCTCGCGCAGCGCCTCCACCATCCGCTCGCCGCGGGCGGCCCGGTCGGCGCGCCACTCCTCCAGCAGCGCCAGCAGCGGCGGCGAGCGGTGGTCGATCCCGTAGCCGCAGACGTGCAGGTCGGTCCGCTCGCCGTCGAGCGCCGAGACCTCGATCGCCGGCACCAGCGCGATCCCGTCGAGCGCGGCCGCGGCCTCGAGCGCCTCCTGGACCCCGTCGACCGAGTCGTGGTCGGTCAGCGCAAGCAGCCGCACGCCGGCCGCGTGCGCGGCCCGCACCACCGCCGCCGGGGCCAGGGCCCCGTCGCTCGCCGTCGAGTGCGCCTGCAGGTCGAAGGTCGGTGCGTCGTCCATCCGCGTTGCGCGGGAACCCTACGCGCCCCGACGTCCTATTCCGGAACGGAATGGCTAAATGCTGCATCGGAATGCCGAATCGCCCCAGATCACGCGGGATCGTCCTAAACTCGGGAAGTCGTATCCTCTTTTTCCCTCTTCCGTGTCGCGCCCTCCGGGGCCGCTGGGCGCGGAAATCCCTCTCCGTCCCCGGCGGCCGACGTGTCCTCTCCTCTCCCGACTCTCACGACCGATCAGCAGGAGCACGTGCAGCGGCTGGCGGCGGCGCTCGACCGCGACCAGGCGATCTGGGTCAGCGGCTACTTCGCCGGCCTCGCCGCGCAGGCGGACGCCCCCGCGGTCGCCGCCGGGGCGTCCGCTCCCGGGCTGGCCGAGCCGGCGCCCGCGGCGCCGGTGGCGGCCCCCGCCACCCGGCTGGTCACGGTCCTCTTCGGCACCGACACCGGCAACAGCAAGGAGCTGGCCGGCGAGCTGGCCGCGGCCGTCGGCGCCCAGGGCGTCGAGGCGACCGTCGTCGACATGGCCGATTACAAGCCGCGGGCGCTGAAGGACGAGCAGGACCTGATCGTCGTCACCGCCACCCACGGCGAGGGCGACCCGCCGCCGAACGCGCTCGGCTTCTTCGAGTTCCTCCAGGGCCGCAAGGCGCCGAAGCTGCCCGGCGTCCGGTTCGCGGTCCTGGCGCTCGGCGACTCCACCTACGAGCACTACTGCTCGGCCGGCCGCCAGGTCGACGAGCGGCTGGAGGCACTGGGCGCCGAGCGGCTGCTCGACCGCGTCGAGTGCGACGTCGACTACGAGGACGACGCCGCGGCCTGGATCGCCGACCTCGCCGCCCGCCTGGCCCCGACCGAGCCGGCGCCGGCGGCCAACGGGGTCGGTCCGGTCGCGACGGCCGGCGCGGCGGCCCCCGCGCCCGCCACCGCCTTCGGCAAGAAGAACCCGTTCGTCGCGCCGATCCTCGACAACGTCGTCCTCACCGGCCGCGGGTCGACCAAGGAGACCCGCCACGTCGAGCTGTCGCTGGAGGGCTCGGGGCTGACCTTCGAGCCGGGCGACGCGCTCGGCGTCGTGCCCCAGAACGACCCGGCCCTGGTCGAGCGGCTGCTCGACCGGCTGTCGCTGCCGGCCGAGGCCGCGGTCGCGACCAAGCAGGGCGAGCTGCCGCTGGTCGACGCCCTCACCCGCACCTTCGAGATCACCGCCGCGACCCCGCGCTTCCTCGACCAGTGGGCGCAGCTCAGCGGCGCCGACGAGCTGGCCGCGCTGCGCGACGGCGACGCCAAGACCCGCACCGCCTACTTCCACCAGCACCACGTGCTCGACATCGTCGAGCGCTACCCGGTGCCGGGGCTCGAGCCGGAGCAGTTCCTGGCCGGCCTGCGCCCGCTCCAGCCGCGGCTCTACTCGATCGCGTCGAGCCTGGCCGCCGCCCCCGACGAGGCCCACCTGACGGTCAGCACCGTCCGCTACGAGCTGCACGAGCTGCTGCGGACCGGCGTCGCCTCGGGCGACCTGGCGCGGCGGACCGGCGAGGACGACACGGTCCCGGTCTACGTCCAGGCCAACGAGCACTTCCGGCTGCCCGCCGACGACGTGCCGATCATCATGGTCGGCGCCGGCACCGGCGTCGCGCCCTACCGCGCCTTCGTCCAGGAGCGCGAGGCGCGCGGGGCCGAGGGCCGCTCGTGGCTGTTCTTCGGCGAGCGCAACTTCCGCAGCGACTTCCTCTACCAGGTCGAGTGGCAGCAGTTCCTCAAGGACGGCGTGCTGACCCGCCTGGACCTGGCGTTCTCGCGCGACAAGACGCCGAAGACCTACGTCCAGGACCGGATCCGCCGGGCCGGCAAGGACGTCTACGCCTGGCTCGAGGAGGGCGCCCGGATCTACGTCTGCGGCGACGCCAACGCGATGGCCCCGGACGTCCACACCGCCCTCGCCGAGCTGGTCGCCGAGCACGGCGGCCATGACGCCGACGGGGCGGAGCAGTACCTGACCGACCTCAAGCGCGACCACCGCTACCTGCTCGACGTCTACTAGGCCGAGGTGCCCGCCATGACCCCGAAGACGACGAACGCTCCCCAGATCGACCGCAGCCGCGACATCTCCCAGCCGCTGGAGAAGCTCGCCCCCGAGGAGACGCTGAAGTTCAACAGCGACTACCTGGCCGGCACGATCGCCGACGACCTGATCGACGAGATCACCCTCGCCGTGGACGAGGGCAACAACAAGCTCATGAAGTTCCACGGGATCTACCAGCAGGACGACCGCGACATCCGCGACGAGCGTCGTCACCAGAAGCTGGAGCCCGCCTACTCGTTCATGCTCCGCGGGCGGATGCCGGGCGGCGTCTGCACCGCCGAGCAGTGGCTGAAGATCGACGAGCTGGGGCGCCGCTACGGCAACGAGCAGTTCCGGCTGACGACCCGCCAGACCTTCCAGTTCCACTACCTGATCCGCGACACCCTGCGCGAGGTGATGCTCGGCCTGCGCGAGGTCGGGCTCGACTCGAAGGCCGCCTGCGGCGATGTCGCCCGCACGGTCATGAGCGGGGTCCACCCGGGGCTCTCGAAGCTGCACAAGCAGGTCTACGAGCAGGCGCGGATCGCGAGCGACCACGTCATCCACCGGACCAGCGCCTACGAGGAGGTCTGGTTCGGCGAGAAGCCGAAGCAGCCCCGCGGCGAGAACGAGGAGCCCTTCTACGGCAAGCAGTACATGCCGCGGAAGTTCAAGATCGGCTTCGCGATCCCGCCCAGCAACGACATCGACATCTACAGCCAGGACCTGGGCTTCGTGGCGATCGCCAGCCGCGGCAAGCTCAAGGGCTTCAACGTCGTGATCGGCGGCGGCATGGGCCGTACCGACCGCGCGCCCGAGACCTACCCGCGGCTGGGCGACGTGATCGGCTACATCGACGTCGAGCAGCTGGTCCCGACGCTCGACGCGGTGATGGGCGTCCAGCGCGACCACGGCGACCGCACCACCCGCGCGCACGCCCGCTTCAAGTACACGATCGACGACCTCGGCCTGGACGTGGTCAAGGCCGAGATCGAGCGGCGGCTGGGCTTCGCCTTCGCCCCGGCCAAGAAGTTCGCCTTCAGCTCGAACGGCGACCAGCTGGGCTGGACCACCGGCGACGACGGCCTCGAGCACTTCACGCTCTTCGTCGAGAACGGGCGGATCATCAACCGCCCCGAGCGGCCGCTGATGGACGGCCTGCGCGCGATCGCCGAGACCGGCAAGTGCGTCTTCCGCCTGACGCCGAACCAGAGCGTGATCCTCTCCGACATCGCGCCCGCCGACCGCCCGCAGATCGAGGCGCTGATGGCGGAGCACGGGATCGACAACGCCACCACCGGCCGCAGCGCCCTGCGACTGAACTCGATGGCCTGCGTGGCGATGCCGACCTGCGGCCTGGCGATGGCCGAGAGCGAGCGCTACCTGCCGGACTTGATCACGAAGATCGAGGCCCAGCTGGAGGCCCACGGGCTGACCGAGGAGCCGATCACGATCCGGATGACCGGTTGCCCGAACGGCTGCGCGCGTCCGTACATCGCCGAGATCGCCCTCACCGGCCGCGCGCCCGGCAAGTACAACCTGTACCTGGGCGCCGGCTTCCACGGCCAGCGACTGAACAAGATGGTCCGCGAGAACGTCGGCGAGGACGTGATCCTCGAGGTGCTCGACGACGCGCTCGGCCGCTACGCGAAGGAGCGCGAGACGGACGAGCGGTTCGGCGACTTCGTGATCCGCGCGGGGATCGTCGCCGAGGTCACCGAGGGCCGCTTCTTCAACGACTGAGGGCGGGGTCCGCGGCGGGGCGCCGAGGGGCGCGAACGCCGCGGGCCGCCGAACGCGGATCGCCCGTCGCCGCCGGGTGGCGGCTGCCCGGTGAATTCCTATCGGGAATGGAATGAAGAAGCATTGGAATGCCCGGAATTCGGGTAGTGCTTTGCTACTTTTGATGGTCCCGCCGCCGCGCGTCCCTCCCGCGACGGCCCTCCCTCCTCGGACCGACCGTCGCCATGAGCCTCACCTCCAACGACCCGGCGACCGCCGCTCCGGCCGACCTGGTCCTCCCCGACCTCGAGGCCGCCACCGCCGGCGAGGTCGTCGCCTGGGCCCTCGAGCGGTTCCAGCCGGGCATCGCGCTCGCCTGCTCGTTCCAGAAGGAGGAGGCGGTCCTGCTCGACCTGCTGTTCGAGGCCCGGGCCGACGCCCGCGTCTTCGCGCTCGACACCGGCCTGCTCTTCGATCAGACCTACGAGCTGTGGAAGCAGGTCGAGGAGCGCTACGACACGAAGATCGAGCGCTGGCAGGGCCCGACCCTGGCCGAGCAGGCCGCCCGCTACGGCGACCAGCTGTGGGCCAGCGACCCCTCGCAGTGCTGCGGGATCCGCAAGGTCGAGCCGCTGCGCCGCGGCCTCGCGACGCTCGACGCCTGGATCACCGGCATCCGCCGCGACCAGTCCCCGGCCCGCGCCGGCGCGGCCAAGGTCGAGTGGGATCCCCAGTTCGGCCTGGTCAAGGTCAACCCGCTGGCCGACTGGAGCGACAAGGACGTCTGGCGCGAGATCGCCAAGCGCGACCTGCCCTACAACCAGCTCCACGACCAGGGCTACGCCTCGATCGGCTGCGTCCCCTGCACCCGCCCCGGCGAGGGCCGCGCGGGCCGCTGGGCGGGCAGCGACAAGGTCGAGTGCGGACTCCACCAAGAGGACGCGTAGCGTCGGGAGCCCTGGATGGAGCCGCAGTACATCGGCTTCGGTCTGCTGGTCGGCACCCTCGTCGGGCTGACCGGGATCGGGGGCGGCTCGCTGATGACGCCGCTGCTGATCCTCGGCGGCGGCGTGCCGCCGGCGATGGCGATCGGCACCGACCTGGCCTACGGCGCGATCACGAAGACCGTCGGCGGCTGGCGGCACCTGCGGATCGGCACCGTCGACCTCGGGGTCTCGAAGTGGCTGGCCTTCGGCTCGGTGCCGGGCTCGCTGATCGGCGTCTGGCTGACCCACCAGCTGGAGCGCTGGGTCGGCAAGGACTTCGACAGCGTGCTGCTGGTCGGGGTCGCGATCGCGCTCTCGATCGTGGCGATCGCGATCCTCTACCGGGTCCTCTTCATGCCCGGGGCCGCCGACCGCGAGCGCCACTCGGTGGAGCTGTCGCGGCGGGTCAAGGTCCAGGCGGTCACCATCGGCCTGGTGATGGGCGCGATCCTCGGCATGACCTCGGTCGGCTCGGGCGCGCTGATCGGCCTGGCCCTGATCCTCGTCTTCCGGCTGACCCCGCACCGCGTGGTCGGCACCGACGTCTTCCACGCGGCGATCCTGCTGTGGACGGCGGCCCTGGCCCACGGGGTCGCCGGCAACGTCGATCTCGTCCTGGCCGGCACGTTGCTGATCGGCTCGGTCCCGGGCGTCTGGCTCGGCACCTGGCTGCTGCCGCGGATCCCCGCCGCCGGCCTCCGCCCGGCGCTCGCCTGCGTGCTGCTGGCCAGCGCGCTGGCGGTGCTCTCGAAGGCCGGCGCCGAGATCCCCCCGTGGGTCATCATCAGCGCCCCGCTCGCGGCCGGTTGCGCCGCGGCGATCGTCCACCGTCGACGCACCCGCCTGGAGGCGGTTCCCGCATGAGCATCTCGACCGCACCCGTCACCGGCGGGCTCTCCAAGATCCGCGCGCTCGAGGCCGAGGCGATCCACGTGATGCGCGAGGTCGCCGCGGAGTTCGAGCGCCCGGCGCTGCTGTTCTCCGGCGGCAAGGACTCGATCGTGCTGCTGCGGCTGGCGGAGAAGGCCTTCCGTCCCGGTCGCTTCCCGTTCCCGCTGGTCCACGTCGACACCGGCCACAACTTCCCCGAGGTGCTCGACTTCCGCGACCGCCGCGTGGCCGAGCTGGGCGAGCGGCTGATCGTCGCCAAGGTCCAGGACACGATCGACGCCGGCCGCGTGGCCGACGGCTTCGACGCCGGCGCGCTGAAGGGCTCGCGCAACCAGCAGCAGACCCAGACGCTGCTCGACTGCATCGAGGAGCACCGCTTCGACGCCTGCTTCGGCGGCGCCCGCCGCGACGAGGAGCGGGCGCGGGCGAAGGAGCGGATCATGAGCTTCCGCGACGACTTCGGCGGCTGGGATCCGAAGAACCAGCGGCCGGAGCTGTGGAACCTGTTCAACGGCCGGCTGCGCCAGGGCGAGAACGTCCGCGTCTTCCCGATCTCGAACTGGACCGAGCTCGACGTCTGGCAGTACATCGCCGAGGAGCAGCTGGAGCTGCCGCCGATCTACTTCGCCCACGAGCGCGAGGTCGTCCGCCGCGACGGGATGCTCTACGCGGTCAGCGAGTTCCTGCAGCCGCGCGAGGGCGAGGCGGCCGAGCGGCTGAGCGTTCGCTACCGGACCGTCGGCGACCTGACGATCACCGGCGCCGTCGAGTCGACGGCCTCCTCGCTCGACGACGTGGTCGCCGAGATCGCCGCCACCCGGGTCACCGAGCGCGGCGAGACCCGCGCCGACGACCGGGCGTCCGAGGCCGCGATGGAGGACCGCAAGGTCCAGGGGTACTTCTGATGATGACCACCGCCTCGGGCGCGCCCGACCTGCTGCGCGTCGCCACCGCCGGCTCGGTCGACGACGGCAAGTCGACCCTGATCGGGCGGCTGCTCTACGACACCAAGCAGGTGCTCGCCGACCAGCTGGCCCAGGTCGAGGAGGCCTCCGTCCGTCGCCACGGCGAGGGCGTGGTCGACCTCTCGCTGCTGACCGACGGCCTCCGCGCCGAGCGCGAGCAGGGGATCACGATCGACGTCGCCTACCGCTACTTCACCACCGGCGACCGCAGCTTCATCCTGGCCGACACCCCGGGCCACGTGCAGTACACGCGCAACATGGTCACCGGCGCCTCGACCGCCGACCTGGCGATCGTGCTGGTCGACGCCCGCAACGGGGTGGTCGAGCAGACCCGCCGCCACACCTTCATCTCGGCGCTGCTGGGTCTGCGCCACGTGACCTTCGCCGTCAACAAGATGGACCTGGTCGACTGGGACGAGGCTCGCTTCCGCGAGATCGAGGCGGAGACGACGCGGATGTCGGCCCAGCTGGGGATCCCCGACATCCACGTGATCCCGATCAGCGCGCTCCACGGGACCAACGTCGTCGAGCGCGGCGACTCGCCCGACTGGTACAGGCCGTCCCACCCCGCCTCCCCCGACGGCGAGCACCCGACGCTGCTGGAGCACCTGCAGACCGTCGAGGTGGCCAGCGACCGCAACCTCAGCGACCTGCGGTTCCCGGTCCAGTGGGTGATCCGACCGGGCGAGGCCGACAGCCACGAGCTGCACGACTACCGCGGCTACGCCGGCCAGGTGGCGGGCGGCGTCCTGCGGCCCGGCGACGAGGTCCAGGTGCTGCCCTCGGGCGCCCGCTCGACGATCGCCCGGATCGAGACCCTCGACGGCGACCTCGACGAGGCCGCTTCGCCGCTCTCGGTCACCGTCCACCTGAGCGACGACGTCGACGTCAGCCGCGGCGACATGATCGTGGCTGGCGATCCCGAGCACGAGCCGTCGGTCCTGCGCGAGCTCGAGGCCGATCTCTGCTGGATGAGCGAGCGGCCGCTGCGGCCCGGGGCCCGGCTGCTGATCAAGCACACGACGGCGACGACGGTGGCCCGCGTCGACGCGCTGCTCGACCACGTCGACCTGCACACGCTGGAGCGTCACGCCGACGCCCCGGCCGAGCTGGGCCTGAACGACATCGGCCGGGTCCGGCTGCGGGTCAAGCGGCCGCTGATCGCCGACCCCTACGACCGCGATCGCCAGACCGGCGCGTTCATCCTGATCGACGAGGGCACGAACGACACGGTCGCCGGCGGGATGATCCGCTAGGCGCGCCGAGCGCGCGCTGTTCGGTACCGCAGCGGTACCGAACGGCGCGCGGTCGGCCTAGGAGCGCCGTTCCATCCGGGCGCTGATCGCGTCGGCGTCGCCGGGGCGCGCGAGGGCGTGGCCCTGGCCGATCTCGACGCCCAGCTCCAGCAGCGCGGCGATCGTCTCCTGGCGCTCGATCCCCTCGGCGGTGACCGCGGCGTCCAGCTCGGCCGCCACCTGGACGATCGCGCGCACGATCGCGCGGTCGGTGCCCGACTCGGTCACCCGCTGAACCAGGTCGCCGTCGAGCTTGATGTGGTCGAGCCGCACGTTGCGCAGGTGGGCGAGGCTGGAGAAGCGGGCCCCGAAGTCGTCGAGCGCCAGCCGCACGCCGGCCTCCTGCAGCCGCCGCAGCGTGTCGATCGCGTCGGCGTCGTGCTCCAGCATCGTCGCCTCCGAGATCTCGATCTCGAGCGCGTCGGCGGGCAGGCCGTGGTGCTCCAGCCGCTCCAGCACCAGCGTCGCGTAGTCGAGCGAGCGCAGCTCCTCGGCGCTGACGTTGATCGCCGCCGGCGCCGCGGTCCCGGCCGCCCGCCAGGTCGCCGCCTGGCGCAGGGTCCGGTCCAGCACCACCCGGCCCAGCTGGGCGATCGCCCCGGTCGCCGCCGCCACCGGGACGAAGTCGGAGGGGGCGACCGGGCCCAGGTCCTCGTCGACCCAGCGAGCCAGCGTCTCGACCCCGACCACCGCGCCCGTCACCAGGTGCACCAACGGCTGGTAGACCACCTGCAGCCGGCCCTCGGCCAGCGCCCGCGGCAGCCGCTCCTCGATCGCCATCCGCACCCGCGCGCGGTCGGCCAGCCGCGGCGCGAAGACCTCGCTGCCCGATCCGGCGTCCTGGGCGGCCAGCATCGCCAGGTCGGCGGCCCGCACCAGGTCGTCGACCGTCGTCCCGTCGCGGGGACCGAGCGCGATCCCGCTGTTCGTCCGCACGGCCACCTCGTGGTTCTCGTCGAGCACCACCGGGCGGGTCAGCTCGGCCTCGATCTGGGCCACCACCGCCCGCGCCCGCTGCTCGTCGGCGCCCGGCAGCACCAGCACGAAGTCGTCGCCGCCGTAGCGGAAGGCGGCCGCTCCCTCGGGCGGCGCCGCGGGCCCGAGCACCGTCCGCAGCCGCTCGCCGATCTCGCTCAGCAGCCGGTCCCCGGTCTGGTGGCCGAGCGCGTCGTTGACCCGCTTGAAGGCGTCCAGGTCGAGGAAGACCACGGCCACCGAGCCGTCCTCGGCGGCCTCGCCGAGCGCGCCCGCCAGGTGCTCGCCCATCGCCGCCCGGTTCCCGAGCCCGGTGACCGGGTCCAGGTAGGCCAGGCGGTGCATCGAGGCGGCCGCCTCCTGCCGCTCGCTGACGTCGCGGAAGAGCCCCTGGAGCACCCGCCGGCCGTCGTGCTCGACGATCCCGGCGGTGATCTCGACCGGGATCCGCCGCCCGTCGCGGTGCAGCACGGTGCCGCGGGTCGGCGCCCCGGTCCGGCCCCGCGCCCGCTTGGTGAAGGCCGCCGCCCGCGACGGCTGGTCGTCCTCCGGGTGCAGATCGAGGAACGGCCGTCCGACGATCTGGTCGCGGCCGCTGCCGATCAGCTCCTCGCCGGCCGCGTTGACGTCGACGATCACCCCGCTGCCGGGATCGGCCAGGAAGATCGCGTCGCGCGCGTGGTGGAAGAGCGCCTGGTGCCAGCGGTGGCTCTCGGCCGCCGCCTCGAGCGCGCGGGCGTACGAGTAGGCCGCCGCGGCGATCCGGCCGGCGGCCTCCAGCACCGTCCGCTCCTCGTCGCTCCAGTGTCGCGGCCCGCGGGTGCTGTCGACGGCCAGCGCGCTGTGGCGCGACAGCCGCCGCTCCGGTCCGGGGGCGTTCGGCGTCCGTCCCAGCGGCACGACCACGCAGGCGGCGACCCCGCCGGCCTCGAGCAGCTCGCGCTCGCGGGCGGCCTCGGCCGGCAGCGCGGTCACGTCGTCGATCACGACCGGCTCGCCGGCGTCGAAGCGGGCGTCGCGCCAGGCCAGCGGCTCGCGGATCGCCCGCGGCGCCTCGTCCATCCGCGGCGCGACGCCGTCGGCGGTCCACTCCACCAGCACCGCCCGGTCGGTCCCGTCGCGGGCCAGGTAGAGGATCACCCGGTCGACGTCGAGCCCGGCGGCCAGCGCCGCGGCGGCCTCGCGCGCGGCCTCGGCGAAGCGGTCGGGGCCGGCCTCGGAGAAGCGGATCGCCCAGCCCGCGATCAGCTCGGCCCCGCGGGGGGTCGGTGGCGCGGCACCGCCGTCCATGCGGGAAGTTCTACTGCACGGGTCAGCCCGGCCGGTGCGCCCGGCGACGGTGGGCGGCGGTTTGCAGCGGCCGTCCGGCCGCCCCCGCCGACCGGTGGGGACCCGCTCGTCCCGCGCGGCGGCCGACGCCGACGATCGAATAGCCTTGCCCGGCTCATGTTCGGCAAGATCCTGATCGCCAACCGTGGCGAGATCGCCATCCGCGTCATCCGTGCCTGTGAGGAGCTGGGGATCAAGACGGTCGCCGTCTACTCCGAGCTCGATCGCGACGCGCTCCACGTGCAGCGGGCAGACGAGGCGTACCTGCTCGGCCCGGCGGAGGCGTCCGCCAGCTACCTGAACGTCGACCGGATCATCGAGGTCGTCAAGGAGTCGGGGGCGGAGGCCGTCCATCCCGGCTACGGCTTCCTGGCCGAGAACGCGCCCTTCGCCCAGCGGCTGGCCGACGAGGGGATCGTCTTCATCGGTCCGCCGGCGTCGGCGATCGACGCGATGGGCTCGAAGACGAAGGCCCGCGAGCTGATGCAGGCCGCGGGCGTCCCGATCGTCCCGGGCACCACCGACTCGGTCGACACCTACGAGGACGCGCTGCGGATCGCCAAGGAGGAGATCGGCTACCCGGTCGCCGTCAAGGCGGCGTCGGGCGGCGGCGGCAAGGGCTTCCGGGTCGCGCTGACCGAGGACAAGCTGAAGGACGCCTACGAGGGCGCCTCGCGCGAGGGCGAGAAGTTCTTCTCCGACGGCACGGTCTACCTGGAGCGGTACCTGCCGAACCCGCGCCACGTCGAGGTCCAGATCATCGCCGACACCCACGGCAACGTGATCCACCTGGGCGAGCGCGACTGCTCGATCCAGCGCCGCCACCAGAAGCTGATCGAGGAGGCCCCGGCGCCGCCGTGGGTCGTCGACGAGGAGCTGCGGGCGAAGATCGGCGAGATCGGCATCAACGCCGCCAAGGCCGTCAACTACGTCGGTGCGGGCACGATCGAGGGCATGCTCCAGGACGGGGAGTACTTCTTCCTCGAGATGAACACCCGCGTGCAGGTCGAGCACTGCGTGACCGAGATGGTCACCGGCATCGACATCGTCAAGCAGGGCATCAAGGCCGCCGCCGGCCAGCCGCTCGACTACAAGCAGGAGGACGTCGTCCTCCGCGGGCACGCGATCGAGGCCCGGATCAACGCCGAGTCGGCGCCGATGAACTTCGCCCCGACCCCGGGCGCGATCGGCGACTACCTGGAGCCCTCGGGTCCCGGCGTCCGCGTCGACTCCGGCGTCGGTGCCGGTGGCGTCGTCTCGCCCCAGTACGACCCGATGGTCGCCAAGCTGATCGTCTGGGACGCCGACCGCGAGCAGGCCACCCAGCGGATGCTGCGGGCCCTGGACGAGTACAAGATCGAGGGCCTGACGACCCTGATCCCCTTCCACCAGAAGATCTTCGCGACCGAGAACTGGGCCAAGGCCTCGACCTGCTCCGAGCTGCTCGAGGACAAGGAGTGGCTGAAGTCGACCGCTCCCGCCGAGCCGGTCGTCCCGATCGACCAGGACGAGGACGAGACGGTCACCCGCGACTACACCGTCGAGGTCTCGGGCCGCAAGTTCGACGTCAAGGTCCACGGCGCCGCCTTCGGTCCGGTCGCCTCCGCCAACGGGGCCGGCGCGGCCCCGGGCAAGAAGGCCAAGCGCTCCGAGCGCAAGAAGTCCGGCGGCGCCGGCGCGGACGACCTGCCCTCCCCGATCCAGGGCAACATGTGGAAGGTCGTCGCCAAGGAGGGGCAGGAGGTCGCCGAGGGCGATCTGATCTGCATCATCGAGGCGATGAAGATGGAGAACGAGATCACCGCCCACAAGGCCGGCACGATCACCACGCTCGCCGCCAAGGAGGGCGAGCCGATCAACACCGGCGACCTGATCGCGACGATCAAGGGCGCCGAGGCGGCCGAGTAGCCCGCGGGCGCTCACCCGATCTGCTTCGCGAACGGCGCCCGGCGGGCGCCGTTCGTCGTTCTGGGGCTCCGCCCCACCCCTTGACGGATCCACCGATCGGCGTATTGTTGAGTACGCAACAAATCTCCCTCCGAACCGAATCGGGGACACCATGCAGATCGACGGCATCCACCACATCTCCACCATGACGGCCGACGGCCGAGCGGCGACCGAGTTCGCCACCGGGGTCCTCGGTCTGCGCCTGGCGGCCAAGACGGTCAACCAGGACGCGCCCGACATGTACCACCTGTTCTTCACCGACGAGGACGCGCAGCCGGGCTCCGACCTCACCATGTTCGAGATGCGGGGGTTGCCGAAGGGCCGCGCCGGGGCCGGGATGGTCCACCGGATCGTCTACCGGGTCGCCGACGCCGCGGCGCTCGACTTCTGGGCCGCGCGGCTCGATCGCTACGGCCTGCCCAACCGTCGCGACGGCGAGACGCTGCTGTTCGAGGATCCCGAGGGCCTCGGCTTCCAGCTCGTGATCGACGACAGCGGCGACCCGCCGCTGCGCGCCCGCCATCCCCAGATCCCCGACGAGGTCGCCCTGCTCGGCTTCGGCGGCGTCCGGATCCACAGCCGCACGCAGGAGCGGTCGGCCGCCGTCCTCACCGACGTGCTCGGCGCCACCGCCCTCGACGGCGACCGCTACGAGCTGCGCAGCGACCGTCGCGGCGGGATCGTGACCTTCGACGCGCCGCCGGCCGCGCGGGCCCTCCAGGGCGCCGGCACCGTCCACCACGTCGCCTTCGGCATCCGCGAGGCCGACTACACCGCCTGGGATCCGCACGTCGTCCAGTCCGGCCTGCACACCTCGGGCCTGGTCGATCGCCACTACTTCCACTCGATCTACTTCCGCGAGCCGGGCGGCGTGCTCTACGAGCTGGCCACCGACGAGCCGGGCTTCGAGGCCCGCAACCCGAAGGACGAGTGGGGCCGCAAGATCATCCTGCCGCCCTGGCTGGAGTCCCAGCGGGCCCAGGTCGAGGCGCACCTGCAGCCGATCCCCGACCCGCGCGAGGAGTGGGACCCGGCCTTCCTGGCCGGGGCGTCCGCCTAGCGCGCAGCCCCCGAACGACCACCGGCCGGCCCCCTCGCGGGAGCCGGCCGGTCGGCAGCGGGCGGGCGGCGCGGCGGCCGCGCGACCTCAGCCGTCGCAGAGGTCCTTGAACAGGTCGGCCAGGCCCAGCACCGAGAGGCCGTCGACCCGCACGCTGAGGTTGGCCGCGTCGCAGGTCAGGTGACCGTCCTTGGCGTGGGTCTCGTACGGCGGCGCCTGGAACTTGTCGAGGTCCTGCAGCAGGTTGAACATCGGCTCGACCCGTCCCTTGATCTTCAGGGGCGAGACCCGCTGGCCGTTCTTCCAGCCGGCGCCGACGATCGTCTCCTTGTCGGTCCGCTTGTTCTCGACCGCCAGCCGCCGCACGGCCAGCCCGGTCGCGCTGTCGATCCGCATGTGGAGCATCAGGATGTTGTCCTCGAGCGGCCCGTCACCGCTGCTGTTGCGCTGGATCGTGTCGCCGGAGAAGACCGCGAACGTGACGTCCTTCAGCTCCAGGTCGTCGAGCGTCAGGCGGTTGCTGGCGGACCGGTCGAGGCAGTCGTCGTAGACCCCGCCGTTCGGGTTCCCGTCGTCGTCGGTCGGCGGCAGGCAGATCCAGCCGTTGAGCTTCAGCGGCCCGCTGGCGGTGGTCGTGAGCGAGGTGACGCCGGTGTCGAACCGGACCTCCTTGTCGCGGATCGAGAACCGCAGGATGTACGGCAGGCACTGGTGGTCGCCGGCGACGCAGACGTCGGCCGAGGCCGGCAGGTCGCTCACGTCCAGGTCGGTGCCGAGCTTCTCGGTCGACACCTGGACCTTCAGATCGGTGCCCGGCTCGTTGCTGCGCCAGCCGATCCGCATCCCCTTGCGGTCGAGGAGGGTGAACTCCTGCGTCCGCTTGAGGTCGCTGGCGTTGACCCGGATCAGCGAGCGGTCGACGCCGATCCCGCTGCGCAGCTCGATGTCGAGCGGCGCCGGGTTGCGGGCGAAGCCGGTCTTGACCGCCAGCTTGTCGTCCGCGGTGCCCGAGCTGCCCGGCAGGGTCAACCGGGCCGACTCGAGGCCGGGCAGCAGGCGACCCTGGACATGGAGGCCGGTGCGCTTGTCGAACCGCAGCTTGTTGCGACCGCCCTCGGGCAGCGCCTCCCAGGGGGCGCCGACGTCCCACAGCTCGACGTCGACCCGTCCCAGCTCGCCGTTCGGCGTCAGCCCGATCGTGGTCGGATCGCTGGCCTGCGCGGGCTTCGGCATGTCGACCGTGAGCTCGGTCGGGATCTGCTCGATCGTGGCCCGGACGTTCTGCGGCTTGCCCGTCAGGTCCTCGCCCGGCTTGCCCTGGGGCAGGTTGCGGGCGTCGATCGCGACCTTCGGGATCTTCGTCGACGACGTGAAGTGGATCCGCTCGGCGTCGAGGTCGAGGGTCATGTCGTCGGGGATGTCGTCGATCCGACCGGTCAGGTTCAGCGGCCGCTCGGTCGCGTCGTCGGGCTTGTCGGCCTGGACGTCCAGATCGACGTCCTGGCGCTCGTTCCCGGCCAGCGGCCCCAGGTGCAGCTCGGCCGCGACCCGGGTCGACTTCTCGTCCGGCTTCGTCGGGTCGGGCGCGTAGCTCTTCAGCCCGATCTTGCCGCCGCTGATCTCGAACAGCTGGGCGGCGATCGCGAACTGGCCGGGCAGCTTGCGCAGCGCGACCTTCGCCTGGCCGTCGACCAGCTCCGGCGCCGTGGTGGTGCCGTCGGTGATCTTGGCCTTGATGCTGCCGACGCGTTCGTCGGTCGAGACGTCGACGCCGTCGTCGAAGCCCTCGGCCGGCTTGAACCCGACCGTCACCTCCTTCGGCAGCCGCTCGATCCGCGCGTCGATCTTGCGCGCCTCGCCGAACAGCGGCGACGCGGACTCGACCCGGGCGCCGAGGCTGTCGATCGGGGCGCTGGCGTCGTAGGTGATCGCGCCGTTGGGCCGGTCGAAGGTCACCCGCACGTCGTCGGGGATCGTCGACAGGTCACCGTCGAAGCAGACGCCGGCCGTCGGTCGCGTCGCGGGATCGCCGTCGGCACAGGCCGGGTCGGCGGCGTAGCGGACCACGATCGGCTGCGCGGCCACCTGCAGGTGCGCGTCGAGCTTCTGCAGCTCGTCCTTGGTGGTGCCGTCGCCCTGCTGGACCGGCGCCTCGGTGATCGCGACGTGGGCCTGTCGCAGGCCCTTGATCCGGGCGTGGGCGACGAACGCGGCCGGCGTGTTCACCAGGTCGACGCCCTGCTCGCCGGCGGCCAGGCCACCGTCGGGGCCGCTGGTCAGCAGCACCTCCGCGTTGCCGATCGGCGTGTCGGTCGTCAGGTCGACCCCGCCGCCGCCCGGCGCCGCGACGACGTCGGCCTTCGCGGGCAGCCCCTGGATCGTGCCGCGGATCCGGGTGGCCCGACCGAGCAGCGGCTTCGGGTCGGTCGCCGGGTCGCCGTCGGTGTCGAGTGCCTTCGCGTCGACGGTGATCGTGTCGATCGTGCCGCCGGAGGCGTCGTAGTTGACGCGGCCCTCGCGCGGGAGGAAGCCGAGGTGCAGCTCGCCGGGAACGTCGCGGACGGTGGCCGCGGCGGTGATGTCGTCGCTGCGGTAGCGGAGGGCCAGCGGCTGCTGGGCCATCTGCAGGCTGCCGCGCAGCGCGGTCATCTCGTCCTGGCCGTTGCGGTCGATCTCGACCTGGGCGCCGCGGAAGCCGTTGATCCGGCCGTGGGCGACGAACCGCTCGGTCGTGTCGACGATGTCGGCGCCGGTCTCGTCTGGCGCCAGGCCGCCGTCGGGGCCGCTGGAGAGCAGCGCCTCGATCTGGCCGATCGCCGCCGTCGTGCGGAGGTCGATGCCGCCGTTCTCGGGTCGGATGACGATCTCGGCCTTCGGCGGCAGGTCGCGGATCGTGCCGTCGACGCGGGTCGCGCGGCCGATGAACGGCTTGTTGCCGGTCGCGGTCACCGAGATCCGCTGGATCGCCTCGCCGAAGGCGTCGTAGTTCACCGTGCCCTTGCGCGGCGAGAAGCCGATCCGCAGGTGCTTCGGCAGGTCGCGGATCTGGGCCTGCGCGTCGATCCCGTCGCTGCCGCGGTAGCGGAGGTCGATCGGCTGGGTGGCCAGCTCGACGTCACCGCGGAAGCCGTCGAAGGCGCCCTGCTGATCCTTGTCGATCGCGAGCTTGACCGCCTGCAACCCCTCGACGCGGGCGTGGGCGACGAACCGCTCGTCGGTGTCGACGATGTCGGCGCCGAGCTGGTCCGGCTCGAGACCGCCGTCGGGACCGGACGAGAGCAGCGCCTCGACCTGGCCGATCGGCGCGGTGGTGCGGAGGTCGATCCCGCCGCTGCCGGGGGTGATCGCGATGTCGGCCTTCGGCGGTAGGTCGCGGATCGTGCCGTCGACCCGGATCGCCCGGCCGATCAGCGGCTGGGGCGCGGTGGCCTTGGCGGTGATCTGCTGGATCGTCTCGCCGAAGGCGTCGTAGTTGATGGTCCCCGTCGACGGCGCGAACCGGAAGCCGATCTTGCGCGGTAGGTCGGAGACCTGGCCCGCCACGTCCAGCTCGGGCGTGTTCACCACCGCGTCGAGCGGCTTGCGGGGACCGTTGCCGAGCTGGAGGTTGGCGACGATCCCGTCGGCGGCGTCGAAGCTGGCGCTCTGGAGGTCGTCGATCCGGCCGGCGAACGAGTGCACGGGGCCGTCGGTCTGGACGTTGACGTACGGGTGGTCCTTGGCCAGCAGCTGCGGGTCGCCGTTGGCGAAGCCGGCCTCGACCGAGCCGAGGGTGCCGCCGGTGGCCGTGAAGCTGCCGCTCTTGGCGCTGGTCTGCTCGACCGTCATCCCGGTCGGCAGGCCGTGGGCCTTGGCCACGACCTTCGTGTCGACGGCGCCGTCGACACGGTCGACGTAGCGGGCGGCGACGTCCTCGACCGGGGCGCTGGCGGCGTAGACGATCTTGCGCTGGTCGGGACCGAGGTCGTCGAAGGCCACCTGCAGCGTCTCGGGCAGCGGGCCGACGTGGACGTCGATCTCCTTGCGGGAGGGGCCGTCCTCCAGCTCGGCGCTGGCGTCGAGGGTGGTCGGGGTGCCGGAGCCGGCGCGGACCACCGTGCGGGTCGGCCCCAGGCTCAGGCCCATCCGCGAGAGCGACGGGGCGGGGGCGAACTTCAACCGCGCGCCCATCGGGCTGGTGCGGCGATCGGCGCTGCCGTCGTAGAGGCCGCCTAGCGTCGTCAGCTCGGGGCCGGCACCGGTCTGGGTGACGCGGATGTCGATGTCGGTCGTGCCCTCGGCCGTCTTCGGCAGCTCGGCCGTCGCGGTCCAGCGCTGCGGCGCGCGCGAGTTGCGGGCGTCGTAGCCGACGTTGATGTGCTCGCGCGGAATCCCACCGTTGAGCGGATCGTCGATCAGCGCCTCGACCTGGAGCGGCAGCTCGGCCTTCTCCCCGGGCAACCGCTCGATCCGGATCTCGAACTTCTTGAGGTTGATGACGCTGATCGTGCCGATCACGTCCGGCTCGGGGTCGGCGTCGACGTTGAGCTTCGTCGGCACCGCGACCAACGCGAGCTGCTTGCGCACGATCTCGCCGCTGGGCGTCTTCAGCTTCGTCACGAACTGGTAGTCGACCGCGTTGTCGCCGCAGCCGACCGTCTCCAGCGTCGCGACCGAGGCACCGAGGACCGGCTTGAGCACGTCGACCACGCCCTGCGTCAGCGGACAGGTGACGGTCTTGACCTCGTCGAAGAGCTGCTTCTGGCCGGTCAGCACCCCGACCAGATCGAGCTTCGTCACGGCCGTCAGCGTCTCCGCCAATCCGAGGAACGACCGCGGTCGCGCCGCCTCCGCTCCCGCCGGTAGCGTCAACGCCGTCGTCGCTGCGACCGCAGCCATCGCTGCGGCCCATCTCCTGCCTGGCATCGAATGCCCCCCATCTCTCTTGACCGGGCGGCAGGCTAGTGCGAGTTCGCCAGCGATCGAAACAGTGAGACCCCCCTGTGCTACCCCGCATGTTTGGCCGCGGAACGCCGAACGGCCGGCCCGCGGGAAGTGCGGACCGGCCGTTCGGGTGTGGTCACCGGCCCACGGGCCGGGGTCGGTGGCGGATCAGCCGCAGACGCCCGTCACCCAGCCGGCCGCGGGGAAGATGTTCGTCGTCCCCAGGATCGGCAGCTGGACGGTCGTCACCAGGTGCGACGCGCCGCAGTTGATCTTGTTCGTCGAGTCCTCGACCGTCGGCGGGAAGCTCAGGTCCGCCAGCAGCGTGAACTGCGGCGGCAGGCCCGGCGCGCGCGGGATCGCGTAGAGCGGCTGACCCTCGCGGACGTAGTTCGGGTGCGATCCCGTCCAGCCCGCGCGGATGATGTTCAGCTTGCCCGCCGTCGTGTTGCGGATGTTGATGTTCCGCGCCCGGATGCCCGCCCCGTCGGTGACGAGGTGGAGCAGCAGCAGGTCGTCCTCCTCGGGACCGTCGCCGTCTTCGTTGCGCTGCGGCGTGTCGCCGGTGAAGACGCCGAAGGTCATGCTCTGGACCTCGAGCTGATCCAGCTCGACCCGGTTCCGGGCGTTGCCGTCGATGCAGGAGTCGTAGACCGCGCCGTTCGGGTTGCCGTCGTCGTCGGTCGGCGTCAGGCAGATCTGGCCGCTGATGTTCAGCGGACCGTTCGCCTGCGTGCGGACCGTCGTCGACAGCGGCACCTCGACCAGCTTGCCGTTGAGCGGGAACCGGCTCATCACGTAGCCGTTCAGGCAGTCGTCCTCGCCGACGGCGCAGATGAAGGCCTCCGTCGGCAGGTCGGAGATGTCCAGGTTGGTCCCGACCTTCTCGGTCGAGACGCCCAGGTGGACGTCCGTGCCCGGCTCGTTCGAGGCCCAGTTCACCCGCAGCCCCTTGCGGTCGATGAACTGGAACTCCTGCTCGGTCTTCAGCTCGCTGGCGGTCAGCTCGACCCGCGAGCGGTCGATCCCGAGCCCGCTCCGCATCACCACGTCGAGCGGCGCCGGGTCGGCCGCGAACTTCGTCCTCACCTTCAGCTTGCCGGTCTCGGCGCCGTCACCGCTCGGCAGCGTCAGCGTCGCCTCGCGGAGGCCGGCCAGCAGCCGTCCCTGCACGTGCAGGTTGTCCGCCCGCTTGTCGAAGTCGAGCTTGTTGCGCCCGTCCTCCGGCAGCGCGGCCCGCGGACCGCCGACGTCCCACAGCTCGAAGTCGATCCGGCCGAGCGCCGAATTCGGGCTGATGACCAGCTTCTTCAGGTCGACCGTCAGCTCGGTCGGGATCTGCTCGATCGTCGCCTTGACGTTCTGGGGCTTGCCCTTCAGATCCTCGCCCGGCTTGCCCTGGGGCAGGTTCCGCGCGTCGATCGTGACCCTCGGGATCTTCGTCGACGAGGTGAACTTCACCTGGTCCGCGTCGAGGTTGAGGGTCATGTCGTCGGGGATGCCGTCGATCCGGCCGGTCAGGTTGAGCGGCTGGTCGACCGCGTCGCCCGGCTTGTCGGCCTGGAAGTCGAGGTCGACGTCCTGGCGCGAGCCGTCGGGACGCGGCCCGAGGTGCAGCTCGGCGGCGACCCGGGTCGAGGTCTCCTCTGGCTTCGACTGGTCGGGCGCGTAGCTCTTCAGCCCGACCTTGCCGCCGGCGATCTCGTAGAGCTGGGCGGCGATCGCGAACTGGCCGGGCAGCTTGCGCAGGCCGACCTTCGCCTGGCCGTCGACCAGCGCCGGCGCCTCGGTGGTGCCGTCGGTGATCTTGGCCTTGATCCGGCCGACGCGCTCGTCGGTCGAGACGTCGACGCCGTCGTCGAAGCCCTCGGCCGGCTTGAACCCGACCGTGACCTTCTTCGGCAGCCGGTCGATCCGCGCGTCGATCTTCCTGGCCTCGCCGAACAGCGGCGTGCCCGACTCGACCCGGGCGCCGAGGCTGTCGATCGGGGCGCTCGCGTCGTAGGTGATCGCGCCGGCCGGCCGGTCGAACGTCACGTGGACGTCGTCCGGGACCGCCGACAGGTCACCGTCGAAGCAGACCCCCGCGGTCGGCCGCGTCGCCGGATCGGCGTCGGTGCAGGCCGCGTCGGCGGCGTAGCGGACGGCGATCGGCTGGGCGGCGACGTTCAGCCGCGCGTCGAGCTTCTGCAGCTCGTTCTTCGTGGTCCCGTCCTCCTGCTGGACCGGTGCCTCGGTGATCGCGACGTGCGCCTGCCGCAGACCCTTGATCCGGGCGTCCGCGACGAAGGCCGCCGGCGTGTTCACCAGGTCGACGCCCAGCTCGTCCGGCTTCAGCCCGCCGGCGGGACCGCTGGTCAGCAGCACGTCCGCCTGGCCGATCGGCGCGTCGGTCGTCAGGTCGACCCCGCCGCCGCCCGGCGCCGCGACGACGTCGGCCTTCGCCGGCAGGCCGCGGATCGTGCCGGCGACGCGGGTCGCGCGGCCGAGCAGCGGCTTGGGACCGGTCGCCGGATCGGCGTCCGCGTCGAGCGCCTTCGCGTCGACCGTGATCGTGTCGATCGTGCCGCCGTGGGCGTCGTACGAGATCTTGCCCTCGCGCGGCAGGAAGCCGATCTCCAGCTGCTCGGGCACGTCGACGATCCCGGCCGAGGCCTGGATGTCGTCCGAGCGGTAGCGCAGCGCCAGCGGCTGCTTGCCGATCCGAAGCGTTCCGTGCAGGCGCGACATCTCCAGGACCGTCTCGCCGGTCGGGCTCGTCACCGGCGTCTTGTCGATCGCCAGCTTCGCCTGCTGCAGGCCCTCGATCCGGGCGTGCGCGACGAACTCCTTCTTGGTGTCGACGACGTCGGCGCCGAGCTCGTCCGGCTGCAGTCCGCCGTCCGGGCCGCTGGAGAGCAGCGCCTCGGCGCGACCGATCGGCGCGGTGGTCCCGAGCTCGATCCCGTTGCCGCCCGGCGTGATCGCGATGTCGGCCTTCGGCGGCAGGTCGCGGATCTCGCCCTCGACGCGGGTCGCGCGGCCGACGAGCGGCTGGGGCGCGGTGGCCTTGGCGGTGATCCGCTGGATCGTCTCGCCGAAGGCGTCGTAGTTGATGGTGCCGGTGGCCGGGGCGAACCGGAAGCCGATCTTGCGCGGCAGGTCCGAGACCTCGGCGTTCAGGTCCAGATCGGGGGTGTTCACCACGGCGTCGAGCGGCTTGCGCGGGCCGTCGCCGAGCTGGAGGTTGGCGACGATGCCGTCGGCGGCGTCGAAGCTGGCGCTCTGGAGGTCGTCGATCCGGCCGGCGAAGGACTGGACCGGGCCGTCGGTCTGGACGTTGACGTAGGGGTGGTCGCGGTCGAGCAGCTGCGGGTCGCCGTTGGCGAAGCCCGCTTCGACCGAGCCGAGCGTGCCGCCGGTGGCCGTGAAGCTGCCGCTCTTGGCGCTGGTCTGCTCGACCGTCATCCCGGTCGGCAGGCGGCGCGCGTTGGCGACGACCTTGGTGGTGACGGCGCCGCCCGCGGTGTCGGTGTACGTCGCGCCGACGCGGTCGACGGGGGCGCTGGCCTGGTAGGTGATCTTGCGGCGGTCGGGCCCGAGGTCGTCGAGCGCGAACGAGAGCGTCTCGGGCAGCGCGTTGAGCTGGACGCCGATGTCCTTGCGGCTGGTGCCGTCGTCGAGCACCGCCGTAGCGTCGAGCGCGGTCGGCGTGCCCGATCCGGCGCGGACCACCGTGCGGGTGGGTCCGAAGCTGAGGCCGACGCGCGACAGCGACGGGGCCGGCGCGAACTTCAGGCGGCCACCCATCGGGCGCGTGCGCCGATCGGCGCTGCCGTCGTAGAGGCCGCCGAGCGTCGTCAGCTCGGGGCCGGCGCCGGTCTGGGTGACGCGGATGTCGATGTCGGTCGTGCCCTCGGCCGTCTTCGGCAGCTCGGCCGTCGCGGTCCAGCGCTGCGGCGCGCGGGTGCTGCGAGCGTCGTAGCCGACGTTGATGTGCTCGCGCGGGATCCCGCCGTTGAGCGGATCGTCGATCAGCGCCTCGACCTGGAGCGGCAGCTCGCTCTTCTCGTCCGGCAGCCGTTCGATCCGGATCTCGAACTTGGAGAGGTTGATGACGCTGATCGTGCCGATCACGTCGGGCTCGGGATCGGCGTCGACGTTGAGCTTCGTCGGCACCGCGACGAGCGCGAGCTGCTTGCGCACGATCTCGCCGCTGGGCGTCTTCAGCTTCGTCACGAACTGGTAGTCGACCGCGTTGTCGCCGCAGCCGATCGTCTCCAGCGTCCCCACCGAGGCGCCG
Source organism: Patulibacter defluvii (assembly GCF_034096925.1). Taxonomy (NCBI): domain Bacteria; kingdom Bacillati; phylum Actinomycetota; class Thermoleophilia; order Solirubrobacterales; family Patulibacteraceae; genus Patulibacter; species Patulibacter defluvii. Next base: position 114,723 of record NZ_JAWZSQ010000001.1, read on the forward strand.
AGCACGGGCTTCAGCACGTCGACCACGCCCTGGGTGAGCGGACAGGTGACGGTCTTGACCTCGTCGAAGGGCTGCTTCGCCCCGGTCAGCACGCCGACCAGGTCGAGCTTGGTCACGGCCGTCAGCGTCTCCGCCAACCCGAGGAACGAGCGCGGCCGGGCCGCGTCCGCTCCCGCTGGCAAGGCCAGCGTCGCTGCTGCGACCGCAGCCGTGGCTGCAGCCCAAGTCCTGCCTGGCATCAGAGGTCCCCCATCTCGCTTGACCGTCCGGCAGGCTAGTGCGGACGACCGAGGCCACGAAACGGTGAGCCGCCCCTAGGTTTACCCCGAACGCCGAACGGCCGGCCCGCAGGAAGCGCGGACCGGCCGTTGGGGTGTGGTCACCGGCCGTGGAGGCCGGAGGCGGTGGGGGATCAGCCGCAGACGTTGGTCACCCAGCTGGCCGCGGGGAAGATGTTGGTCGTCCCCAAGAGCGGCAGCTGGACGGTCGTCACCAGGTGCGACGCGCCGCAGTTGATCTTGTTCGTCGAATCCTCGATGCCGGGCGGCAGCGACAGGTCGGCGAGCATCGTGAACCGTGGCGGCAGACCGGGCGCCCGCGGGATCACCTTCAGCGCCTCGCCCTCGCGGACGTAGTTCGGGTGCGACCCCGTCCAGCCCGCGCGGATGATGTTGAGCTTGTCCGCGGTGGTGTTGCGGATGTTGATGTTGCGGGCCCGGATCCCGGTCGCGTCGGTGACGATGTGCAGCAGCAGCAGGTCGTCCTCCTCCGGACCGTCGCCGCTGCCGTTGCGCTGCGGCGTCTCGCCGGTGAAGACGCCGAAGGTCATGCTCTGGACCTCGAGCCGGTCGATCTCGACCCGGTTCTTGGCCGTGCCCTCGATGCACGAGTCATAGACGGCGCCGCTCGGCGTCCCGTGCTCGGTCGTCGGCACCAGGCAGATCTGACCGCTGATCTCGAACGGCTCGTTGGCCTGGGTGCGGACCGAGGTCGCCAGCGGCAGCTCGACCTGCTTCCCGTTGATCGGGAAGCGACCCATGATGTAGCCGTTCAGGCACTCCTGGCCGCCGGCGGCGCAGAAGAACGCCTGGGTCGGCAGGTCGGTGACGTCGACGTTGGTCCCGATCGCCTCCGTCGACACCCCCAAGTGGAGGTCGGTGCCCGGCTCGTTCGACGTCCAGTCGACCCGCAGGCCGTTGTGGTCGACGAACGCGAACTCCTGCTCCGTCTTGAGGTCGCTGGCCGTCAGCTCGACCCGCGACCGGTCGATGCCGATGCCGCTGCGCAGCACCAGATCGAGCGGCGCCGGGTTGGCCGCGAACTTCGTCTTCACCTTCAGCTTGCCCGCCACCGGACCGGTGCCGGACGGCAGCGTCAGCGTCGCCTCACGCAGGCCCGGCAGCAGCCGCCCCTGGATGTGGAGGCCGGTGCGCTTGTCGAACTCGAGCTTGTTGCGCCCGTCGGCCGGCAGCGCCGGACGCGGGGAGCCCGTGTCCCAGAGTTCGAAGTCGACCTGCCCGAGCGGCCCGTTCGGCGCGACGACCAGGTTCTTCAGGTCGACGTCGAGCAGGGTCGGGACGTCGGTGATCCGCGCCTTGACGTTCTGCGGCTTGCCCTTCAGGTCCTCGCCCGGCTTGCCCTGGGGCAGGTTGCGGGCGTCGACCACGACCTGCGGGATCTTCGTCGACGACGTGAACTTCAGGTGGTTCGCGTCGAGGTCGAGGGTCATGTCGTCGGGGATGTCGTCGATCCGGCCGGTCAGGTTGAGCGGCTGGTCGACGGCGTCGCCGGGCTTGTCGGCCTGGAAGTCCAGGTCGACGTCCTGGCGCTGGCCGCCGGGCAGCGCGCCCAGGTGCAGCTCGGCCGCGACCCGGGTCGACTTCTCCTCGGGCTTGGCGGGATCGGGCGCGTAGCTCTTCAGGCCCACGCGGCCGCCGGCGATCTCGTAGAGCTGGGCGGCGATCGCGAACTGGCCGGGCAGCTTGCGCAGCGCGACCTTCGCCTGGCCGTCGACCAGCTCGGGCGCGGCCGTCGCGCCGTCGGTGATCTTGGCCTTGATCCGCCCCACCCGCTCGTCGGTCGAGACGTCGACGCCGTCGTCGAAGCCCTCGGCCGGCTTGAACCCGACCGTCACCTTCTTCGGCAGCCGGTCGATCCGGGCGTCGATCTTCTTCGCGTCGCCGAACAGCGTCGTGCCGGAGTCGACCCGCGCGCCGAGGCTGTCGATCGGGGCACTGGCGTCGTAGGTGATCGAGCCGGCCGGGCGGTCGAACGTCACGTGGACGTCGTCCGGCACTGCGGTCAGATCGCCGTCGAAGCAGATCCCGGTCGTCGGTCCCGTGTTCGGATCCTCGTCGGCGCAGGCCGGATCGCCGGTGTAGCGGATCACCAGCGGCTGGGCGCCGACCTTCATCCGCGCGTCCAGCTTCTGCATCACGTCCTTGATCGAGCCGTCCTCCTGCTTGACCGGTGCCTTCTCGATCGCCAGCTTCGCGTCGCGCAGGCCGTCGATCCGGGCCTGGGCGACGAACGCGGCGTCGGTGTCGAGCACCGTCGCGCCGCGTTCACCGGCGGCCAGACCGCCGGCCGGACCGCTGCTCAGCAGCGCCTCGGCGCGGCCGATCGGCGCGCTCGTGCTCAGGTCGATCCCGCCGCCGCCGGGAGCGATGGTCAGGTCGGCCTTCGCCGGCAGGCCGCTGATCGCCCCCTCGATCCGGGTCGCGCGGCCGATCAGCGGCTTGCTGGCCGTGGCCTTGGCGGTGATCCGGTCGATCGTGGCGCCGTGCGCGTCGTAGGCGAACTTGCCCGTGCGCGGGGCGAAGCCGACGGTCACGTGCTCGGGCACGTCCTGGATCCCGGCGCTGGCGCTGATCTCATCGGCGGCGTAGCGCAGGACCACCGGCTGCTTGGCGATCTGGAGGTCGGCGTCGAGCTTCTGCAACTCGTCCTTGCTCTCGCCGCCCGGCTGCGGGACCGGCGCCTTGGCGACCGCCAGCGTCACCTCGCGCAGACCGTCGATCCGGGCGTGGGCGACGAACGCGTCCTGGCGATCGACGACGTCGGCACCGCGCTCGTCGGCCTTCAGACCGCCGTCGGGGCCGCTGGAGAGCAGCGCCTCAGCACGGCCGATCGGTGCGCTGGTGCGGAACGTGATCCCCGACGAGTCGGGGGCGATCGTCAGGTTCGCCTGCGGCGGCAGATCGCGGATCTCGCCCTCGACCCGCGAGGCCCGGCCGACGAGCGGCTTGCTCGACGTGGCCGCGACCGCGATCCGCTGGATCGTGTCGCCGTGGGCGTCGTAGTCGATCGTGCCCTTGCGGGGCGAGAACCCGATCTGGACGTGCTTCGGCAGGTCCTCGATCCGGGCGCTGGCCCGCAGGTCGTCGTTGCCGCGGTAGCGGAGCGCGATCGGCTGGGTCGACAGCTCCAGGTTGCCGCGGAGCCCGTCGAACTCGCCTTGGTCGGTCTTGTCGATCGCCACCTGGGCGGCGCGGAAGCCGTCGACCCGGCCGTGGGCGACGAACCGCTCGGTCGTGTCGACGATGTCGGCGCCGGTCTCGCCGGGGGCCAGGCCGCCGTCGGGGCCGCTGGAGAGCAGCGCCTCGATCTGGCCGATCGGCGCGGTGGTCCGCAGGTCGATGCCGCCGTTGCCGGGGCTGATCGTGACGTCGGCCTTCGGCGGCAGGTCGCGGATGGTGCCGTCGACGCGGGTCGCGCGGCCGATGAACGGCTTGTTGCCGGTCGCGGTCACCGAGATCCGTTGGATCGCCTCGCCGAAGGCGTCGTAGTTCACCGTGCCCTTGCGCGGCGAGAAGCCGATCCGCAGGTGCTTCGGCAGGTCGCGGACCTCGGCGCGGGCGTCGATCCCGTCGTTGCCGCGGTAGCGGAGGTCGATCGGCTGGGTGGCCAGCTCGACGTCACCCCGGAAGCCGTCGAACTCGCCCTGGTCGGTCTTGTCGATCTCGAGCTTGACCGCCTGCAGGCCCTTGACGCGGGCGTGGGCGACGAACCGCTCGGTCGTGTCGACGACGTCGGCGCCGAGCTGGTCGGGGGCCAGGCCGCCGTCGGGACCGGACGAGAGCAGCGCCTCGACCTGGCCGATCGGCGCCGTGGTGCGCAGATCGATCCCACCGCCGCCGGGGGTGATCGCGATGTCGGCCTTCGGCGGCAGGTCGCGGATCTCGCCCTCGACCCGGGTCGCGCGCCCGATCAGCGGTCGCGGCGCGGTCGCCTTGGCGCTGATCGCCTGGATCGTCTCGCCGAAGGCGTCGTAGTTGATCGTGCCGGTGGCCGGCGCGAAGCGGAAGCCGATGTGGCGGGGCAGGTCCGAGACCCGCGCGTTCACGTCCAGGTCGGGCGTGTTCACCACGGCGTCGAGCGGCTTGCGCGGCCCGTCACCCAGCTGCAGGTCGGCGACGATCCCGTCGGCGGCGTTGAAGCTGGCGCTGCGCAGGTCGTCGATCCGGCCGGCGAACGAGTGCACCGGGCCGTCGGTCTGGACGTTGACGTAGGGATGGTCGCGGTCGAGCAGCTGCGGATCGCCGTTGGCGAACCCGGCCTCGACCGACCCGAGCGTGCCGCCGCGGGCGGTGAAGCTGGCGCTGCGGGCGCTGGTCTGCTCGACGGTCATCCCGGTCGGCAGGCTGCGGGCCTTGGCCACGACCTTGGTCGTGACCGCGCCACCGACCGTGTCGGTGTAGGTGGCCGCCACGCGCTCGACCGGAGCGCTGGCCTCGTAGCCGATCGTGCGCCGGTCGGGGCCGAGGTCGTCGAGGGCGAAGGAGAGGGTCTCGGGCAGGGCGTTGAGCTGGACGCCGATGTCCTTGCGGCTGGTGCCGTCGTCGAGCACCGCCTCGGCGTCGAGCGCGGTCGGGGTGCCGGAGCCGGCGCGGACGACGGTGCGGGTGGGTCCGAAGCTGAGGCCGACGCGCGACAGCGAGGGGGCGGGCGAGAACTTCAGGCGGCCGCCCATCGGGCGCGTGCGGCGGTCGGCGGTGCCGTCGTAGAGGCCGCCGAGGGTGGTCAGCTCGGGGCCGGCGCCGGTCTGGGTGACGCGGATGTCGATGTCGGTCGTGCCCTGCGCCGTCTTCGGCAGCGTGGCGGTGGCGGTCCAGCGCTGTGGGGCGCGGGAGTTGCGGGCGTCGTAGCCGACGTTGATGTGCTGGCGGGGGATGCCGCCGTTGAGCGGGTCGTCGATCAGGGCCTCGATCTGGAGCGGCAGCTCGGCCTTCTCGCCGGGCAGGCGTTCGATCCGGATCTCGAACTTGCCGAGGTTGATGACGCTGATCGTGGCGATCACGTCGGGCTCGGGGTCGGCGTCGACGTTGAGCTTGGTCGGGACGGCGACCAGGGCGAGCTGCTTGCGGACGATCTCGCCGCTGCCGGTGCGCAGCTTGGTGACGAACTGATAGTCGACGACGTTGTCGCCGCAGCCGATCGTCTCCAGGGTCGCGACCGAGGCGCCGAGGACCGGCTTGAGCACGTCGACCACGCCCTGCGTCAGCGGACAGGTGACGGTCTTGACCTCGTCGAAGAGCTGCTTCTGGCCGGTCAGCACCCCGACCAGGTCGAGCTTCACGACCGCGGTCAGCGTCTCCGCCAACCCGAGGAACGACCGCGGTCGCGCCGCCTCCGCCCCCGCTGGTAGCGTCAGCGCGCCCGTCACCGCCGCCGCCGTCGCGGCTGCGACCCAACTCCTCCTGGCCATCTTGGTCCTTCCCCCCCGGTTGCTCGGTCCGGCGACCGTAGGCCGTCATTCGCTCGCGCGACCCCGACGATTGCCCCAGGGTTGGCGGACCGCCGGGAGGACGAGATCGGCCCGTACGGGGTCCGCGAACGGCGTCCGCCCCAGGCGCGAACGGCGCCCGTAGCCGGCGGCGCCTACGCCTTTCGGATGACGCGATGCCCGTGGGCTAGCCGTCGCCGGGGATCGCCGTCGGAGGGGCGTCGCCCTCCGGGAGACGGCCCGTCAGACGGTCCGCCAAAGCCGGTCGCCGAGCTCGTCGAGGACCGCCAGCAGCTCGTCGAGATGGGCGGTGCGGGTGCGGAAGTTCGTGAAGCAGACGCGCAGGCAGGTGGCGCCGTCGACCTCGGCGGCGGCCAGGTAGATCCGCCCGTCCTCGCGCGCGGCCGCGGCCAGCCGCGCGTTGTGGCGGTCGAGGTCGACCCCCGGCCGGAGCTGCCGGAAGCAGAGCGTCGACAGCTCCGGCTCGTGCAGCAGCTCGTAGTCGTCGCGTCCGCGGAGGGTCGCGGCCAGCGTCCGGGCGAGCGTGATCGTGTGGTCGATCCACTCGCGGTAGGCGGCGGCGCCGTAGGTCCGCAACGCGGCCCAGAGCTTGATCGAGTTGACCGGCCGCGAGTACTCCAGCGTCAGGTCGACCGGGTTGACCTGGCCGGCGTCGTGCGGCATGTAGCCCTCGCGGTGCGAGAACGCCTCGGCCAGCGCCGCCGGGTCGCGGACCAGCAGCAGCGAGCAGCTCTTCTGGACCCCCATCCACTTGTGGGCGTCGACGGTCGCCGAGTCGACCCGGTCGAGGCCGGCGAACGACGCCCGGGCCGCGGGCGCGGCGGCCGCCGGCAGCCCGTAGGCGCCGTCGACGTGCAGCCAGACCCCGCGCTCGCGGCAGACGTCGGCGATCGCGTCCAGCGGGTCGACGGCCCCGGTCAGGGTGGTGCCGGCGGTGGCGATCACGGCGACCGGCACGGCCCCGGCGCGACGGTCCTCGTCGAGCATCGCCGCCAGCCGCTCGGGCCGCATCCGCCGCCGCTCGTCGAGCGCGACCCGGCGGACGCCGTCGGTCCCGATCCCCGCCACCTCGGCGGCGCGGACGACCGACTGGTGGGCCTCGGCCGAGCAGTGGACGGTCAGCCGCGCGTCGCCGACCCCGCGCGTCCGCGTGCCCGGCCGGGCCCGCTCGCGGGCGGCCAGCAGCGCGGTCAGGTTCGAGGTCATCCCGCCGCTGGTGAAGATCCCGTGCGGGGTCGGGAAGCCGACGAACTCGGCCATCCAGCGCAGCGTCTGCCGCTCCAGCGCCTCGATCGCCCCGGCCTGCGAGGCCAGGTTGACGTCGTAGGTGGCGGCCAGCGCCGCCCCCAGCGCGCTCGCCTCCAGGCCGGTCGAGCCGACATAGGCCAGGTACAGCGGCCGGGCGGGGGAGACGCTGGCGTCGAGCACCGCGGTCGCCTCGGCCAGCGTCCCGGCCAGGTCGCCGGGACCGTCGGGCAGCGGTCGCTCCAGGTCGGCCCGGACCGCGTCGTCGAGCCGCGGCTCGGCCGGTCGCGGCCCGCGGAACGAGGTCCAGGCGTCGCCGAGCGCGTCGACCAGCAGCCGCAGCGCGTCGTCGCCGAGGGTGGTCGGTGCGCCCGCGCGCTCGTTCGGCCAGCTCATGCGGTCACCATCGCCGATCGGGTGCGGCGCCGGCGCCGTAGGCCGCTAGACGGTCTGGACCTGGACCAGGCTGGTGGTGCCCGGGGTGCCGCTGGGCAGGCCGGCGGTGATCACCACCCGGTCGCCGGGCCGGCACCAGCCCAGCTCGACCACCTTCGCCGCCGAATCCGCGATCAGCTCCTCGGTCACGCCGTGGTGGGCCATCATCGCGCCCTGCACGCCCCACATCAGGTTGCAGCGGGCGACCGTCTCGCGGCTCGGCGAGAGCGCGATCACCTTGCGGTCAGGGCGGTGGGCGGAGACCAGCCGGGCCGAGCGGCCGGAGAGCGACGGCACCACGATCGCCGCCGCGTCCAACTCCTGGGCGATGTGGACGGCGCTGCGGGCGATCGCCCAGGCCGGATCGGTGCTGTCGCGGCGCACGCGGCGCTGGTTCCAGTCGAAGGTCGGGGCGACCGCCTCGGTCTCGCGTGCGACCGCGGCCAGCGTCCGCACCGCCTCGATCGGGTAGCGGCCGACGGCGCTCTCCTGCGACAGCATCACCGCGTCGGTGCCGTCGAGGATCGCGTTGGCGACGTCGGTCACCTCGGCGCGGGTCGGGCGGGCGCTGCCGACCATCGACTCCAGCATCTGGGTGGCGGTGATCGCCGGCCGGGCGAGCGCGCCGGCCATCGCGATCAGCTCCTTCTGGACCCGCGGGACGCGCGCGATCGGCAGCTCGATCCCGAGGTCGCCGCGCGCGACCATGATGCAGTCGGAGACGCGGATGATCGCCTCGGCGTTCTCGATCGCCTGCGGCTTCTCGAACTTCGCGATCAGCGGACAGCGGGTGCGGGCGCGCAGGGCCTCGATGTCCTCCGGCCGGCGGACGAACGAGACGGCGACCAGGTCGACCCCCATCTGCTTGCCGGCGGCCAGGTGCTCCAGGTCCTCCTGCGGCACCGCCGGCAGCAGGTCGGCGGGACCCGACAGGTTGACGCCCTTGCGGCTGGAGACGGGCCCGCCCAGCTCGACCCGGCAGTCGGCCTCGCCCTCGCCCGCGCGGACCGCCTCGACCCGCAGCCGCACGATCCCGTCGGCCAGGTGGACCTCCTCGCCGGGCTCGACGGCGTCGGCGAAGCGGTCCCAGGCGACCACCAGCCGGCGGGCGTCGCCGACGTCGTCGACCGAGCCCGAGGCCAGGGTCACCGCGTCGCCCTCGCGCAGGTCGACCGGCTCGTCGGCCACCTGGCCGAGCCGGATCTTCGGCCCCGGCAGGTCCTGGAGGATCGCCACCGAGCGGCCGGCGCGGTCGGCGGCGGCGCGGACCCGCTCGACCGTGTCGGCGTGATCCTCGTGCGACCCGTGGCTGAAGTTGAGCCGGGCGACGTCCATCCCGGCGTCGATCATCCGGACGAGGATCTCGGGGTCGCGGCTGGCGGGGCCGATGGTGGCGACGATCTTCGTACGGCGAGCGGGCTGCGACACACCCTCACTCTAGGTCCCGGAGCGCGCGGCACGTGACCTGCCGGTGACGAGCGCCGGCCGTCCGTCGGGGGAGTGGCGCGTCGCCGCTCGCCGGTCAGCCGTCGCCGGCGGCCGAGCGCGCCGCGCCCGGCTCCAGCGCCGGCGGCTCGGGGACCGCCTCGCCGTCGACGTCGGCGACCGGCGTGGGGCCCGGCGCGCCGCCGTCGAGGGCCGGGCCGGACGCTCCGCGCTCCAGCTCGGCCGGGCGTCGCAGGCCGATCCGCTCCAGCAGCCGCCGCCACCAGCGCCTCAGCGGCCCCGGCTCGCGGCCGTCGGCGGATCCCCGCCAGCTGGCCGGCGGCGGGACGGTGGTCCGCACCAGCGCCACCCAGTCGTCGAGCGGCAGCGTGCCGCCGATCAGCCGCACCAGCCCGGTCGTGACCGGGGCCGAGATGCCGTGCCGCTCGAGCGCCGACGCCAGCAGCGGCACCGACTCGAAGGCCTCGACCGCCTGGCCGATCCGGGCCGGGATCTCGCCGGTCGGGACGCCGGCGGCCAGCAGCTCGCCGGCCCGCCGGTTGCGGCTCTGGGGTGCCAGTGCGGTCGCCACCAGGTCGCCGGTGCCGGCCAGGCCGATGAAGGTCGCCGGCTGGGCGCCGAGCCGCTCGGCCAGCCGCCAGACCTCGATGAAGATGTGGCCGGCCGCCGCCCCGGCCGCGTTCAGCCCCTGGCCCTCGGTGGCGCCGGCGGCCAGCGCCGCCGCGTTCTTGGCCGCGCCGGCCAGCTCGACGCCGACCGGGTCGTCGGTGTGCTCGCAGACGACCCCGGCGCGCAGGAAGACGGCGGCGATCGTGGCGGCCAGCTCCTCGTCGGCCGAGGAGGCGACCAGCCCGGCCCCCTGGGTGACCATCTCGCGGGCGTGGGCGGGACCACCGACGCAGGCCACCCGCTGGGTGCCGAAGCGCTCGGCCAGCAGCACCGTCGGCGGCACGCCGAGCGGCGGCACCAGGCCCTTGCTGAGCGAGACGACCTTCGTCCGCTTGTCCAGCCCCTCGCGCTCGAGCCGGTCGACGACGTCACCCAGCTGCGCCGACGGCACGCCCAGGAAGACGAACTCGGCCTTGCCCGGACCGGCGTCGATCGGCTCGATCCGCAGGTTCGGCGGCAGCGGCACCCCGGCCAGGTAGCGCTCGTTCTCGCCCGCCGCCCGCAGCTGCTCGGCCTGCTCCGCGGTCCGGGTCTGGAGCGTCGTCCGGAAGCCGCCGCGCGCCAGCAGCACCGCGACCGCGGTCCCGAACGAGCCGGCGCCGACCACCACGGCGCGGCGCCCGAGCGGGTTGGGCAGGTTGACGCCGCGCAGGGGCGCGGCGAGCGGTCGGGGGCGCTCGGACATCTCAATGGAAGTACTACCCGCCGGCCTCCTCACAGGTACGCCGCCAGCCGTTCGCCGGCGTCGGCGAGCGCGTCGAGGTCGCCCGCTTCGAGCACCACCTGGAGGTCCAGGATCCGCACGCCGAAGGGGTCGAGGGCGTGCTGGCCGACGATCGCGAAGCTCGGCACGCCGCTCTGACGGGCGTCGACGGCGATCTCGCCCGCGATCTTGCCCTCCAGCGTCGTGCGGTCGATCCGGCCCTCGCCGACGACCACCGCCCGCGCCGCCCGCATCCGCTCGCGGACGTCGAGCGCGTCGAGCACGAACCGCGCCCCGGGCTCCAGCCGCGCGCCGTGGGCGGCCCACAGCGCGCCGGCGATCCCGCCCGCGGCGCCGCTCATCGGGGTCCCGCGCGGGTCGCGCGGCAGCTCGCCGGCGATCCGCTCCATCCGCGCCTGCAGCGCGGGCAGCTGCTCGGGGGCGGCGCCCTTCTGGGGACCGAAGACGGCCGCCGCCCGCTCCCACGGGGTCCGCACGTCGCAAAGGCAGACCAGCCGCGCGTCGACCGCCCCGCGGCCGTCGAACCGCAGCCCGGCGTCGGCCAGCACCTCGAGCATGCCGGCGCCGCCGTCGACCGTCGCGCTGCCGCCGCAGGCCACCAGCACCACCGCGGCCCCGGCGGCGACCGCGGCCACGATCAGCTCGCCGGTGCCGTGGCTGGTGGCCCGCAGCGGGTCGGGCTCGTCCTCGGCCAGCAGCGGCAGGCCGCCGGCGGAGGCGACCTCGACGATCGCGGTGCCGCCGTCCTCGATCAGCGCGAAGCCGGCCCGGCGGGGGCGGCCGAGCGGGTCGCGGGCGGTCGCCGCCGCCGTCTCGCCGCCGAGGCCCAGCAGCAGCGCCTCGGCGGTGCCCTCGCCGCCGTCGGCGACCGGGCAGAGGTCGGGCGGGCGGAGGCCGGCGCGCTCCAGCCCGCGGCCGATCGCGCCGGCCACGCGGGCGGCGCCGAAGCTGCCCTTGAAGGCGTCGGGCGCGACCAGCACCGGCTGCTCCGGCACCGCCGCCGGGCGCGGACCGCGACGCGGCGCCGGCGGCGCCGGCGGGTCAGTCACCGCGGTTGGAGAGCAGGCTCCAGAGGACCCAGGCCGCGGCCAGGATCGCGGCGCCCACCAGCAGCGTGCTGACGATCGCGATCGTCGCGCCGATGATCCAGAACACCACCCGCACCAGCACGATCACGGCCACGATCGCGAGCACGATCTTGGCGATGTCGAGGGTGCTCAACCGGGGGTTGGACGAGGATCCGGGCGAGGCCACCGTCCTAGCGTAGTTCATCGGTCCGGCGTTCTCGGCCCCGTCCCAGCTCGGCAGTCGCCGGTGGGTACGATGGGGCCATGTCCCACCCGACCGCTGGCGAAGAGGAGTACCTCGAGACGCTCTACTGGCTGCACGAGGTTCAGCTGCCGCTGACCGCGGCCAACGTCGCGCGGGCGATGCTGCTGTCCGCCCCGACCGTCCACGAGATGGTCAAGCGGCTGGAGGGCGACGGGCTGATCACGCGCGACGAGCGCAAGCGGATCTCGTTCACCGACGAGGGGCTGTCGGTGGCGGAGAACGTCGTCAGCCGCCACCGGCTGGTCGAGCGGTTCCTCACCGACGTGCTCGGGATCCCGTGGCACGAGGTCCACGAGGAGGCCGAGCGGATGGAGCACGCGATGAGCCCCGCGATCGAGCAGGGCATGCGCGACGCGATCGGCGACGCCACGACCTGCCCCCACGGCCACCCGATCGCGGTCGGCCAGCGGGTGCCGGGCGCGCCGCTCGCCGACGTCGAGGTCGGGGCGAAGATCACGATCCTGCGGTTCGAGAACGAGGCCGAGCAGATCCTCCACTACCTCTACGGGGCGGGGATCACGCCGGGCCTGGAGGGCACCGTCGTCGAGCGCGACGACGACCACGTGGCCTTCGACGACGCCGACGGCGTCCGCCACTCGATCAGCCACAGCTCGGCCGAGACGGTCTCGGTCCGCGCCGACCCGTCGCCGCCGGAGCGGGTCGGGCTGCCGGCGGCCGTGGTCCTGGACCAGGTCGCGTTCGGCCGCTAGCGGGCGGCGCCTGGCGTCCGTGGACGCGTCGCATCTCGGGCCGGCCGGCGCTCGGCAGTACGAAGTACAGCTCTCGCGCCGTCCGACCCGACCTGCTCGGTCCACGAACACCAGGCATCCACCCGTGGGCGGGACGCCAGGCGCCGCCCGCTACCAGCGGCTGAAGAGCGGGTCGGTCAGGCCGGCGGGGATGTCCTGCCCCTGGTTGACCAGGTAGAAGAGGATCAGGGCCGCGCCGACGAGGGCGAGGTTCTTGTTGAAGTTGATCTGCTCGCCCTGCTTGGCCTGGGGCTCGTCGACCTTCCAGAAGGCGTGCATCATCACGCTGACCGGGATCAGGAAGACGACCAGCAGCAGCGCGCCGAGGTCGGTCCAGATGCCGAAGATCAGCGAGATCGCGGCCAGCAGCGCGATCACGCCGCTGCCGACCACGCCGGCCTTGGCGGCGGGCACGCCCTTCGACTGGGCGTACTGGGCCATGCCGTCGGCCTGGGTGAAGTGGCCGATGGCGGAGAGCAGGAAGATCGCCGCGAGCAGTACGCGGCCGACGAGGAAGACGATGTCCATGGGAGGGCTCCGAAGATCGTTGCGCGGTTGGCAGTTGCTGTTGCAACGAGCACCATAGCGCAAAAGCGGACCACGGTCCATTTCTCTTCCACGGCCCGGCCCTGAAACGGATCGCGCCCCGCCGGGAAGCCGGCGGGGCGCGAAGGTCCTGCGAACGTCGAGCCCGCCGCGGCGGCGGGCGCGGGGGATCAGCCCTGGGCGGCGGCGACCGCCTCGGCCAGGCGCCGGACGCCCTCGTCGATCCGGTCGGCGGTGACCGCCGAGTAGGCCAGGCGGAAGGCGTTCTGCCCACCCTCCAGCAGGAAGTCGGTGCCCTTGACGATCTGGACGCCGCGCGCGGCGGCCTCGGTGGCGATCTTCGCGCAGTCGTGGCCCTGGTCCTCGGGCAGCTCGACCCACAGGAAGTAGCCGCCCTCGGGCTGCACGAACGACGCCTGCGGCAGGTGCTCGCGGAGCGCCTGGCCGAGGGTCGTCGCCCGCTCCTCGAGCGCCGCCTTGACCGTCTGCAGCGCGGTCGGGAAGCGGTCGCCGGAGACGAACCGGTGGACGATCGCCTGGGCCACCTGGCTGGGGGCGATGTACGTGTTCGTCGCCCGGCGGACGATCCGGCCGATCAGCTCGGGCGGGCCGACCAGGTAGCCGACGCGGACGCCGGGGCAGACCGTCTTCGAGAACGACGACGCGTAGACGACGCGGGTCGCTGAACCGGCGCCCTCGCTCTCCAGCTCCAGCATCCGCGGCAGCGGCTCGCCGGTGAAGCGGACGTCGACGTACGGATCGTCCTCGAAGATCAGGAAGTCGTACTGCTCGGCCAGGGCCAGCAGCGCCCGCCGCTTCTCCAGCGAGAGGGTCGAACCGCCCGGGTTCTGGAAGTTCGGGATCACGTGCGCGAGCTTCGGGCGCAGGCCGCCCTCGAGCGCCTCGCGCAGCTCGTCGACGTCGATCCCGTCCGCCTGGAGGCCGATCAGGTGGACGTCGGCGCCGCGCTCCTTCAGGCCCAGCAGCGTGCGGTCGTAGGTCGGGCGCTCGACCACGACGGCGTCGCCGGCGGCGACCACCTCGTCGAAGAGGAACGCGTCGGCCTGCATCGAGCCGTTGGTGACCAGCACGTGGTCCTCGGGCACGCCGTGCTTCTCGGCGATCCAGCGCCGCAGCGGCACGTAGCCGATCGCGGTGCCGTAGCCGGCGATCCCGGCCGGGTCGGACTCGAAGGCGTCGATCGCCGCCTGCTTCAGCCCGTCGATGTCGACGATGTCGGCGGAGGGTGCCCCTCGGGCGAAGGAGATGGAGTCGGCCATGGGCCGAAGCGTAGAGGGCCGTTCGCCGCGGGCGCGTGCCGGCGCGGCGCCGCGCCCGACGCGTGGGGGAGGGCTCAGTCGCCGCGGCGACGCGCGCGGGCCAGGTCGCGCTCGTCCCCGGCCGGCGGCGCGGGCCGCTCGGGACCGAAGCTGCGCAGGTGGCCGCGGGCGGCGTCGGCGGCGCCGGCCAGCTCGTCGAGCGGGTGACGCGGCGCGGGAGCGCGGCGCCCTTCGAGCGCCGCCAGCATCCCGGCGAAGTCCAGCGAACCGGGCACGAACCACAGAGTAGGCGCCGCTCCGGCGGATCCCGCGGACGGCGCGCGCTACCCTCGCGCGATGGTCCCCTGGCCGGCGCCGACCGCGCGCGACGCCCGCGCCGCCGACGGTGCAGCGGTCCCGCCGGTGCGCGTCACCCGGGTCGCCTCCGGCGGCGGCTGGTGGGCGCTCCACGAGCGGGCTCCCGATCCGCGGCTGGCGCACCTGGTCCACGAGTACCAGGGCTACGAGGAGCACGGCGCCGGGCGGGTCGTGCGGCGGGCGCTGCCGGGCACGCGGATCCCGATGATCGTCAGCTTCGACGCCCCGTGGGAGATCGGCTCTCCCGGGACGGCGGGCGGCCGGATGGTGGCGCGCCGCGCCTTCACCGCCGGGCTCCACGACCGTTACGCGATCAACGCCTCCGAGGGCGACGTGGTCGGGATGCAGTTCGACCTGACGCCGCTCGGGGCGGCGACCCTGCTCGGGGTCCCGATGCACGAGCTGACCGGGCGGGTGGTCGACCTCGACGAGCTGCTCGGCGACGCGGTCGCGCTGCTGATCGAGCGGTTGGCCGACGCCGGCGACTGGCCGGCGCGGTTCGCGATCCTCGACGCGGTGCTGCTGCGGCGGGCCGCGGCCTGCTCGCCGGCCTCGCCCGACGTCGCCTGGGCCTGGCGGCGGTTGCAGGAGAGCGGCGGCACGATCGCCGTCGCGACCCTGGTCGAGGAGCTGCGGTGCAGTCCCCGCCACCTCAGCCAGCGGTTCCGCGAGCAGATCGGGATGTCGCCCAAGCGGGTCGCGCGGGTGCTGCGGTTCGAGCGCGCGATCGCGCTGCTGGCCCGCGACGACGGCCACCGCTTCGGCCAGATCGCCAGCGCCTGCGGCTACTACGACCAGGCCCACATGAACCGCGACTTCCGGGCCTTCTCCGGCGGCTCGCCGGGCGACTTCCTGGCCCGGGTCGGGCCGGCCGGCGACGTCCACGACGCCCCGGCCGGCTGACGCGGCCTCAGCCGCGGGCGGCGGCCCGGGCCTCGGCGTGGAACCGGTTGGTCGCCGCGCACGAGGCGCAGGCGGTGGCGTGCGGCGCCCGCGGCTGGCGGTCCATCTCGCGCGCCAGGTAGCTGCGCTCGCAGCCGTCGCAGCGGACCCGGTCCTCCCACGGATCCTCGACCTCGTCGAGCGGGTCGTGGGGGCGGGCGATCGCGAACCAGGTCGGCCGGGCGGCGGTCGTGATCGCGGCGTAGACGGCGGCCGCGACCACGAAGGTCAGCGGCAGGCCGATCAGCTCCCAGGTCTGCGACGTGGTCGTGTCGGCGATCTTCAGCGCCAGGCCGATCGCGGTCGCCGCCGACCAGGCGACGACGCCGGCCGGGTTCACGCGCGGCACCCGTCCGGGCCGGAACTCGACCGCGTCGAGCGCGATCCGCTGCCGCCGCAGGTACCAGACGTGGGCCAGCGCCACCCCGACCCAGGCCACGATCGCGATCCCCTGGTAGGCGAGCGCGTCGGCGACGTAGCCGAAGACGTTGGTCAGCATCAGTCCGTAGCCGAGCAGGCAGGCCACGATCACCCACAGCGTCCGCGGCAGCGAGACGCCGGTCACCCGCGCCACGAAGCTCTGGAGGTTGGTCGAGGCGACGTACAGGTTGACCGTGTTGATCCGCATCTGGGTGATCACGATCAGGGCGAAGCCGAGGAACCCGGTCAGGCCGACGATCCGCACCGGCAGCGCGCTCTCCTGGCCCGCCAGCTGGTCGAAGGTGATGCCGAAGGTCGACACCAGCAGGATCCCGATCAGGCCGTTGACCCCGAAGGTCAGCGCGTAGTACAGCCAGCCGAAGGTCACGTTGCGGTGGAAGCGCTCGTCCTCGGGCCGCGCCAGGCGGGCGAAGTCCATCGTGTAGAGCATCAGCACCCAGACGCCCATGTAGGCGACGAACGCCTGCAGCCACGGGAGCGTGGTGCCGGCGGCCGCGGTCGAGCCGGGCAGGAAGCCGTGGTAGCCCTCGCTGACCAGCGCCCAGACGATCACGCCGACCATCGCGACGGCGTAGAACGGCAGCATCCAGCCGTTGATCCGGTCGAGCCGCGCGCGGATCCCGCGCCAGACCAGCGGCGCGGTGCTGAAGACGACGATCGCGTACCACAGCTTCAGCGGTCCGCCGATGTAGGTCTGGGCGGCGACGGCGACCACCGCGCCCTCGAAGACCACGTAGTAGATCGCGGTCGCGGCCAGGATCAGGGTCGGGATCGCGGCGCCGGTGACGCCGAACATCGAGCGCGAGAAGAGCGCCACGGTCAGGCCGCTCTGCGAGCCGGTCCGCAGCAGCACCGCGTTGACGGCGGTGTAGGCGACGATCGTCAGGCCGATCCCGATCAGCGCGTTGGTGGTGCCGTAGGCCAGGGCGATGAAGGCGGCGAAGTAGACGTAGAAGAACGCCGTCATCACGCCGTACCAGGCCATCGTCAGCTTGCCGCGCTGCAACCGCCAGCTGCGGGGGACGACGTGGAGCGAGTAGTCCTCGGTGGCCGCCTCCTCGACCACCCGTGGATCGTCGGTGCGGGAGACGTGGAGCGGGGCCGCCGTCGGCGGACGCTCGGGGGCTGCGACGCCCATGGTGGTTCCTCCTGTGCTCGGGCAGGGATGCCGGTGGAGCGGCGCGCCGGACGTGGCGGCCGCCGGTGGAGCGGGCCGGCCGACCGGCCGGCCCGCGGAGAGGGAGGGCGGTGGTCAGGGGGTCGACCACTGCGCGGCGCTGCGGCGCCGGAGCAGGCTGCGGTACTGCTCGGTGGTGCGGGGCAGCAGCTCGCCGCTGCCCCAGTCGAGGATCACGCCGTGGCGGCGGACGAGGTCCAGCACGTCCAGCTCGCCGTTGCGGAAGCGGGTGGCGATCTCCTCCGGGTCCTCGTCGAGCCAGCCGACGCGCTCGACGCGCTGCTCGGCGCGGGCCCGCTCGGTCGCCTCGGCGTCGACCTCGTACTGCGACAGCTCGGCGTCGATCTCGCGCACCACCACCCCGTAGTCGCGCTCGGCGCGGCCGAGGGTGACGTAGCCGTCGATCACGTCCTCCAGCACCTCGGCCGGGTCGCGCTCGAGCGGGTCGCCGAGCCCGCCGCCGCCGGCCGAGGGCCGCTCGAAGCGGTCGCCGCGCTCGACGGCGACGCCCGAGAAGTTGGCGCCCAGGTAGCGCTCGCGGTCGCTGCCGCGGTTCAGCCAGACCCCGTGCGGGAGCGACGGCATCCCGCCGCCGATCCCCCAGGTGACGGCCCGGCCGCGGTCGCAGCAGTAGCTCATCACGCTGTGCTCGACGTCGGTCAGCGTGCCGCCCTTGCGGACGCCGCAGCCGCCGCGGTGGCGGCCGGGGCCGCCGGAGTCGGGGATGATCTCGTGGACCGAGGTCAGCACCGGCGTCAGCCGCTCCTGGCCCTCCAGCGGCTGGACCGCGAGCCCGACGCCGAAGACCGGCGAGGTCGCGTTCTGGCCGTCCTTGCCGTGGCGTCCGCCCCAGCCGCCGGCCATCCAGTCGTACCACATGAAGAACGGCCGATCGTCGCGGCGCGCGTCGCGCCCGCCGACCAGCAGGTACTCGAGGTTGAAGCAGCAGGCCAGGGCCCGCTCGGGCATCAGCTGCGACCACAGCTCGAAGCCGGCGCTCATGATCTTCTCGTAGGCCCCCGAGACGCAGCCGGTGACCGCGTTCGGCCAGCCGGCGTTGACGACCGTGCCCTCGGGCCCGACGTCGACCTTGACCGCGCGGTAGAAGCCGGAGTTGAGCGGGATGTCGGGCAGGAACGTCTTCGCCGACGCGATCGCGCCCGAGAAGGCGACCCCGGCGCCCGAGTTGAGGAAGCTGGAGATCGCCGGGTCCGACCCCGAGAGGTCGTAGTGGATCTCGTCGCCCTCGATCGTCATCTTCAGCCGCACGGCGACCAGGCCCTCGTCGCTGCCGGGGTCGAGGTCGAGGTGGTCCTCGGTCTCCCAGACGCCGTCGGGCAGGTCGGCGATCCGGGCCCGGGTCAGCCGCTCGACGTAGTCCTGGACCGCGCCGAAGGCGGTCGTGACCGTGCGGCTGCCGTACTTGTCGACCAGCCGGAAGACCTCCTGCTCGGCCACCCGCGTGGCCTCGATCTGGGCGTGGCAGTCGCCGACGATGTCGCCCGGCGCGCGGGTGTTGTGGGCCACCAGCCCGATCACGTCGTGGCGGACGACGCCGCGGTCGACGATCCGGACCGGCGGGATCCGCACGCCCTCGCCGAAGTGGTCGGTGGCGCTGACGTCGAACGAGCCGGGGACCGACCCGCCCATGTCCGCCCAGTGGCCGTTGGCCTGGGCCATCGCCACCAGCTCGCCGTCGGCGAAGATCGGGCGGATCACCGAGACGTCGCTGAAGTGCGTGCCGCCGCGGTAGGGGTCGTTGACGGCGAAGACGTCGCCCTCGTTGATGTCGCCGTCGAAGTCCTCCAGCACCGCCTTCGCCTTCAGGTGCAGGGTGCCGACGTGGACGGCGATGTCCTGGCTGCCCTGCATGATCGTGTTGCCCTCGGCGTCGCAGAGCGCGCACGAGAAGTCACGGGCGTAGATCACGAACGAGTGGCAGGTGCGGAGGATCTGCTCCGCCATCTCGTCGACCAGGGTCACGAACGAGTTCTTCAGGACCTCGAACGTGACCGGGTCGAGGGTCGTGGACGGGGTGGTCGTCGCGGGAGCCATCTCAGCTCACCTCCGTGATGTGCATGCGGATGTTGCGCCACTCGTCGATCTCGACCAGCACGCCGGGCGGGACGAGGGTGGTCGAGTCGAGCTGGTCGATCACGGCCGGGCCGACGAACTGGAGCCCGGCCGGCAGGCCGTCGCGGTGGAAGACCGGGGTCCGCCGCGGCTCGTCGTCGCCGTCGAACCAGACGTCGCGCTGCTCGACCGGCTCGGGCAGGGTCGCGTCGGGCCGCTCCTCCTCGCGCGGGAGCGCCACCCGCTGGGTCTCGCCGATCGCGGTCAGCTGCAGCCGGTAGAGCTCGACCGGGGCGTCGTCGCGGCGGTAGGAGAACTCGCGCTCGTGCTCGCGGTGGAACTGCTCCAGCGCGGCGTCGAGGTCGGTCAGCGGCGCCGGCACGGCGACGTCCATCGAGCGCCACTGGCCCAGGTAGCGCATCGCGATCGAGCGCTCCAGGCGGATCTTCTCCGGCGGCACGTTCTCGGCCTCCAGCATCGCCCGGCCCTCGGCCTCCAGCGCGGCGAACGCGGCCTCGATCTCGGCCGGGTCGGCGTCGCCGGCGGCGGCCAGGAACATCGTCGAGAGGTCGTGCTTGATGTCGACCATCAGGCAGCCGAGCGCCGACCAGGCGCCGGGCCGCGGCGGCACCACGACGGTCGGGATCGACAGCTCCTTGGCCAGCGCCGCGCCGTGCAGCGCGCCGGCGCCGCCGAAGACCACGAGTGCGAACTCGCGCGGGTCGTAGCCGCGCTGGAGCGAGATCAGCCGCACCGCGTCGGCCATGTTGGCGTTGGCCACCTGCAGCATCGCGCTGGCCGCCTCGTGGACCCCGAGGCCCAGCGGCTCGGCGATCTTGGTCCGGATCGCCTCCTCGGCGGGGACCGGGTCGAGGGTCATCTCGCCGCCGGCCAGCTGCGCGCCGAGCCGGCCGAGGACGACGTTGGCGTCGGTGTTGGTCGGCTCGACGCCGCCCTGGCCGTAGGCCGCGGGGCCGGGGATCGAGCCGGCCGACTGGGGCCCGTTGCGGAGCGACCCGGCGGCGTCGATCGTGCCCAGCGAGCCGCCGCCGGCGCCGATCGTCAGGACCTCGATCGAGGGGAAGCAGATCGGGTAGCCGTACTCGACGAACCACTCGTTGGTGGTCCGCAGCTGGCCGTCGTGGACGAGCGAGATGTCGGTGCTCGTCCCGCCCATGTCGAGCCCGATCGCGTTCGGGTAGCCGCAGAGGCTGGCGGTGTGCTGGCAGGCCACGGCGCCGGCGGCGATGCCCGACGCGGCCAGCCGCACCGACAGCTTCTGGACCGCCTCGGGGGTCATCACGCCGCCGCCGGAGTGGAGGATCAGCAGGTCGCCGTCGTAGCCGTCCTGCTCCAGCCGCTCGCCGAGCTGGTTGACGTAGCCGGAGACCAGCGGCGAGAGGACCGCGTTGGCGACGGTGGTCGAGAACCGCTCGTGCTCGAACAGCTCCGGCAGCACCCCGCTCGAGGTCGAGATCGCGACGTCGGGCAGGACCTCGCGCAGGATCTCCGCCATCCGCTCCTCGTGCTCGGGGTTGGCGTAGGCGTTGATGAAGCAGACGGCGACCGCCTCGACCTCGCGGCGGGCCAGGATCCGGGCCACCTCGCGGGCGCCCTGCTCGTCGAACGGCTCGACGACGTTGCCCTCGCAGTCGATCCGCTCGCCGACCTCGAACCGGTCGCGGCGGCGGACGTACGGCTCGGCGTTGTCCTTGTAGGCGTCCCAGAGGTCGTCGCGGGTGCCGCGGCGGATCTCGATCACGTCGCGGAAGCCCTTGGTGGTGACCATCGCCGCCTTCGGCAGCCGGCGCGTGATCAGGGCGTTGGTGGCGACCGTGGTGCCGTGGCAGAAGAGCGCCACCCGGTCCAGGTCGACGCCGGCGTGGCCGACGCCCGAGAGGACGCCGTCGATCGGGTTGGCCGTCGACGGCACCTTCGCCACCTGCAGCTCGCCGCTGTCCTGGTCGAGCACGCAGACGTCGGTGAAGGTGCCGCCGACGTCGACGGCGACCACGGTGCGGCGGTCTCGTTCGCTGTTCATCCGTTCCATCTCCTCGTCGGGAGCGCCCGCCGGGCCGTCCGTCGGCGCCGGCGGTGCGGTTCGGGGCCAGTCTCCGGCGCGGGGCTCTGGTGGAACCCACGAACCGTTCGTGCGCTTCACGGCGGACCGAACCGGCAGCCTGCACGTCAGCGACCGATCAGACTGCGCAGGGGAGCGCCGCGCCCGCGCCCGCTTCCCCTTCCCGACGGTCCGCCGAGCCGTGATCACCCTCTCCGACCTCCTCGCCCGCCGCGAGCTGGGCCTGCGCCTGCTGAGCGGCCCCGACGACCCGTCGGCGGTCCGGATCGAGACCGCCGAGGTCTGCGACCTGCCCGACCCGCGGCCGTGGCTCGACAGCGGCGCGATGCTGCTGACGACCGGGGTCGCGATCGGCCCCGGCGCCCACGTCCAGCGGCTGCTGGTCGAGCGCGCCTTCGAGGCCCGGGCGGCGGCGATCGGGTTCGCGGTCGGGCTGGCCCATGCGGCCGTCCCGCGCGGGATCCGCGAGGCCTGCGAGCAGCTCGGCGTGCCGCTGGTGGCGGTGCCGGCGGCGACCCCCTTCCGGCTGCTGGTGGCGGCGGTCGCGCAGCAGGCGACCCCGCACGAGCTGCAGGTCGCCCAGCGCACGCTCTCGATCCAGAACCACCTGATGGAGGCGCTCAGCGCGCCCGATCCCGAGGCCGAGGTGCTGCGGCGGTTGGGCTCGCTGCTGACCGGCACGGCGCTGATCGCCGACGAGGCGGGGACGGTCACCGGCGCGCCCGACAGCGCGCTGCCCGACGAGCTGTGGGGACCGCTGCGCGGCGGCAAGGGCGTCGGGCTGCACCACGTGCGCGGCCAGCGCTACGTGACCGCGCCGATCAGCGACCGGGTCGGCACCCGCCGCTGGCTGGTGGTGGTCGGGGCCGGTGCTGCGCTGCCCGACCACCTGGCCCGCCAGGCGCTGCTGAGCGCCGAGCGGCTGGTGCGGCTGATCGACCGCGCGCGGCCGCCGCGGCCGGTCGAGGCGCGGACGGTGCGGGCCGAGCTGTGCGAGGAGCTGCTGGGCTGGCGGACCCCGACCGGCGGCCGTCGCCACGTCGCCCAGCGGGCCTCGGCGCTGGGGCTGAGCATCGACGCCGGCCTGCAGGTGGCGGCGGTCCGGGCCCAGCGGACGCCGGCCGCCGGCGACGGCGAGCCGGGCCGGACCGGCGGTCGCGAGGCGGGCCCGCAGGTGCTCGGGCGGGTGCGGGCCGAGCTCGAGGCGTGGCTGACCTCGGACGACGTCCCGTTCCTGCTCACCACCCGCGACCTCGACCTGGTGCTGATCGGGCCGGTGCCGCTCGGCGACGCGCTCGAGCCGGCGCTCCACGACCTGGCCTCGGCCGCCGGCCCGCTCGACGCCGGGGTCGGCCGCGCGACGGCCAGCGTCGAGCAGCTGCCGCGCAGCCACCAGGACGCCCGCTTCGCGCTCCAGCAGCTGGCCAACGCGGCCGGCGACGGGCGCTCGCGGCTGCTCCGCCACGAGCAGCTCGACCTGGTCACCGCGCTGGTCTGCGACGCCGACCCGCGCCTCTACGCCCCCCGTCGGCAGGCGGTGATCGACGCCCTCGGCGGCCCGCCGCTGGAGGACACGCTGCGGGCCTTCCTGGAGCACCGGCTCGACGTCACCGCGACCGCCCAGGCACTGCACCTGCACCCGAACTCGCTCCGCTACCGGCTGAGCCGGATCGAGGAGCGGCTGGGCCGCTCGCTCCGCGATCCGGGCACGATCGCGATGCTCCACGTCGCGTTCCGCTTCGGCTGGGCCTTCCGGGAGTAGGGGGCGGCGGGGGAGCGAGGCGGGGCCAACGTCACACGCCCGTGCCTCCACCGCCGCCGTGTCACGAACCCCGCCGCCGGCGGTGGCGAACGTCGCACGGCTGAGAAAGGCCCGGCGGCGTGCGACGTTCACCCCCCAACCCTGACGCCTCCGTCACGTCGGGCCGCAGCGCTGGAGATCGCCTTCGGCGCCGCCTACCCTTGGAGCCCATGCCGCTGCGTCACGTGGTCAAGCCGTGGGCCCGGATCGTCTCCCCGGTCGCCCGCGCCGTGACCACCGCGCCGGCGCGGCTGGTCGGCCGCGTGCCCGGCGTCAGCGACGACGCCGCGACGGCGATCGCGATCGCCGACGTCTTCCCGGCCCTGGCCGGCCACCGGCTGCTGCTGCTGACGACCTTCGCCGCCGACGGCGCCGCGATCTCCGACAGCGCCTGGTTCGCCGCCGCCGGCGACCGGATCGTCGTCGCCACCCGCGACGAGGCGAAGCTGGCCCGGATCGCCGCCCAGCCCGACGTCCGGATCGCCCCCGCCGACGCCGCCGGCCGCCGCCAGGGCCCCGACCTCGACGCCGTCGCCACCGTCCTCGCCGGCCAGGAGGACGCCGACGCCCAGGCCGCGCTCAGCGCCCGCTACGGGGTCGAGCTGCGGGCCGTGCGGCTGGCGTCGCTGGCCGGCAGCCGCGCCGCGCGGACGGCGATCGCGCTGCGGCCGGCCTCCGTGGACTAGGCGGCCGCGCCGCTCTCGAGCGCGGCGATCAGGGCGTCCAGCTCCGGCTTCCGCTCCTCCTCGACGCTGAGCGCGAAGAACGCCGCCATCGCGATCAGCACCTCGTAGCGGCCGGGCTTGCCGCGCTTGCCCGGCTTGTGCTTCACCTGCGCCTCGCGGAACGTCGACAGCGGGTTGCGCGCCGCCTCCTCGCGCCCGCCGTGGCGGAACTTCGCCAGCGTCGCCCCGTCGTGGATCAGCGACTCGCCGTTGAGACCCTTGAGCTCGATCATCGGCCGCAAACCTAGCCGGCCGGCGGGCGACGGGTCCCGGAACGACGACGGGGCGGCCGCAGCCGCCCCGTCGAACGAGGAACCGGGGTTCCCGCCGCGATCAGGCCGCGGTCGGGGCGCCCAGGATCTCCATCGCGATCTCGGCGGTCTGGGTCGGGGTGCGGCCGACCCGCACGCCCTTCGCCTCGAGCGCGTCGGCCTTCGCCTGCGCCGTGCCGGCCGAGCCGGAGACGATCGCGCCGGCGTGGCCCATCTGCTTGCCCGCCGGGGCGGTGAAGCCGGCGATGTAGCCGACGACCGGCTTGGTGACGTTGGCCGCGATGTAGTCGGCGGCCTCCTCCTCGGCCGAGCCGCCGATCTCGCCCGAGAGCACGATCAGCTCGGTCTGCTCGTCCTTCTCGAACAGCTCGATGATGTCGACGAACGAGCTGCCCGGGACCGGGTCGCCGCCGATGCCGACGATCGAGCTGTTGCCGAAGCCCTTCTGGGCCAGCTCGTTGCCGATCTGGTACGTCAGGGTGCCGGAGCGCGAGACGACGCCGACGTTGCCCGGCTTGAAGAACGAGGCCGGGATGATGCCGACGTTGGCCTTGCCCGGCGACAGCAGACCGGGGCAGTTCGGACCGATGATCCGGGTGCCGGGGTGGTTCTGCTTGACCTCGTTGTAGAGCTTCAGCTCGTCGTGGGCCGGGATCCCCTCGGTGATGATCACGACCAGCTCGACGCCGGCCTGCGCGGCCTCGAGCGCCGACTGGGCGGCGAACGGCGGCGGCACGAAGATCATCGCGACGTTGGCGCCGGTCTCGGCGACGGTCGTCTGCCAGTCGGCGAAGACCGGGATCCCCTCGACGTTCTCGCCGGCCTTCTTCGGGTTGATGCCGCCGACGACGTTGGTGCCGTACTTGCGGTTGTTCAGCGTGTGGAACGAGCCCTCGCGGCCGGTGATGCCGGCGACGGCGAGCTTGGTGTTCTCGTCGATCAGGATCGACATGATCAGGCCCCCTTGGCCAGGGCGACGACCTGCTCGGCGGCGCCGTCCATCGTCTTCGCCGCGTACACGTTGGGCAGCGCGGCCTGCTCGAGGATCTCACGGCCCAGCACGTCGTTGGTGCCGTCCAGGCGGACGACGAACGGGACGCTCGGCTTGAGGTCGTTGAACGCGGCGATCAGGCCGTTGGCGACCTCGTCGCAGCGGGTGATGCCGCCGAAGATGTTGAAGAGGACGGCCTTGACGTTCTCGTTGGCGAGGATCAGCTCGACGGCCTGCTTGACCTTCTCGGCGTCCGATCCGCCGCCGGCGTCCAGGAAGTTGGCCGGCTCGCCGCCGTGCTGGGCGACGACGTCGAGGGTCGACATGACCAGCCCGGCGCCGTTGCCGAGGATGCCGATGTCGCCGTCGAGCTTGACGTACGTGACGCCCTGCTCCTTGGCCTTCAGCTCGATCGGGTCGGCGTTGGCCGAGTCGCCGAGGTCGGCGTGGTCGGGGTGGCGGAAGGCCGCGTTGCCGTCCAGCGAGACCTTCGCGTCGAGCGCCTTCACCTGGCGGTCGGGCGTGACGATCAGCGGGTTGATCTCGGCGAGGCTGGCGTCCTCCTCGATCCAGACCTCGTAGAGCGCGACGAGCGCGTCGGCGACGCCCTCGATCACGTCGGCGTCGGCGCCGCCCTTGGTGGCGATCCCGACGGCCTGCTCCTTCGTCAGCCCGACCAGCGGGTCGACGTTCTCCTTGATCAGCTTCTCGGGCGTCTCCTCGGCGACCTGCTCGATGTCGATGCCGCCCTCGACGCTGAACATCACCAGCGGCTTCTTCGCCGACCGGTCCAGCAGCACCGACGCGTAGTACTCGGTGGCGATGTCCGAGGCGTGCTCGATCCACACCGTGCGGGTGATGTGGCCCTTGATGTCGAGCCCGAGGATGTTCGACGCGTGCTCGCGCGCCTCGTCCTCGTTCGCCGCGAGCTTCACGCCGCCGGCCTTGCCGCGGCCGCCGATCAGCACCTGCGCCTTGACGACGACCGGGTAGCCGATCTCGTTCGCCGCGGCGACGGCGTCCTCGACGGTGGTGACCGGCTTGCCGTCGGAGACAGCCAGCCCGTGGCGCCCGAACAGCTGCTTGCCTTGGTACTCCAGCAGGTCCATGGGGTCCGTTCCTGAGTCAGTGGGAATGACGCGACGGCGGACGATGCCCAGTCGAGACGCCGCTCACTGGTCGCGCGTGGGGCGGGCGCCGGTCGGCCGGGAGGTCGGCGACGTCCACGCGCGGGGATGCTAGTCCTCTGCTGGGCTGCGCGCGTTCGCCCCGGGACGTCCCGCCCGGCCGGGGGGTGACCGAGTACGCAGGACTCGAACCCGCGCCCGCGCGAACGACGCTTCACCGAAACGTCCAAGACGAACGCCGTCGCGCCAGGTAGCGTGCGCGACCGTGGTGGAGAACGACGTAGCTATCGAAGTCCGAGGGCTCGTCAAGTCCTTCGGCGACGTCCATGCCCTGGCCGGCATCGACCTGACGGCCCCGACCGGATCGGTCCTGGGGCTGCTGGGGCCGAACGGCGCGGGCAAGACGACGGCCGTGCGGATCATGACGACCCTGCTGCCGCCCGACGAGGGCACCGTCCGCGTGGCGGGGCTCGACGTGCTCCAGGATCCGCAGGCGCTGCGGTCCCGGATCGGGCTCGCCGGCCAGTACGCGGCCGTCGACGAGTACCTGACCGGGGCGGAGAACCTGACGATGGTCGGGCGGCTGTACCGCCTGTCCCCGCGCGAGGCCAAGCAGCGCGCCCACGAGCTGCTGGAGGAGTTCTCGCTGACCGACGCGGCCGACCGCACCGCCAGCACCTACTCCGGCGGCATGCGGCGGCGGCTCGACCTGGCCGCGGCGCTGGTCGTGCGGCCGCCGGTGATCTTCCTCGACGAGCCGACCACCGGCCTCGACCCGCGCAGCCGGCTGGCGCTGTGGGAGACGATCGAGGAGCGGGTCGCGGGCGGCACCACCGTGCTGCTGACCACCCAGTACCTGGACGAGGCCGACCGCCTGGCCGACCGGATCGCCGTGATCGACCACGGCCGCGTGATCGCCGAGGGCACCTCCGAGCAGCTGAAGGCCCAGGTCGGCGGCGAGCGGGTCGAGGTCCGCTTGGTCGATCCGACCCGGGCCGCCGCCGCGGTCGAGGCGCTGGCGCCGCTGACCGACGGCGCCGCCGGGCCCGACGACGGTCCCGCCGAGGACGGGCTGGTGCGGCTGCCGCTGCGCGGCGACGCCGGTGGCGTGGCCGCCGCGGTCCGCCGGCTCGACGCCGCCGGGATCGAGATCGCCGACATCGGCGTCCACCGCCCGACCCTCGACGACGCCTTCCTGACCCTGACCGGCCGTCCCGCCGAGGACGCCGACGCCGACGCGGAGGAGCCGCGATGAGCCTGGCCGCCACCTTCAGCGACACCCGGGTGCTGGCCGGCCGCCAGCTGCGCCGGGTCCCGCGCCAGCCCGATCTGCTGATCGGCTACACGATCCAGCCGATCATGTTCGTGCTGCTGTTCCGCTACGTGTTCGGCGGCGCGATCCAGACCCCGGGCTTCGACAACTACGCCCAGTTCCTGATGCCGGGCATCATCGTCCAGTCGATCGCGTTCGGCGGCTTCGTGACCGCGCTCGCCGTCGCGGACGACATGAGCAAGGGCCTGATGGACCGCTTCCGGTCGCTGCCGATGTCGCGCAGCGCGGTGCTGGCGGGCCGGGCCGTGGCCGACATCGTCCTCAACAGCCTCCAGCTGGTGCTGCTGATCGTCGTCGGCCTGGTCGTCGGCTTCTCGTTCGGCTCCGGCGTCGGCCAGGTCGTGCTGGGGATCGTGCTGCTGCTGATGATCGGCTACGCCTTCAGCTGGGTCTTCGCCCTGATCGGCCTGGCCGGCGGCTCGGCCGAGAGCGCCAACGCGATCGGCTTCACGGTGATCTTCCCGCTGACCTTCGCCTCCGGCATCTTCGTCCCGCCGGCGACGATGCCGGACGGCCTGCGCCAGTTCGCCGACGCCAACCCCTTCACCACCTGGGTCGACGCGATCCGCCACCTGTTCGTCGGCGGCCCGGCCGCGCCGGCCAACAGCGACGTCTGGGTCTCGTTCCTGTGGGTGATCGGGATCACCGTCGTGGCCGCCTTCTTCGCGGTCCGCAAGTTCCGCAGCTCGGTCGGGCACTGAGCCCCGTCAGGACGTTCCCGCCCGCGCGATAGCGGGCGGGGCGGACGGCGTGCGTGCGTTTACGGCGTCCACAATGATTCAATGGTGGGGATGCCGCTTCCCAAGCAGATCGACTTCGTCACCCTCGACGTCTACGGCACCCTGATCGACTGGGAGTCGGGGATCGTCGACGCGTTCGTGCGCGAGGCCGGGCGCGACGGGTTCACGATCGACCGCGACCTGGTGCTGCGCCTCTTCCACGAGAAGCACCGCGAGATCGCCGGCGGCAGCTACGAGCTGTACGCCGAGGTCCTGCGCCGCGCCGCGCGCGAGGTCGCCGAGGAGATCGGCTGGGACGATCTCCGCCAGGAGCCGGCCCGCGCCAACTTCCTGCCCAACTCGGTCGAGCGCTGGCGTCCCTTCCGCGAGACCATGCCGCAGCTGCGCAAGCTCGGCAAGGAGTACAAGACCGGCCTCGTCTCGAACATCGACGACAAGCTGCTGGGCCAGACCCGCCGCCACATCCCGCACGAGTTCGACCTCGTCGTGACCGCGCAGCAGGTCCGCTCCTACAAGCCCGACGCGGCCCACTTCACCGAGATCGCCCGCCGCCAGGGCAGCAAGAAGAACTGGGTCCACATCGCGTCCGGCTACCACAGCGACATCGAGCCCTGCCTGAAGGCGAAGATCCCGGTGATCTGGATCAACCGCACCGGCGAGGAGCTGGATCCGAAGGCGAAGCGTCCGACCGAAGAGGTCAAGACGCTGCTCGACGCGATCCGGATCCTCGGCCTGAAGTAGCGGCGGGCGGCCCGCGGTGCGCGCCCTCGCCGTCCACCCGGACGTCCTCGTCGTCGTCTCCCGCGTCTGGCAGACGACCGCCGCCGTCGTCCGGGCCCCGGCCGGGCCCGACGACGCGGCGGGCGCCCGCGAGGCGTTCCTGATCGACTCGCCGGTCTACCCCGACGAGCTGGAGCTGACCGCCCAGGTGGCGAACCAGGCCGGGTTCGCCGTCGCCGGCCTGCTGGCCACCCACGGCGACTGGGACCACCTGCTCGGCCGCTTCGCCTTCCCGCAGGCCGCGCTCGGCGTGGCCGAGACGACCGCCGCCCGGATCACTGGCCAGCCGGGCGACGCGGTCCGCAAGCTGCGCGGCTTCGACACCGAGCACTACGTCGCCCGCGACGGCACCCTCGGCCTCGGCGAGCTGCAGGCGCTGCCGGTGCCGGGCAAGATCGAGCTCGGGTCGGCCGCGCCCGGCGGCGAGCGCCACGAGCTGGAGCTGCACCCCGCGCCCGGCCACACCGCCGACGGGATGGCGATCTGGGTGCCGTGGGCGCGGGTCCTGATCTGCGGCGACTACCTGTCCCCGGTCGAGATCCCGACCTGGAGCGACAACGACGGCTCGCGCAGCGCCTACCGCGCGACGCTCGCCGGCCTCGAGCCGCTGGTCCAGCAGGCCGACTGGGTGATCCCCGGCCACGGCGGGCCGATCGACGGCCAGCGGGCGCTGGCGATCTGGCGCGAGGACGTCGCCTACGTCGAGGACTGGAAGCTGCCGCTCGCCCGCAACGACGAGCGGCAGAAGCAGATCCACGACGCCAACCGCGCCGCCGGCTCCTCCTAGTCGACCGCGCGGCGGCGGAAGCCGAGCAGGCCGAGGGTGCCGAAGATCGCGATCGCGGCCACCACGCCGACGGCGATCGCCCAGGTGGCCAGGTGCTCGCTGGCGCCGAGGCTGGCCCGCGAGCCCTCGCTGACGTAGGTCAGCGGGTTGATCAGGGTCACCACCTGGAACCAGCGGAGGTCGTCCAGCGACGCCCACGGATAGAACGTCGCGCCGGTGAAGAGCAGCGGCGTCAGCACGATCGCGAACATGATGTTGATCCGGTGCGGCGGCACCGCGGTCCCCAGCAGCATCCCCAGCGAGGCGCCCGCGATCGCCCCGGCCAGGATCACCAGCACCAGCGCCAGCGGCTGGGCACCGGGGAAGTGCAGGCCGCCCGGCAGCACCAGCTCGCCCAGCGGCAGCAGCAGCGCCGCGGCCACGATCGCCCGCAGGCTGGCGTGGACGATCTTCTCCATCCCGACCGCCCAGACCGGCAGCGGGGCCAGCAGCCGATCCTCGATCTCCTTGGTGAACGAGAAGTCGATCACCAGCGGGAAGGCGGTGTTCTGGAGCCCGACCGTGACCGCCGTCATCGCCATGATCCCCGGCAGCAGCTGGCCGCCGTAGCCGCCCTGGGCGGCGCCGATCTCGGGCAGCACGCGGCCGAACACGAACAGGAAGAAGAGCGGCTGCAGCAGCGCCTGGGCCAGGAAGGCGACCGGCTCGTGGTGGACGGTCACCCACAGGTCGCGGCCGAGGATCGCCAGGAACGCGCGCCGCTGGGTGCCGGGCGGCGAGCCGCCCGATCCGACGGCGATCGCCGGCCCGTCGCCGAGCGGCGTGGTGGTCGTCGTGGTGCTCATCGCATCTCCCGTCCGGTCAGGTGGACGAAGACGTCCTCCAACGATCCCTCCAGCCGTCGCAGCTCGACGACGGTCAGCCCGGCGTCGCGCAGCGCGCCGCCGAGCGCCAGCCCGTCGGCGTCGCCGAACGCCCGCAGCGTGATCCGGCCGCCGTCGCTGGCGACCACGTCGATCCGGCCGACCCCGTCGGCGCCCTCGATCACCGCCGCCGGGTCGATCGCCGCCGCGTCGGCGCCTTCGACCACCAGCTCGACGCCCTCCTCGGCCGGCAGCAGCCGCCGCAGCCCGCGCGGGGTGTCGAGCGCGATCACCTTGCCGTGGTCGACGATCGCGATCCGGTCGCAGAGCTGGTCGGCCTCGGCCATGTCGTGGGTGGTCAGGATCAGCGTCGTGCCCTGCTCGCGCAGGCTCCGCATCGTGTCCCAGAGGAACAGCCGCGACTGCGGGTCGAGGCCGGTCGTCGGCTCGTCGAGGATCAGGATCTGGGGCCGGTGCATCAGCGCCCGGGCGATCATCAGCCGCTGCGCCATCCCGCCCGAGTACTGGTCGACGCGGTCGTCGGCGCGGCCCTCCAGCCCGACCCGCGCCAGCAGCTCCAGCGCCCGCTCGCGCCGCTCGCGGCGGCCGAAGCCGAAGTAGCTGGCGTGGAAGGTCAGGTTCTCCAGCGCCGACAGCGCCCGGTCGAGGTTGCTGCGCTGGGGGACGACGGCCAGCCGCAGGTTGACCGCCACCCCGTCGCGGGTGACGTCGATCCCGTCGACCAGGACCCGGCCGCCGGTCGGCGTGACGCGGGTGGTGATGACGCCGATCGTGGTCGTCTTGCCGGCGCCGTTCGGGCCCAGCAGGCCGAAGATCTCGCCGCGGGCGACGTGGAAGTCGATCCCCGCCACCGCCTCGACGGGGGCGTTGGGGTAGCGCTTGCGGAGCCCCTCGACGACGATCGCGGCGTCGCCGGGCGGCGGGTCGGGGGTGGAGGCCGAGCCGCGGGCGGCGGGGCTCGGCTGGAGGGACGGGACGTCGGGAGCCACGCGGCACAGCGTAGGGCTCCGAGCGAGCGTTGGCACGCCAAAATTTGGGCGCACGACTCCCTATGTAGCCAGGACTATAGCAGCTCTCCGGCGAGCGCGAGTCGGACGTCGTCACCCGCCACACTGGAGGGGATGGCCCGCTCCTCCTCCACCGCTCCCTGGCGTCCGCTGCTCGACGCCGGCGCCGAGGACGAGCGGCTGGTGGCGCGGTCGCTGGAGCGGGCCCGCGACCCACGGCTGGAGCCGGTCCCGGGCGACCTCCACCCCGAGCTCGTGGCCAGCCTGGCGCGGCGCGGGATCGAGCGGCTCTACGGCCACCAGGCCCAGGCGGCGGCGCTGCCGCGGACGCAGCCGTTCGTCGTCACCACCGGCACCGCCTCGGGCAAGTCGCTCTGCTTCCAGCTGCCGGCGATCGACGCGCTGCTGCGGGCGCCGCGGGCGCGGGCGCTGTTCCTCTACCCGACCAAGGCGCTGGCCCAGGACCAGGCCCGATCGCTGCACGCGTTCGGGCTCGGCGACCGGCTGCGGGTGGCGATCTACGACGGCGACACCCCGCGCGAGGCCCGCCGCGATGTCCGCCGGCGGGCCAACGTCGTGCTGACCAATCCCGACATGCTGCACGTCGGGATCCTGCCCCGGCCCGACCTCTGGAGCGAGTTCCTGACCCACCTGCGGGTGGTGGTGATCGACGAGGCGCACGTCTACCGCGGCGTCTTCGGCTCGCACGTCAGCAACGTCCTGCGGCGGCTGCGGCGGCTGGCCGAGCGCCAGCAGGCGGGCCGGGCGGCCGGGCCGCGGTTCCTGATGGCCAGCGCCACGATCGCCAACCCGGTCGAGCACGCCCAGGCGCTGACCGGGCTCGACGACGTCGCCCTGATCGACGAGGACGGCTCGCCCGGGGTCGACCGCCAGATCGCGATGTGGAACCCGCCGCTGTTCGACGAGGACGACGACGCGGTCGCCGTCGCCCGCCGGGTCCGGCGCGAGGACGGGGTCGCCGACGCGCCGGCGTCGAACCCCGACGCCGAGCTGCTCGACGCCTCCGAGCTGATCGCCGGCCGCCGGCGTCGCAGCGCGCTCGGCGAGGCGGCCGACATGCTCGCCGACCTGGTCCTGGCCGGGGTCCGCACGATCTGCTTCGTCCGCAGCCGCAAGGGCGTCGAGGTGGTGGCGCGGATGGCCGCCGAGCGGCTGCGCGAGGAGGACCGCCCCGACCTGGCCCGGCAGGTGATCGCCTACCGCGCCGGCTACACCACCGGTCAGCGCCACGAGCTGGAGCAGCGGCTGGTCGACGGCGAGGTCCGCTGCGTGGTCACCACCACCGCGCTCGAGCTGGGGATCGACATCGGCCAGCTCGACGCCTGCGTGGTCGTCACCTTCCCCGGCACCGTCGCCTCGCTGCGCCAGATGTGGGGCCGGGCCGGCCGCCGCGGTCGCGGACTGGCGGTCTACGTCGCCGGCGAGGACGCGCTCGATCAGTACTTCTGCCGCCACCCGGGGGAGTTCCTGGGGCGGCCGGTCGAGGCGGCGATCCTCCACCACGAGAACGAGCCGATCCACCTGGCGCACCTGCTCTGCGCCGCCCACGAGGCGCCGCTCGACGACCGCGACGCGCCGGTGCTCGGGCCGCGCTGGCGCACGTTCGCCGACCAGCTGGCCGAGCGCGGCGACCTGCGCGAGCGCGGCGGCGTCTTCCGGCCCGCCGGCGGCGACCGCTTCCCGGCCGGCGAGCTGGGGCTGCGCAGCGCCACCTCGCGGCGGGTGGTGATCGTCGACGGCAGCACCGGCGAGGAGCTGGGCCACGTCGAGCACGACAAGGCCCCGTCGACCGTCCACCAGGGCGCCGTCTACCTGCACCTGGGCGAGCAGTACGAGGTCCAGGACCTCGACCTGGAGCGCGGGTTCGCGGTCGTCGAGCCGTTCGCGGGCCACTGGTGGACCGCGCCGAAGCGCGAGATCGACGTCAGCTTCGAGCAGCTCCTCGACCACCGCACCGTCGCGACCGCCGCCGGGCCGCTGCCGCTCTCGTTCGGGGTCGTGACCGTCACCGACACCGTCCTCGGGTACCAGCGGCGCAAGGTCGGCAGCGGCGAGATGATCGACCTGATCACGATCGACCTGCCGTCGGTCTCCTACCGCACCGAGGCGGTCTGGTACGAGCCGGGGATCCTGCTCGGGATCGACCCGCGGATCGGCCCGGCGGCGGTCGCGGGCGAGGTCGCGCTCGACGGCGGCGGGGCGGTGCCGTGGGGCGCGTTCCCCTCCGAGCACCTGCTGGGGTCGCTGCACGCGGCCGAGCACGCCCAGATCGCGGTCCTGCCGCTGCTGGCGATGTGCGACCGCTGGGACGTCGGCGGTCTCTCGACCAACCTCCATCCGCAGGCGGGCGGGCCGGCGATCATCGTCTACGAGGGCCACGTCGGCGGGGTCGGGATCGCGCGCCAGGGGTTCGACCGCTTCGAGCACTGGGTGGCCGACGCCGGTCGCCTGATCGCCGAGTGCCCCTGCGACCGCGGCTGCCCCTCGTGCGTCCAGTCGCCGAAGTGCGGCAACCTCAACGAGCCGCTGCACAAGGCGGGCGCGCTCGAGCTGCTGGCGCGGCTGGCGACGGTGCCGGCCGGCTGATCGCGGCGGGGTGTGGCCGCGCGGCGAGCTGCCACGATGCTGCCCGTGGTGGCCGATCCCCCCAGCGGCTCCGCCGCTCCCGCCCCCGACGGGTCGACGCTGCTCGGCCGCGGGCCCGAGCTGGCCCGGATCGACGCCGCGCTCGACCGGATGCTCGACGGCGTCGTCGGGCGGCTGCTGGTGGTCGAGGGACCGGCCGGCGCCGGCTGCACCAGCCTGCTCGACGCGGCCGCCGCGCGGGCCCGGGCGCGGCAGGTGCCGGTGCTGCGGGCGGTCGCCGACGAACGTTCGCGCGACGTCCCGTTCGGGGTCGCGGTCGACCTCTTCGACGATCCGCTGCGGGCCGCCGACCCGGCCCGGCGGGCGGCGCTGCTGGCCGACCGCGCCGCATTGGCCGCCCCGCTCTTCGCTCCCGACGGCGGCCCTGGTCCGGTCGAGGCCGACGGTGCCGGGCTGGTCGAGGGGCTGTACTGGCTGGCCGGGCAGATCGCCCGCTTCGATCCCGAGCACCGCCCGGCCGGCCTGCTGATCGCGATCGACGATGCCCACTGGTGCGACCACGCGACGCTGCGGGTGCTGGCGCGGATGGCGCTGCGGATCGCACAGCTGCCGCTGGTGGCGGTGCTCGGCGTGCGCGAGGACCTGACCGGCGACGACCTGCTGGAGCGGCTGCGCCACCACCCGCGGGCCGAGCGGCTGCGGCCGGCGCCGCTCGACCGGGCTGCGGTCGCGGTCCTCGCCGGCGAGCGGCTGGGAGCGGCGGCCGACGAGCGGCTGGTCGCGGCCTGCGTCCGGGCGACCGGCGGCAACCCGTTCCTGGTCCACGAGTTCCTGGCCGCGGTCGCCGACGGCAGCCCGACCCCGACCCCGACCCCCGACCCCGCGGCCGACGTGGCCGAGGCGGCGGCGCGGGCGGTCGCGCTGCGGCTGGCCGCCGTCGACCCCGACGCCCGCCGGCTGGCCCGGGCGACGGCGATCCTCGGCGACGGGGCGCGGCTGCGGCAGGCGGCGGCGCTGGCCGACCTCTCGATCGACCGCGCCGAGGCGGCGGCCGACGCGCTGGCCGCGGCCGGGCTGCTGCAGGCCGGCGAGCCGCTGCGCTTCGGCGACGGCCTGGTGCGGGCGGCGGCCGAGGCCCAGGTCCCGGCCGCCGAACGGGCCCGCGGCCACCGGCGCGCGGCGGCGATCCTGCAGGGCGAGGGCGCCCCGGTCGCCCGCGTGGCCAGCCACCTGCTGCAGGCCCCGGCCGCCGGCGACGCCCAGGTGGTGACGGCGCTGCGGCGGGCCGCGGCCGAGGCGCGCGAGCAGGACGAGCCCGGCGTCGCCGTCCGCGCGCTGCGGCGGGCCCTGGCCGAGCCGCCGACCGCCGACGAGCGCCGCGCGGTGCTGGTCGAGCTGGCGACCGCCGAGGCGGCCGCGGGCGAGCCGGACGGCGACGCGCGGCTGGAGGACGCGATCGCCGCGACCCCTGATCCGCGCGCGCGGGCCGCGCTGCTGCTGGCCCTGGCGCGGCTGCGCGCCGGCCGCGGCGCCCCGGAGGCGGCGATCTTCGCGGCCACCCAGGCGCGGGCGCTGCTCGATCCGGCGCCGCTCGGTCGCGATCCGCTGGTCGACGGCCTGCTCAGCGTCGAGCTGGACGCGATGGCGCTCCGGCCCTCGCGCTGGCCGGTCCGCCAGGAGCGGGCCGACGCCGCCTGCGCCGACCTGGTCGCCGGCGCCGCGCCGCCCGCGGACGATCCGATCCTGGGGGCGCAGCTGGCGGTCGAGGCGGCGCTGCGCGGCCAGCCGATCGACCGCGTCGTCGCCCTCGCCCGCGCCGCGGTCGCCGACTCGCCGCTGGTCGATCCCCGCCACGGCGAGGGCTTCGGCCTGGTCGCCCAGGCGCTGCTGCACGTCGACCAGGCCGAGCTGGCCGTCGCGCTGGCCGAGGACGCGATCGCCGAGGCCCGCACCCGCGGCGCGCCGGTTGCGTTCGCGGTCGCCAGCGGCTGGCGGGCGGCCGCCCACTACCGCCGCGGCGACCTGGTGGCGGCGATCGCCGACGCCGAGGCCGCGCTCGAGCTGCACCCGGAGGCGTCGGCCGTCGTCGCGCTGCTGGCGCGGCTGCGGATGGAGCGGGCGGAGACCGACGCTGCCGCGCTGCTGCTGGAGCGGGTCGCCGGCAGTGGACCCGACGATCCCGGCCACGGCGAGGTGCTGCTGGCCCGCGCCGCGCTGGCGACCGCCCGTGGCGAGGGCGCGGCCGCGATCGACGCGCTGCTGACCGCCGGCCGCCACCTGGTGGCGCGCTACGGCAGCGCGCGGCCGACGCTCGGGGCTTGGTGGTCGTGGGCGGCGCTGCTGGCGGCCCGGATCGGGCGCGACGACGACGCGCGGGCGTGGGCGGCCGAGGGCCTGCGGGTGGCGACCGCCGCCGGCCTGCCCGGCTGGACGGGGCTGGCGCTGCGGGCGCGGGCGGCGCACGAGTCGCCGGCCGAGCGGGTGGCGACGCTGCGCGCGGCGGTCGCGCTGCTCGACCGCTCGCCGGCCCGGCTGGAGCACGCGCGGGCCCAGATCGACCTCGGCGTCGCGCTGCTCGCGGAGGGCGAGCGGACCGCCGCCCTGACCATGCTCTCGACCGCGCTCGACGCGGCCGACCGCTGCGGGGCGACGGCGACGGTCGAGCGGGCGCGGGTCGAGCTGGCCGCCTCCGGCGTGACGGTCCCGCCGGCGACCCCGCGCGGGGCCCGCGCGCTGACCCCGGCCGAGCGGCGGGTCGCCGAGCGCGCCGCCGCCGGCCAGACGAACCTGCAGATCG
Organism: Patulibacter defluvii; assembly: GCF_034096925.1. NCBI lineage: Bacteria > Bacillati > Actinomycetota > Thermoleophilia > Solirubrobacterales > Patulibacteraceae > Patulibacter > Patulibacter defluvii. Next base: position 151,816 of record NZ_JAWZSQ010000001.1, read on the forward strand.
CCCAGGACCTCTTCGTCACCACGAAGACGGTCGAGGGCCACCTGCGCAACGTCTACCGCAAGCTCGCGGTCGACTCGCGGCGGGCGCTGGCGCCGATCCTGGCCGAGGCCAGCGACGGCGGCACCACCGGCCGCGGGGTCCGGGCGCGGGCTCGCTCCTGACCGACGGCCAGGCAGCCGATCGCGCCGATCGCCAGCCCGACCGCGGCGAAGGTCCAGCCGTGGTCGAAGGCCCGCAGCGCCTCCTCGGGCCGCGGCGTCCCGACGATCGCGACCACGATCGCCACCCCGATCGCGGCTCCGAGCTGGCGGGCGACGGCGTTGAGCGCGGTGGCGGTCGCGAAGCGCGAGCCGGGCGCGGCGACGACGGCGGCCCCGCTGACGTTGGGGAAGAGCGTGCCGGCGCCGAGGCCCAGCAGCACCATCGCCGGCAGCCAGACGCCGAGGAAGTCGGGGGTCGCCTCGACCCGCTCGATCAGCCACACCAGGCCGCCGCACCAGAGCAGGCCGCCCGGCAGCGCCACCGCCCGCAGGCCGAAGCGGTCGACGATCCGGCTGGTCGGGCCGGCGATCGCCACCGCCACCAGCGGGCCGGGGGTCAGCGCCAGGCTGGCGTCGACGATCGAGTAGCCCCAGACCGAGGTCAGGAAGAGCACGTTGCAGAGCGTGTAGGCGTAGAAGCCGGCGGCGCCGACGATCGTCATCGCGTTGGCGATCGAGAAGTTGCGGATCCGCAGCAGCGACGGGTCGACCAGCGGCTCGGCGTGGCGGCCGTTGCGGAGCGCGAAGCCGAGGCCGAGGACGAGCGCGGCCGCGGCGGCGCCGAGCACCGGGGCGCTGGTCCAGCCCCACGCCTCGCCCTGGACGATCGCCAGCACCAGGCCGCCGAGGGCGGCGGCCAGCAGCAGCGCGCCGAGCAGGTCGGGGGCGCCGCGGTGGCCGCGCTCGCGGCTCTCGCGGAGCACGACCGAGGCCGACAGCCAGGCCAGCAGGCCGACCGGTACGTTGACCAGGAAGACCAGCCGCCAGTCGGAGGCCGAGACGAGCAGCCCGCCGAGGGTCGGCCCGACGCCGGCGGCGAGCGCGGCCGACGCGGTCCAGAGGGCGACGGCGCGGGCGCGGCGGGCGAGCGGGACGGCGTGCAGCACGATCGCCAGCGAGGAGGGGACGAGCATCGCGGCGCCGGTCGCCTGGACCACGCGCGCGGCGACCAGCGCCTCGACGGTCGGGGCGGCGGCGCAGGCGACCGAGGCGGCGGTGAAGACGCCGAGGCCGGCGAGGAAGAACCGCTTGCGACCGGCGCGGTCGGCGAGGCGGCCGGCGGCGACCAGGAACGCGGCGAAGACGATGTTGTAGGCGTTCAGCACCCACTGCAGCCCGTCGAGCCCGGTGGTCGGGAACGAGCGCTCGATGTCGGGGAAGGCGATGTTGACCACCGTCGCGTCGACGAAGGCCATGAAGACGCCGAGCGAGGCGACGGCCAGGACCAGTCCCGGCGGATGCTCGGCCCGGGGTGAGCGGGACGATCGCCGGCGCGGTCGGCGGTCGGTGGAAGCACGGTCGAGGCCGTCGGCGATCGCGGGCACGATCCGGGTGGCGGCGGGGTGGGGCACGGGGTCGGTCCTTCGGCAGGGGTGATCCACGGGGCGCGACGGTGAGCCGTCGTGCGGCGCCCGGCATCGGGCGATTCCCGATCCAGCGGGCCCGGGGTGCGGGCCGTGGCGCGCGACCGTGGCGGTCGTGCATCGCATCGTGGGACAGGTCCGCGTCCCGCACCACGGGGAGCCCTCCGCAGGTCGACCCCAACGTTTTCGTGCGCGGGACCCCCTAGATGGGGCCAGAACCCGCAGGCGATCCTGCAGGACGCCAGCCGCCGTGCAGGATCGCCCGAACCTGCACCGAACCTGCGCCGCCGTCGCCACGGGGGCCGGAAATCCTCCAGCGAACCTGCAACGGGCCGGCGTCGGGCCCGGCAGTCGCCAGGCTCACCGAGCCATGTCGCGGGCTCAACCACGCATCGCGGTGCATCGCACCTCGGTGCTGCAGACGGCAGCGGTCCTTCTTGCCGCCGTGACCCTGCCGTTGCTCGCCGGCGTCCGCCCCTCGGCTGCCCATGCCGACGAGCGGACGCCGGCGACGACCGGTTCCGCTGCCTCCGGCGGCGTGATCCCGGGCGCGACGACGGCCAGCGCGCCGCCCGTGACCCCGACCGCGACGGCCGGGGAGGCCGGGGGGACGCCGCCCGAGGCGCCGGCTCGCGTGCGCGCGACGATCACCCGCTTCCGCCTGACCACGCAGACCTGGCGCAAGGGCGCGGCCGCTCCGCAGGTCCAGGTCCGGATCGACGCCCGCCGGCGGACGGCGGCGCGGGTCCAGCTGCGGATCGAGGATCGGGCGACGCGCAAGCTGCTGTTCCGCCAGTCCTTCGGCACGGTCCCGTCCGGCGTCGACGTGGCCCGGCACGTGACGGCGCGGCTGGCGGCGAAGCCGGGGCGGTATCGGTTGCGGCTGGTGGTGAAGGACGCGACCGGCCAGCGGGCCCGGCGCGACGGCGTGCCGGTGGCGTGGGGACTGCGGGTGACCGCGCCGGCGACGGCCACGCCGACGGCGACCCCGACCCCGATCGCCGGCGGCAACTACGTCTTCCCGGTCCAGGGCCGGTGCAATTTCCGCTCGGTTCCGGCACAGCGCTTCCACGCCGGTCGCAGCGGCGGGCGGCTGCACAACGGCCAGGACATCGGCACCTACGACGCGTTCCCGCCGGTGGTGGCGGTGACCGCGGGCACGATCAGCCGGGTCTGGTACGACGACTACGGCGGCGGCTGGACCCTGACGATCGACGGCGACGACCGGATCGCGTACGGGTACCTGCACCTGAAGCAGGGCTCGATCCTCGTCAAGGCCGGCCAGCGCGTGACGCCGGGCCAGCGGGTGGCGAACGCGGGCAACACCGGCGGCGACTACGAGCCACACTTGCACTTCGAGATGCGACCGATCCCCTGGGAAGCGAACCGCGACCGCGCGATCGACCCCCTGCCGTTCCTCTCCAAGCTGCCGAACCCCTGCGACGGATAGCCGTCCGGCGTGCGAGCCGCGCGTCGCGACCGGCATGGCGGTGACCGGCCGGGCGCGCGGCCGCCGCGCGCCCCACGAGCGAGGCTGCCTCTCGCTCGATGCCAAGGGCGTGCCCATTGGCCGCCGGGGCCGGGCCCGAGACCCCGCGATCCGACCCGCACCGCCGCCCCAGCGCCCACCCGGTACCCTGTCCCACCTCGGCGAGATAGCTCAGCTGGTAGAGCACACGACTGAAAATCGTGGTGTCCCGGGTTCGAGTCCCGGTCTCGCCACCTCCGAGAAGGCCCTGCAAAGCGGGGCCTTTTTCTTTGTCTACGCCACCGTCAAGTTAGAAGCGTCTACGCGCCAGTAGATCGGTTCGTGGCCTAATCGTGGCCAAATCAGCGCCGATTCGGCGTGGTCCCGACGCGTCCCGCGGCGCGGCTCGGCAAGCTCGCGAAGCTCTGAGGTCTCCCATCTGGCTCCGGTTCGTGCGCGTCACGGCGCGCGGACGCCGCCGCGAGGTCGTTCGCTCGCTCTTGCGGAGGGGGCAGCCAAGGTCTCAGGGGCGGCGGCGGTCGACCGCCACCTGGGACCCGGGCCGGCTCTTGGCCAGCCGCTTGACGTCGGCTGCGACATCGGCGACGGCCTCGGTGGTGGCCGGGTGGTCCGGTGTCCAGATGGTCACGCCGATCGAGACCGATACCAGGGGATGCTTCCGTGCGGTACCGCTGCGGTCGACGATCGAGATTCCGCCGCGGGCGATGTCCTCGGGGTCGTGGAAGCTCGGCGCGAGGTGGTCGAAGCGCGTGACGATGTCTTCGGCCAGCGGCACCGCCAGGTCGGCGGGCGTGACGGCGCCGAAGTCGTCGCCTCCGATGTGGCCGAGCATCAAGCCGGTCGCGTCCGCTGCGTCGGCGGCTTCGAGCAGGACGGACGCCAGGGCGCGGATGACCTCGTCGCCACGAACGTAGCCGTAGCGATCGTTGAACGCCTTGAACTGGTCCAGGTCCACGTGGAGGAACCCGAACGTCTCGCGCCGATCCAGCCGCTCCTGGACGGCGCGGGTCAGCAGGACGTTGCCGGGCAGGCCGGTCAGGGGACTGACGCCGCCGAGGACGGCGCGGCGACGGATCGCGGTCAGGATCCGCGCCTCGAGCTCGTCGACGTCCAGCGGCTTGGTGAGGTAGTCGTCGGCGCCGGCGGCGAGCAGTTCCATCACGGTCTGGACCCGTCGATCGCCGGTGACGCAGATCACGGGCAGGAGCGCGGTGCGGTGGTCGGCCTGCAGTCGCCGCAGCACCTCGACGCCATCGACCGGCGTCATGTGGACGTCGAGCAGGAGCACGTCCGGTCGCGTTGCCAGGGCCTCGGCCTGGGTCCGCTCGCCGTCGCTCAGGACGTTGCAGCGGAAGCCGCGCGCGCTCAGGACCCGCGCGACCGCTCGGCTGCTGAGCGCGTCGTCGTCGGCGATCAGCACCTGGAGATCCCGTCGCTGGAGATCTCTCGACCCCGCGGTGCGCGGCAGGTTCATGCGCCTTCGTCCCTGCCGGGCAGGCGGCGACCCGTCGCCGGGCCGGTAAGCACCTCGCGGATCCGCGTCAGCAGGCCGGTCGCGTCGAACGGCTTCTCGATCAACGCATGGTCGGGCCCGCCACTGGGCTTGGCGACCAGCTCGTCGCTGTACCCGGACATCATCAGCACGCGCAGGTCGGGGCGGGCGAGCACCGCCCGCGCGGCAAGCTCGGTCCCGAGCATGCCGGGCATGATCACGTCGGTCAGCAGGAGGTCGATCGGACGCCCGTCCTCCAGCAGGGAGAGGGCCGCCGCGCCGCTGCCCACGGCGGTCACGTCGTAGCCCCCGCGCTCGAGGATCCGCCGCACGATCGCCAGGCCGCTCGGCTCGTCCTCGACCAGCAGCACGGTCTCGCCGCGCGCTCCCGGACCGCGTGCCGCGGTGGTCGGGACGGCGCTCACCGGTTGACCGGTGGCCGGCAGCTGAACCCGCACCGTCGTTCCCTCTCCAACGCTGGACTCGATCCGCACTCGTCCGTCGTGCTGCGTCACGATGCCGTACACGGTGGCCAGGCCGAGCCCGGTTCCACCGCCATCGGCGCGGGTGGTGAAGAAGGGCTCCATCGCGCGCTGCGCGACCGCGTCGGTCATGCCGATGCCGGTATCGGCGACCGCGAGCTCGACCAGCGGACCAGCCAGCGTCTCGTCGCCGTCGACGGTGCGGGTGGTGATCGTGAGCATCCCGCCGCTCGGCATCGCGTCGCGGGCGTTGACCGCCAGGTTGAACAGCACCTGCTCCAGCTGCCCTCGGTCGGCGCGGACCGTCGCGTCGCGGCTCTCGAATCGGGTCACCAGCGCGATGTGCTCCCCGAGCGCGCGGCGCAGGAGGTTCTCGACGGTGCGGACGACGTCGGCTGGGTCGAGGATCTCGGGCGCCGTCAGCTCGCGGCGACCGAAGATCAGGAGCTGTCGCGTGAGCGCGGCGCCGCGCTCCGCCGCTTCGCGGATCTGCTCGACATCGGCGGCCAGGTCCGGCCGGTCCCGGAGCTCGTCGCGCACGAACCCCGCGTAGTTGATGATCACGCCGAGCAGGTTGTTGAAGTCGTGGGCGACGCCACCCGCCAGCTGCCCGAGGCTCTCCAGACGCTGCGCCTGGGCCTCGCGCGCCGCTCGTCGCATCGCGTCGCGCTCGCGTTCCGCCTCGAGCCGTTCGGAGATGTCGCGGACCGCGGCCCACGCCACCACGCCGGTGTCGGTCCGGGTGCTCGAGAGGCTGATCTCCGCCGGGAACTCGGAACCGTCCTTCCGCCTTCCGGAGAGCTGCAGCCGGGCGCCCATCGGCCTCGTGCGCGGGTCGCGGAAGTAGCCCTCGCGGTGATGCGCGTGCGCCTCACGGAAGCGGTCCGGCACCAGCGCGTTGATCGGCAGGCTGATCAGCTCCTCGGCGGCGTAGCCGAACAACCGCTCCGCCTGCGCGTTGGCGAGCACGATCGTGCCGCTGCTCGTCACCCCGACGACGGCGTCGGGCAACGAGCCGAGGAACTGCTCGAACCCGGATGCACCGATGTGCATGGGATCGTGCGGATCAGCGGTGCTCACCGGCGTTCCTCACGGCTGACGCTCGGTGGTCTGGGCATGCCTCTCCATCGTCCGTTGGAGCTCCGATCTTGATCGCCGGACGGGATGCCGGACACGATCGCGGCGCGCGCACCTGCGGGGAGCCGTAGTCCGCACGGAAGGGCCTGCCGCGCTTCCACGGATCGGGGTCGTCGGAAACGCCCGATGACCGACGCCGTGCCCGAGCCTACGGTTCGCCCATGGACCGCGAACCTCCGCACCACGTCGTCGTCGCGGGCGGCGGGATCGCCGCGCTGGAGCTGGTGCTCGCGCTGCGGGCCGCGGTCGGCGACCGCTGCGCCGTCACGATCGTCGTGCCCGATCCCGTCCTCCGCTACCGCCCCGAGGCGGTGGCCGAGCCCTTCTCCGGGCCGCGTCCCCGGACGCTGGCGTGGCCGCCGGTCGCCGACGCGCTCGGGGTCGAGCTCGTGACCGGCCGGGTCCGCGCCGTCGACGGCCGGACGGTGGTGGTCGACGGTGATCGCGCGCGAATCGACTTCGACGAGCTGGTGGTGGCCGCTGGCGCCCGCGCGGTCGACGCGATCCCGCACGCCTCGACCTTCCGGCCCGAGTCGGCGGAGGAGCTGCACTGGGCGATCGAGGAGCTGGAGCGGGAGCAGATCGGCCAGCTGGTGCTGGTGGCCCCGCGCGGATGCGGTTGGACGCTGCCGCTCTACGAGCTGGCGCTGATGGCGGCCCGACGTGCCGCCGACGCCAGCGGCGATCGGGGGCGCGTGACGGTGGTGACCCACGAGGCCCTCCCGCTGGAGGCCTTCCGCGGCGCCGGCTCGGACGCGGTCGCGGCGCTGCTCGACGCCGCCGGAGTGCGACTGATCGCCGGCCACGAGGTGGTCCGCTACGACGGTGCCCGGCTGACGCTCCATCCGTCCGCCGAGCTGCCGGCGGGCCGGGTGATCGCCCTCCCCGCGCTGGTCGGGCCCGGCATCCACGGGCTGCCGCTCGACGGCCACGGGTTCGTGCGAGTCGACGAGCGGTTCGCGGTCCCGGGACACGAGCGGGTCCACGCGATCGGCGACGCGGCCGCCTACCCGCTCAAGCAGGGCGGACTGGCCACGCAGCAGGCCGACGCCGTCGCCGCGGCGATCGCGGCCCGCGTCGGCGCGCGCCGCCCGCCGTACGTGCTCGCGCCGCGGCTGCGCGCGATCCTCTGGACCGGCGGCGAACCGCTGTACCTGCTGGCGACCATGATCGGGGCCGACACCGTCGACTCGCAGGTCGCCCGCCGCTGCCCGTGGTGGCCGCCGGAGAAGATCGCCGCCGTCCACGCCGCGCCGTTCCTGGCCGACGTCGACGAGCTCGGCGTCGCCGGGGCGATCGACCAGCTGCCGCCGGCCGGCCGCGTGCCGCTCGCCGCGCCGGTGATCCACGCTACCGCCGGCGACCCGGGGATCGACCTGCTGGCCCGGGAGGGGTGAGCGGGCGATGCACGCCACCGCCACGCCCCGCTGCGGTCCGACCGCGGCGGCCCTGCAGGCGATCGCGGCGGCGGCCGGCGTCGCCGACCCGGGCGCGCTCGAGCGGCGGGACACGCACATGTCGGTGGTGCTGCTGACGCCCGACCGGGCGTACAAGGTCAAGCGTGCCCACCGGTTCGCGTTCGCCGACCACCACCGGCGGGCGGCACGGCTGCGTGCCTGCCGCGAGGAGCTGCGGGTCAACGGCGAGCTGGCGCCGGGGGTCTACCGCGCCGTCCACGCCGTCGTGCCGGCCGGCGACGGCTTCCGGCTGGCGGCGGCGGACGACCCGGCCGCGGTCGAGTACGTGGTCGAGATGGAGCGCTTCGACGAGGCGACGAGCCTCCGCGAGCGGCTCGCGCGCGACCCCGGCGACCGGGGCCCGGTCGCCGCAGCTGCGGCCGCGATCGCCGCCTTCCACGCTCGCGCGCGCCCGGTCCGTCGCCCCGGCCCGGCGGCGATGGCGGTCGCGGACGAGAAGCGCCGGTTGGCGGCGGAGGACGTCGAGCTGACCGGGCTGCTGCCGGGACCGGTCGACCTGCGCCGCCTGCACGTGATCGATCGCCGTCTGCGGGCGTTCCTGCGCGACGCCGGCGAGGAGCTGGCCGAGCGTGGCCGCGCCGGGCTGGTGCGCGAGGGCCACGGCGACCTGCGGGCCGAGCACGTGCTGGTCGAGGGCGATTCCGTGCGGATCGTCGACCGGATCGAGTTCCGGGCCGACCTGCGCGAGGTCGACGTCGCCGACGACCTGGCGTTCCTGGTGATGGACCTGGTGGCGCTCGGGCATCCCGGCGCCGCGCGCGAGCTGGTCGCGGCCTACCGCGACCAGCACGGCGATCCCGGACCCGACGCGCTGCTGGCCTTCTACGCCGCCCGCCGGGCGCTGATCCGCGCCAAGGTGGCGCTGCTGCGCGAGGGCACGGTCGGCGAACGGGACGCCTCCCGCGACGAGGCACGGCACCTGCTCGACGTGGCCGAGCGGTTCGCGTGGCGGACCCACGGACCGCTCGCGCTGGTCGTCTCGGGCCCCTCGGGAGTCGGCAAGAGCGTGCTCGCGGCCGCGCTGGCCGAGCGGTCCGGCTTCGCCGTGCGCGCGTCGGACGTCGTCCGCAAGCGTGCCGCGGGCCTGGCCCCGGAGGAGCGCGGCGGCGCTGAGCTGTACGCGCCCGGCAGCGGCCCCCGCACCTACGCCGAGCTGGGCCGCCAGGCGGCCGCGGCGCTGGCCCGGGACGGCGGCGTGGTGATCGACGCGACCTGCCTGCGGCGGGCCGACCGCGACGCCTTGCTGCGGGAGCTGGGGGGCTGGCGGCGGGCCGTCGTCCACGTGGCCTGCAGCGCACCGGCCGTGGTGCTGGAGGAGCGGCTGCGGCGACGGGCGCTGGAGCCGATGCGGATCTCGGACGCGACGCTGGCCGTCGGCCGGCGCCAGGCGGCGACCGCCGAGCCGCTCGACGAGGTCCCGGCCGACCGCCTGCTCCTGCTCCGCACCGACCGGCCGGTCGCTGCGCTGGTCGAGGCGGTCGCGGCCGCGCTCGACGCCTGACCGCGCTCATGGCACCACCACGGCGGCCCCGACCAGCCGCCCGGACCGCAGGTCGTCGAGCGCCCGCTCGGCCCCGTCGAGCGGGTAGCGGGTGACGTGGGTCCGGAGCGGGACCGTCGCCGCCAGGGCCAGGAACTCGCGCGCGTCGTCGCGGGTCAGGTTCGCGACCGAGCGCAGGGTCCGTTCGCCCCACAGGTCGGCGTAGGGGAACGACGGGATGTCGCTCATGTGGATGCCGCCGCAGACGACGACGCCGCCCGGCGCGACGGCTCGCAGCGCCAGCGGCACCAGCGCCCCGACCGGCGCGAAGACGATCGCCGCGTCGAGCGGCTCCGGCGGGGCCTGCTCGGAGGCGCCGGTCCAGACCGCTCCCAGCTCGCGCGCGAGCGCCTGGGCGGGTGCGTCGCCGGCGCGGGTGAACGCCAGCACCTCGCGGCCCTGGGCGACCGCGACCTGGGTCAGGACGTGGGCCGCGGCGCCGAAGCCGTAGAGCCCGAGCCGGCGCGCGTCGCCGCACATCCGCAGTGCGCGGTAGCCGATCAGGCCCGCGCAGAGCAGCGGCGCGACCTGGTCGTCGGGCAGCCCGTCGGGGAGCGGGAAGCAGTAGCGGGCGTCGGCGACGGCGTACTCCGCGAAGCCGCCGTCGAGGTCGCGTCCGGTGAAGCGCGCCCGCGGGCAGAGGTTCTCGCGCCCGCTGCGGCACCAGCGGCAGCGACCGCAGGTCCATCCCAGCCAGGGGACCCCCAGCCGGCGTCGATCCCCGTCGACGGCCGTGCCGACGATCTGGTGGCCCAGCACCCGCGGCAGCGGCAGCTCGAGCTCGCCGTCGCGCAGGTGCAGGTCGGTCCGGCAGACCCCGCAGGCCGCGACCCGCAGCAGCACCTGCCCAACGCCGGGCCGTGGGCGGGGGCGCTCGACCAGCCGCAGCGGGCTTCCGGGACGCTCGAGCACGGCGGCGCGCATGGGACGACCGTAGCCCCCGCCGGCGGCGCGGCGATCCGTGGGAGCTACGGACGACGAGGGGCGGCGACCGCGGATGGCGGCCTCGCGCGCGGGACCTAGCGTCGCTGCCATGCCCACTTCCGCCCTCGCCCCGAACCCCCCGGCGGTGCGCCTGCGGCCGGTGTCGCCCGCCGACGAGCCGCTGCTGCGCGGCCTGCTCGACCGCGTGACCGGAGAGTCCCGCTGGACCCGCTTCTTCACCGGCGGCGTCGACCTGGACCGCGTCGCGCGGATGGAAGCCCGCTGCGACGAATCGCGCCGGTTCGGCGTCCTCGCGCTCGATCCCGACGGTGCTGTCGTCGGCCACGGGATGTGCGTGCCGCTGAACGACGGCAGCGGCTGCGAGATCGCCTTCGAGGTCGCCGACGGCCACCACCGCCAGGGGATCGGGAGCGCGATGCTGCGGCAACTGGTCGCCGAGGCCCGGCACCGCGGCGTCGGGCGGCTGGTCGCCGAGGTGCTGCCGGCCAACCGCGACATGACCGACCTGCTGCGCGACTCCGCGCTGCCGCTGACCCATCGCGTCGAGGGCGGGGTCGCCCACTACGAGATCGCGCTCGGAGGCGACGACGGCGAGGCCCCGGCGTGAGCGGCGTCCGGACCGACGTGCTGATCGCGGGTGGCGGCACGGCCGCGATCGAGACGCTGCTCGCCCTCCACGCACGCGCCGCCGGCGCCCTCCACGTGACCCTGCTGGCGCCCGACGCCCGCTACCGCTACCGCCCGCTGGCCGCCTACGCCGGCCTCGTCCCCGACCTGGCGCAGACCGTCTGCCTCGACGACCTGACGGCGGAGCACGGCTCCGGGCTGGTCGTCGATCGGGTCGCCACGGTCGACGGTGATCGCCGCGAGCTGACCACGGCCGAGGGCGGACGGATCGGCTATCGGGCGCTGGTGCTCGCCACCGGCGCGGTGCCGCACGCCGCGGTCGGCGGCGCGATCACGCTCGGCGACCGTCGCGACGAGCCGGCGTTCGCTCGCCTGGTCCAACGCGTCCGGGCCGGTCGGGTCGGCCGGCTGGCGGTCGTGGTCCCCGCTGGCGTCGGCTGGTCGCTGCCGGCCTACGAGTGCGCGCTGCTGCTGGACCACGAGGCCCCGGAGACGATGGAGACGGTGGTCATCACCGCCGAGCCCTTGCCGCTCGCGGCCTTCGGCGAGGCCGTCGGCGAGGCGATCGAGGCGCTGCTCGGGCGCCGCGGGATCGCGTTGCGGACCGGCAGCCACCCCGATCGCTTCGTCGACGGGACCGTCTGGATGCCGACCGAGGGCGCGTTCGACGCCGACGCCGTGGTCGCGCTGGCCCAGCCGCGAGGGCCGTTCCTCGTGGGCCTGCCGCACGACCCGCGCGGCTTCGCGCCGGTCGACGACGCGGGCCGGGTCGTCGACGCGGCGGACGTCTGGGCGGTCGGCGACGGCGCCGACCACGAGGTCAAGCAGGGCGGACTGGCGGTGCAGCAGGCGGACGTCGCCGCGGCCGACGTCGTACGGGCGCTCGGGGTCGCCGATCGGCTGCCCCCGCCGTCGCGGATGACGACCCTGCGGGCGGCGCTGCTCGACGGCCGCGGAACGCTCTACCTGCGAGCCGAGCGCGCCGGTGCCGACGGCCGCTGGCGCACGATCACCTCGCGCGAGGCGCTGTGGTGGCCGCCAGCCAAGATCGCCGGCGGGCACCTGGCCGGCTACCTCGCCGACCGCGAGGCCGCTGCGTAGTTCCCCGCACACGGGCCTCGGGCGCTCCGCAGACCGCTGGCGGAGCGCCCGCACCACCCCGCGGGCGACCGCCGATGGAGCGCCGTCGCGGCGCTCGTAGCGTCCCCGCCACACCCGTTCGCGACGCTCCGGCGCCGCCCGACCCGCACCAGAACGATGCTCCTGGAACTCGCGCGCTGGCAGTTCGCCTTCACCACCGTCGTCCACTTCCTGTTCGTCCCGCTGACGATCGGGCTCTCCGGTCTCGTCGCGCTGATGCAGACCCGCTGGGTCCGGACGCAGGACGAGCAGTACCTGCGGATGACGAAGTTCTGGGGCAAGCTGCTGCTCGTCAACTTCGCGATCGGGATCGCGACCGGCATCGTCCAGGAGTTCCAGTTCGGGATGGCCTGGAGCGCCTACAGCCGCTACGTCGGCGACGTCTTCGGCGCCCCGCTGGCGATGGAGGGCCTCGCCGCGTTCTTCCTCGAGTCGACCTTCCTCGGGCTCTGGATCTTCGGCTGGACCCACCTGCCCAAGAAGCTCCACCTGGCCTCGATCTGGCTGGTCTTCATCGGAACCAACCTGTCGGCGTACTTCATCCTCGCGGCCAACGCCTGGATGCAGAACCCGGTCGGGTTCAAGATCGATCCGGAGACCGGCAACGCCGTCCTGACCTCGATCTGGGCCGTGATGAGCAGCCCGACCGCCGTCTTCGCCTTCCTCCACACGATCCCGGCGGCCGTCCTGACCGCATCGGCGCTGGTGGTCGGCATCTCGGTCTGGCACCTCGGCCGCCGCCCCGGGCACGAGACGGCGTTCTTCCGCCGCTCCGCTCAGTGGGGCCTGCGCGGGATGCTCGTCGCCTCGCTGGTGACGATCGTCGTCGGCCACTTCTTCGGCCAGGTGATGACCGACAAGCAGCCGATGAAGATGGCCGCCGCCGAGGCGCTCTACGACAGCGAGAGCGGCGCCGGCCTGTCGCTGATGGCGATCTCCGCCTTCGAGAAGAAGCCGGACCGGGTCGCCTTCGACGTCAAGATCCCGAAGCTGCTCTCGTTCATGGCCACCGACGACCCGAACGGGCGCGTCGAGGGGATCAACGACCTGCAGGCCGCCGCGCAGCGCAAGTACGCCCAGTACGAGCGCGACCACGGGCGCGACCCGGCCAAGGCCGAGTACTACCCGATCATCGGGCTCACCTACTGGACCTTCCGGCTGATGATCGGGTTCGGCGGGTTCATGCTGCTGTTCGCGATCGCCGGCCTGCTGGTGGCCCGCCGCGGCCGCGACGGGCTGGCGGGCCTGGCCGCGCGGCCGTGGTTCCGGCGGCTGGCGCTGGCCACGCTCGGGTTCGGCTTCGCCGCCCACGCGATGGGCTGGATCTTCACCGAGGTCGGCCGCCAGCCGTGGGTGGTGACCGGGCTGCTGAAGACCGAGGACGCGGTCTCGAAGCTGGGGGTGCCGACGCTGGTGATCTCGCTGAGCGTGTTCGTCGCCCTCTACCTCGTGATCACCGCGATCGAGGTCTGGCTGTTCGCCCGCCTGGCCAAGCAGGGGCCGGAGCCCGAGCGCCACAGCGACGACCCCGACGAGGACGCGGCCGTGCCCGCGCTCGCCTACTGACCCGCCCCTTCGACGAGGACGACGACGATGGACCTCCCGACCCTCTGGTTCCTGCTGATCGCGCTGCTCTGGACCGGCTACCTGATCCTCGAGGGCTTCGACTTCGGCGTCGGCATGCTGCTGCCGGTGCTGGGACGCCGCCCCGAGGAGCGCGACGCGCTGGTGCGGACCTTCGGCCCCGTCTGGGACGGGAACGAGGTCTGGCTGCTGGTGGCCGGCGGCGCGATGTTCGCGGCCTTCCCCAACTGGTACGCGTCGATGTTCAGCGCCATGTACCTGCCGCTGCTGATCCTGCTGGTGGCGCTGATCGTGCGGGTGCTGGCGATCGAGTACCGCCGCAAGCACGACGGACCCCGCTGGACGGCCCGCTGGGACCGGGTGCTCTTCGTGGCCTCGGTGGCCGCGCCGCTGATGGCCGCCGTCGGGCTGGCGAACGTCGTCCACGGGATCCCGATGGACGCCAACCACGACTTCACCGGCAGCCTGCTCGACCTGCTCAACCCCTACTCGCTGCTCGGCGGCGTCGCCGTCCTGGCCCTCTTCGCGCTCCACGGCGCGACCTTCCTCGGCCTGCGGACGGCGGGCGACCTGCGGCCGCGGGCCCGTGCGCTGGCGCTGCGGATCTGGCCGGTCGCGACGCTGCTGGTGGCTGCCTTCGGACTCTGGACGCTGCTCGGCGCCAGCGACGTCGCCCGCGATCCGTCGGCGATCGGGGCGCTGGCCGTGGCGCTGGCCGTGGTCGGGCTGGTGGCCACCGGCGCCGCCCTGCGGCTCGACCGCGAGGCCGTCGCCTTCGCCGGCACGGCGCTGACGATCGCCGCCGCCGTGGTGCTGCTGTTCGCGCAGCTGTGGCCGAACGTGCTGCCGTCGACCGACGATCCGGCCGGCACGCTGACGATCGCCGCCACCGCCTCGCAGCACTACACGCTGAAGGTGATGACGATCGTGGCGATCCTCGTCACCCCGGTGGTGCTGCTCTACCAGGGCTGGTCGTACTGGGTCTTCCGTCACCGGGTCTCGGCGGAGGGGTTCCCGGAGGGCGGAGCAGGGGCCGCGCTCCGCTCGCTGCACCCCGGCGGAGACTCCTGAGATGGCGCGGCGGGTCGACCTCGGCGCGCTCGCCCCCGACCTGCGGGGACGGGGGCGCCGGGTCGCGCTGCTCGGCACGCTGACCGCGGCCGCGGCGGTCGCCCAGGCCGTGCTCCTGGCCCACGCGATCGCGATCGCGGTCGCAGGGGTGCCGGACCGTGGCGCCGTGGCGCCGGCGCTCGCGGCGCTGGCTGCGGTGGTCCTGCTGCGCGCCGGGCTCGCCGCGGCCGCCGAGGTCGACGGCGGCCGCGCCGGCCGCCGGGCCGTTGCCGCGCTCCGCGAGCGGGTGGTCGACGGTGCGCTGGCGGGAGCCGCAACGGGGGAGGAACGGCCGGGCGCGCTCGCCGCGACCGCCGTCCACGGTGCCGACGCGGTCGGACGCTACGCGGGCGGCTATCTGCCGCAGCGCGCCGTCGCGACCGCCGGGCCGCTGCTGGCGCTGGCGGCGGTCGCCGCCGCCGATCCGCTCAGCGCCGGGCTGCTGGCGGTCGCGCTGCCGGTCGCCGTCGTCTTCCTGATCCTCGTCGGGCTGCGGGCGCAGGCCGCGACCGACCGCCGCCACGCGGCGCTGCGGCTGCTCGACGGGCATCTGCTCGACGTGCTGCGCGGGCTGCCGGTGCTGCGGGCCCACGGTCGCGAGCGGTTCCAGGTCGAGCAGGTCCGCCGGGCCGGCGAGGGCTACCGCCGGGGGACCGTGGCCGTCCTTCGCGAGGCGTTCCTGTCGAGCTTCGTGCTGGAGCTGGTGGCGATGCTCGGCACGGCGCTGGTGGCCGTCGCCTGCGGCATCCGCCTGGCCGGCGGGTCGATGGCGTTCGCGCCCGCGATCACCGCCCTGGTGCTCGCGCCCGAGGTCTTCGCCCCGCTCCGCCGCCTGGGCGCCGAGTACCACGCGGCCGCTGACGCCGAGCCGGTGCTGCGCGAGCTGGCCGCGGCCGCCGCCCGCCCGCCCGCGGTGCCGGTCGGCGTGCCCGGGGCCGGCAGCGCCGACGCTGGGCGCCACGACGTGGTCGTGACCGCCGTCGTCACCGCCGCCGGTGATCGCGAGCGGCCGGCGCTCGACGGCGTCGATCTGGTGGTCCCGGCCGGTCGCACGACCGTCGTGACCGGCCCGTCGGGCTCCGGCAAGACCACGCTGCTGCGGCTGCTGGCGGGGCTGCGGGCTCCGGCCGCCGGCACCGTCGCCTGCGGCGGCCGCGATCTGGCGAGCCTCGACCTCGAGCGCTGGCGGGCCGACGTCGCCTGGATCCCCCAGCACCCGGTGCTGCTGCCGGCGTCGCTGGCCGACAACCTGCGGATGGGTCGTCCGGCGACCGAGCACGCGCTGCGGGCCGCCCTCGACGCGGCCGGGTTCGGGCCGCTGCTGGCGGCGCTCCCGGACGGCCTGGAGAGCCGGCTCGGCGACGGCGGGCTGCCGCTCTCGGCCGGCGAGCGGCGGCGGCTGGCCGTCGCCCGGGCCGTCCTCCGGCAACCGCGACTGGTGCTGGTCGACGAGCCGACGGCGAACCTCGACCGGCTCGCCGCCGAGCAGGTGGTCGACGCGCTCCGTCGGCTGGTGGCCGGCCGGACCGCGGTGATCGCCACCCACGACCCGCTGCCGTTGGCGCTGGCCGACGAGCGGCTGCGGCTGCGCGGCGGCCACGTCGCCCCCGATCCCGCGTCGGCCTCGTTCCCGTCCCTGGAGCTGCTGGCATGACGACCGCCTCCGCCGCCGAGAACCGGGCGCTGCCGCTGGTGCGCCGCGCCCTGCGGCTGGCGACCCCGGTCGAGCGCCGGCGGGTCGCGGCCGCCGCCGCACTGGGCACCCTGGCCGGAGCGTCGGGGACCGCCCTGCTCGCGCTCTCCGGCTACTTGATCGCGCGCGCGGCCGAGCAGCCGCCGGTGCTCTCGCTGACCGTCGCGATCGTCTGCGTGCGGGCCCTGGGCCTGGTGCGTGCGGTCGCCCGCTACGGCGAGCGGCTGGTCGGCCACGACGCGGTGCTGGGCATCCTCGCCCGGATCCGCGCGTCGGCCTTCGCCGGCCTCGCCGCCGGTCCGCCCTCGGACGCGGCCAGCACCGACCTGCTCGACCGGGCCGTGGCCGACGTCGACCGGGTCCAGGACGCGTTCCTGCGCTCGCTGGCGCCGCTGGCCGCCGCGGCCGCCGTCGGGGTGGCGGCGGTCGCGGCGGCCGCGCTGCTGCTGCCGAAGGCGGCGCTGGCGCTCGCCGCGACCGTGCTGGTGATCGGCGTCGTGCTGCCGGTCGTCGCCCAGGCGGTCGGCCGCGGCGCCGCGCGCGCTCGCGGGACGCGTCGGAGCGAGCTGATCGGCGACCTGGCCGCGACCCTCGACGGGGCCGAGGAGCTGGTGATGGCCGGTGCCGGCGCGGCGCAGCGGGGACGGGTGCGGGAGCGGGGCCGCTCGCTGGCTCGGGTCGAGGACCGCGAGGCCGCGCTCGACGCGGTGGTCGCCGCCGGCGCGTCGGCGGCCGCGGGACTCGGGACGGTGGCGGTGCTGGCGGTCGCGCTCGCGGCGGTCGCCGACGGGGTCCTCGCAGCGACCGCCGCCAGCCTGCTGGCGTTGCTGGCCCTCGGGGTCGGCGAGGTGCTCGGCGGGGCGCCGGCCGCGGCGCGCGAGCTGCACCGCACCGCCGGCGCCGTGCGCCGGGTCGAGCAGCTGCTGGCGGCTCCGACGGCGGGCGGTCGTCTCGCTCCGGCCGACGCGACGGTGCGCATGCGGGGGGTCTGCATCGTGCGCGGCGGGCGGACGGTGGTCGACGGCCTCGACCTCGACCTCGCCGCGGGCGAGCGGCTGGCGCTGCTCGGCCCGAGCGGCGCGGGCAAGAGCACCGTCGGCGAGCTGCTCGTCGGCGGGCTGCCGGTCGAGGCGGTCGCCGCCGGCCGGGTCGAGGTCGGCGGGGTGGCTCTCGCCGACCTCGACCCGCGGGCGCTGCGGCGGCGGGTGCTGCACGTGCCGCAGGACCCCTACCTGTTCGACGCGAGCCTGCGGGCGAACCTCGCGCTCGCGCGTCCCGACGCCGACGACGCGACGTTGACCGCCGCGCTCGAGGCGGTCGGCGCCGGTCCCTGGCTGGCCGGGCTCGAGCAGGGACTCGACGCGCTGCTCGGCGAGCGCGGGGCTCGCTGCTCGGGCGGCGAGCGCCAGCGGATCGGGCTGGCGCGGGCGCTGCTGGCCCGCGGCCACAGCCTGGTCGTGCTCGACGAACCGGCGAGCCATCTGCCGGAGGACGAGGCGGTCGCGATCCTCCGAACCGTCCTGGCCGCGGTCCCTGGCCGCGCGGCGCTGCTGATCGCCCACCGTCCCGGCGAGGCCCGGCTGGCGGAGCGGACCCTGCGGCTGACGGGCGTGTGACGGCCCCCGGCCGCTCAGGGGCTGCGGAGCGGCAAGCGGACGCTGAGCACCGTGCCGCCCTGCTCGCCGGGCCGCAGCTCGAGCGTGCCGCCGGCCAGCTCGACCCGCTCGCGCATGCCGGTGACGCCGAAGCCGCTGCGGCCGTGGAGGCGTTCCTCGTCGATCCCCACGCCGTCGTCGCGCACGGTCACGCGCAGCTCACGATCGCCGGCCAGGACCTGGATCAGCGCGTGCTCGGCCGCTGCGTGCTTGACGACGTTGGTCAGCGCCTCCTGCACGATCCGGTAGATCCCGGTCTCCAGGTCGGCGGACAGACGGTCCTGTCCCGGCTCGACGGCGTCCTTGAGGTCGATCGCGACATCGATCGACAGCCCGGTGGTGGCGCCGACATCGCGAGCCAGGCTCTCGACGGCTGGCGCCAGCCCGAGTTCGTCGAGCGTCGCCGGCCGCAGTTCGGTGATCAGCGTCCGCAGCTTCTGGATCTCGAGCGAGATCTGGTCGACGACCTCCCGTGCGGCGTCTCCGAGGCCGTCTCCGTGGGCATCCTGCCGGATCGCTGAGGAGAGGCGAACCTGCAGGCCGCCGAGGCCCTGCAGCGTCTCGTCGTGCAGCTCGCGGGCCCAGCGGCGGCGCTCGCGCTCGGAGCTCTCCAGCGCCTCGCGCAGCCGCTGCTCGCCGACGGTCTGGGCGGTTGCGACGGCGGTGGCGGCGCTGGCCGCGACGGCGACCAGCGTCGCCTCGTCACGAGCGGTGAACCCGCTGTCGTCACTTGCGCCGAGCCGGTCGAACGCGGCGAGCACGCCGAGGCCCTCGCCGCGGAAGGTCATCGGGACCAGCAGGGCTGCCGCTGCCTCGCGTACGCCGAAGCGCTGGGCCGGGATCCGCAGATCGCGGGCGGCGAGGCGCAACGGTCGCCCGCTCATCAGCACCTGGCCGGCGGTCGACTCCTCGACCCCGAGCCGAATCTCCTCGATCCCGCGGTCGATCTCGCCCGCCACCGCCGCGGTGGTCAGGTGATCGCCCCCGGCCAACAGGACCACCATCGCCCGTGCTTCGATCAGTGCGCGGCCGCGCTTGGCCACCAGCTCGAGAACGCGATCGAGCGCGGTCTCGGCGCCGATCGCGCGAGCGATCGCGGTGGTCGTCGCGAGGCTCTGGTGCGCGCGTTGCAGCTCGTCATGGCGGTGGCGGACATCCTCGTAGAGGCGCGCGTTCTCGACCGCGACCGCGGCCCAGTCGGCGAGGATCCCCACTGCTTCCTCGTCGGCGGCGGTGAACTCGCCGCCCTCCTTCTCGGTCAGGTACAGGTTGCCCCAGGCCTCGCCGCGGACGACGATCGGCGTGCCGAGGAAGGTGGTCATCTCCGGATGCCCGGCCGGGAAGCCGTACGACTGCGGGTGATGGTGCAGGTTGGGCAATCGCAGCGGCTCGGGCTCGCGGATCAGGACGCCGAGCAGGCCGCGCCCGTGCGGCAGGTCCCCGATCGCCCGGCGGGTCGGCTCGTCGACGCCGTGGGTGAGGAAGCGAGCCAGGTGCTCACGGTCGCCGTCGAGGATCCCGAGCGCCGCGTAGCGGGCGCCGGTCAGCTCCTGGGCGGCGGTCAGGATCTGGTCGAGCAGCGTCTCGCGGTCGAGTTCCTGGACCAGGCTGCGTCCGACCGCGATCAGCCGGCGCAAACGGGGTTCGTCGAGGGTGGCGTCGTCCATCGTCCAACACCCGGTAGACCGGGCCGGGCGCGACGATTCTCCCCCTTCGGCGGCCCCGCCGCCACCCCCGATGTCCGCCGCCGTACGCGTACGGCGGCTCAGCCGCTGGGGGCCGGCGCGACGGCGGCATCGGCCGGCACGACGGCGTGTTCGGGAACGACGACGACCGGGCAGGTGGAGCGGCGGACGACGCGGCTGGAGACGCTGCCCAGCAGCAGCCGCAGGAGCCGGCCGTTGGGACGGGCGCCGAGCACCAGCAGGTCGACCTCGCGACCGAGCGCGAGGATCTCGTGGACCGGGTCGCCCTCGTGCAGCTGGCGCTCCACGCGCGTGACCCCGCGGACCGTGCGCAGCGCGTCGCTGGTCAGCTCGCGGGCTTGGTCGCGGAGATCGCCGTAGCCGCCGGCGGGGCCGAAGCTCGCGTAGACGTGGCGGGTGTCGACCACGGACAGGACCGTCAGCGCGGCATCGCGATCGGCGGCGATCTCGCCGGCGGCGGCGACCGCGCGGCGGCCGGCCTCGGTGCCGTCGAAGGCGACGCCGATCCGTCCCAGCGCCACGGAGGCCGGTGTGGCGACCGCGACGGCGCACGGCGCTTGGTGGAGGGTGGCCTCGCTGTCGCTGCCGAGGACGACGCGGCCGGCGCCACGGCGGCGGCTGGCCCCGACGACGATCAGATCGCAGAGCGTCTCGTCGGCGACGCGGTGGAGCCCGGACGCGACGGTGGTCGCGACCGGTGCCACGTACTCGGCGCCCGGCCGCGGCCCGAGGACGCCCCGCGCGTCGTCGAGGATCGCGGCGCTGTCGTCGCGGAGATAAGGCTCGATGTCGACGGCGGAGGCACGGCCGGGCGCCGAGTCGTAGAGCACGACGTTGGCGACGATGATGGTGGCGTCGGCGGCGGCGAGCTGCTCGGCGAGCCGGAGCGCGCCGTGCGACGGCGGGGCGCCGTCGACGCCGACGAGGATGCGGTGGAACATGAGCAGGATCTCCCTGGAAACGGTCTCGGACGACCGTACGTCCGGCCCGCCGTCGCGCCATCGGCCACCACCCGCAACCATGGTCCGTAGCCCGCACGGACGGACCGGCCTCCGTGGTTTCCCCCGAGCGGAAGAGGCGAGTTCCCCGCTGGCCGGCGACGGCGGGGGCGGGTAGCGTCACGGCGATGCCCGGCTCGGACGACCAGCCAACGCCCGAGGCGCCGCGCGTGCGGATCGCCCTCGCCGACGACCACGCGATCGTCCGCAGCGGCCTCCGCCGCGTGCTGGACGCGGAGCCCGACCTCGAGGTCGTGGCCGAGGCCGGGGACGTCGCTGCGGCGCTCCGCTCGGTCAAGGCCTACAAGCCGGACGTGCTGGTCCTGGACCTGAACATGCCGGGTGAGTCGAGCCTGTCGGCGATCCCGCGGATGCGGGAGCAGGCGCCGGGGACGGCGATCGTGGTGCTGACGATGCAGCAGGACCCGGCGTTCGCGCGTGAGGCGCTGCGGTCGGGGGCGCTCGGCTACGTGCTGAAGGAGGCGGCCGACGAGGAGCTGGTCCAGGCGGTCCGGATGGCGACCCGCGGCCAGACCTACCTGCACCCGTCGCTCGGCGCCCGGATCGCCGCCGAGCCGCCGCCGAGCGGTCCGCCCGACGACCTCAGCCCGCGCGAGCTGGAGGTGCTGCGGCTGATCGCCCTCGGCCACACCAACAGCGAGATCGGCGAGCAGCTGTTCCTCTCGGTGCGGACGGTCGAGTCGCACCGGGCCCACATCCAGCAGAAGATCCGTCGCTCGACGCGTGCCGAGCTGGTCCGCTACGCGCTCGACCACGGCCTGCTGGAGGGCGAGGGCGCCTGACCGGCGGTCGCGGAGCGCGACTGCGGACGACTACCGACGCACGGGGCGAGGGATCCCCGATGGCGTGCGCCTCACGGGGCGCGAACGTGGGCTCGACCGCCCCGGAGCCACCGAAGGGATCCCACCATGAAGGCCGCCGTCGTCCACCGCTTCTCCGATCCGCTCGCGATCGAGGACGTCCCCGTCCCGCAGCCCGGGCCGGAGCAGGTCCTCGTCCGCGTCGAGGCCTCGGGCCTCTGTCACACCGACATCCACGCCGCCCGCGGCGAGTGGCCGGTGAAGCCGGAGCCGCCCTTCATCCCCGGCCACGAGACGGTCGGCGTGATCGACCAGGTCGGCGCCGGCAACGACCACGGTCTCGCCACCGGCATGCGGGTCGCGATCCCCTGGCTCGGCTACGCCTGCGGCGACTGCGGCTACTGCAACAGCGGCCGCGAGACGCTCTGCCACCAGCAGCTGAACACCGGCTACTCGATCAACGGCGGCTTCGCCGAGTACGCGGTCGGCTACGCCCGCCACGTCGTGGTGGTGCCCGACGGCGTCGATCCGGCCGACGCCGCGCCGCTCACCTGCGCCGGCGTGACGACCTACAAGGCGGTCAAGGAGTCCGGCGCCCGCTCGGCTGACCTGGTCGCCGTCTATGGCGTCGGCGGGCTCGGTCACCTGGCCGTCCAGTACGCGAAGGTGACCGGGGCCGAGGTGGTCGCGGTCGACGTCAACCCGGAGCGCTTGGAGACCGCCAGCCGCGTCGGCGCCGATCACGTCGTCCACGCCGGCGAGGAGGACCCGGTGGCGGCGATCCAGCGGCTCGGCGGCGCCCAGGCGGCGATCTCGACCGCGGTCGCCCCGGTCGCGTTCGAGCAGGCGATGGGCTCGCTGGCCCGCGGCGGGACGCTGGTCTGCGTCGGCCTGCCGGCCGACAACGCGATGAAGGTGCCGATCTTCGAGACGGTGCTCGGCGGACTGACCCTGAAGGGCTCGATCGTCGGCACCCACCAGGACCTGGTCGAGGTCTTCGACCTCCACCGCCGCGGCCGGACCCAGGTCGAGCGAGCGGAGGCCCGGCTCGACGACGTCAACGACGCGATCGAGGCGATCCTCGACGGCAGCGCCGGGGCCGCCCGCACCGTCTTCCGCCTGCAGCCCGCGCCGCTGGCGACCGGGCACGCGCACCACAGCATCGTCGCGGGCGACTGACCGCGATCCATCCGACCTCGACCCGAGGAGCAGACCCATGGCCACCGTCGAGCAGGCCCCGACGACCTTCGCCGCGCCGGGGACCCCCGGCAGCCCGGTCGCCGTCGCCGAGCGCTACGGCAACTTCATCGGCGGCGCGTTCGTCGCGCCCGCCGAGGGGCGCTACCGCCCCAACCGCACGCCGGTCACCGGCGAGACGATCTGCGAGGTCCCGGCCTCGACCACCCACGACGTCGAGTGGGCGCTGGACGCCGCGCACGCGGCCCGTCCGGGCTGGGCGCGCAGCTCGCCGGCCGAGCGCGCCGCGGTGCTCAACGCGGTCGCCGACGCGCTCGAGCGGCACCTGGAGGAGCTGGCGATCGCCGAGAGCTGGGACAACGGCAAGCCGGTCCGCGAGACGCTCGCCGCCGACCTGCCGCTGGCGATCGACCACTTCCGCTACTTCGCGGGGGTCGCGCGGGCCCAGGAGGGCCGGATCTCCCAGATCGACGCCGAGACCTGCGCCTACCACTTCCAGGAGCCGCTCGGCGTGGTCGCGCAGATCATCCCCTTCAACTTCCCGCTGCTGATGGCGGCGTGGAAGATCGCCCCGGCGCTCGCGGCCGGCAACTGCACGATCGTGAAGCCGGCCAGTCCGACCCCGTGGTCGATCCTCAAGCTCTGCGAGATCGTCGGCGACCTGATCCCGGCCGGCGTGTTGAACGTCATCAACGGGCCGGGCGGCGAGATCGGGCGTGCGCTCGCCACCAACCCGCGGATCGCGAAGGTCGCGTTCACCGGGTCGACCGCCGTCGGCCGCGAGATCATGGGCTACGCCGCCGAGCGTCTGATCCCGTCGACCACCGAGCTCGGCGGCAAGTCGCCGAACCTCTTCTTTGCCGACCTGATGGACGCCGACGACGCGCTGCTCGACAAGGCGATCGAGGGGCTCGTGCTCTACGCCTTCAACAAGGGCGAGGTCTGCACCTGTCCGTCGCGGGCGCTGATCCAGGAGTCGATCTACGACGCGTTCATGGAGCGGGCGCTGCCGCGGATCGCCGCGATCCGTCAGGGCCACGCCCTCGACCGCCGCGTCCAGGTCGGCCCGCAGGTCTCCCACGACCAACGGGCGACGATCGAGCGCTACGTCCAGATCGGCCTCGAGGAGGGCGCCGAGCTGCTGATCGGGGGCCACCGGCCGCAGCTCGACGAACCGCTGGCCGGCGGCTCGTACTACCAGCCGACGGTGCTCCGGGGCAGCAACGAGATGCGGATCTTCCAGGAGGAGATCTTCGGTCCGGTGCTCGCGGTCACGACCTTCGCGGACGAGGCCGAGGCGATCCGGATCGCCAACGACACGAGCTACGGCCTCGGCGCCGGCGTCTGGACCCGCGACGGCAGCCGTGCCTTCCGCGTCGGCCGGGCGATCGAGGCCGGCCGGGTCTGGACCAACTGTTACCACCTGTACCCGGCCCACGCCGCGTTCGGCGGCTACAAGCAGTCCGGCGTCGGGCGCGAGAACCACCAGCAGATGCTGGCGCACTACACGCAGACGAAGTGCCTGCTGGTGAGCTACGACCCGGAGCCGATGGGCTTCTTCTGATGGAGCCCTGGCACGCGCGGACGCCGGAACAGGCGCTCGGCGCGCTCGGCGCCACAGCGAGCGGGCTGACGACCGTCGAGGCCGACGCCCGCCGTGCCCGCTGGGGGGCCAACGTCGTCGCCCGCGACGACGGGCCCTCCGCCGCGCGGATCCTGCTGCGGCAGTTCGCCAGTCCGCTGATCTACGCGCTGCTGGCGTCGGCCGCCGTGGCGGCGGCGCTCGGCGAGCTGACCGACGCCGCGGTCGTGCTGGCGGTGGTGGTGGCCAACGCCGGGATCGGCTTCGCGCAGGAGCACCGGGCGGGACGGGCGATCGCGGCGCTGGCGGCGTTGGTCGCCGACCCGGTCGCCGTTCGCCGCGACGGCCGCTGGACCACCCGCCCGGCCGACGAGCTGGTGCCGGGCGACATCGTCGCCGTCGAGGCGGGCGAGCGAGTCGCCGCCGACGCGCGGCTGCTGCGCGCCGACGCGCTGCGGGCGGACGAGTCGGCGCTCACGGGCGAGTCGCTGCCGGTCGACAAGCGGGTCGCCGCCGTGGCGGTCGACGCGCCGCTGGCCGACCGCACGCCGATGCTGCACGCCGGGACGCTCGTCGTGGCGGGACGGGCCCGCGCGCTGATCGTGCGGACGGGGGCCGAGACGGAGCTCGGCCGGATCTCGGCGCTGCTGGCGGCGACCGACGGCACGCGAACGCCGCTGACCGAGGCGATCGCCGGCCTCGCACGCGTCATCACCCGGGCGATCGCGGCGATCGCGTTCCTGCTGCTGGCCGTGGCATTGCTGCGCGGATACCCGCTCGCGGACGCGCTGTTGGCCGCGATCACGCTGGCGGTCGCGGCGATCCCCGAGGGGCTGCCGGCGATCGTCACGATCGCGCTCGCGGTCGGGGTCCAGCGGATGGCGCGCCGGCGCGCCATCGTCCGCGAGCTGCCGGCGGTCGAGACGCTCGGCTCCACGACCGTGGTCTGCAGCGACAAGACGGGCACGCTGACCCGCAACGAGATGCTGCTGCGGCGGGCGTGGACGCCGGGCGGCGCCGAGCTCGAGCTCGACGGCGCCGGCTACGGGCCGCGCGGCGTCGTCCGGCGCGTCGACGGCGCGTCGGCGACCATCGACGGCGCGTCGACGGCGCTGTTGGAGGCTGCCGCGCTGGCGACCGAGGCGCGGTTCGACGGCGGCGGCGCGGGGCGGACGGTGATCGGGGACCCGACCGACGGCGCCCTGCTGGCCGCCGCCGAGCGGGCCGGGATCGCGCTCGATGGGCTCCGCCGTCGACAGCCACGCCAGCGGCTCGTGCCGTTCGACGCCGAGCGTCGCTGGATGGCCAGCGGGCACGCCGACGCCACCTACCTGAAGGGCGCGCCGGAGGTGCTGCTCGGGCGGGTCGGCGACGCCGCCAACGCCGCCGCCGCGGTGGTCGCGCGCTACGCAGCCGACGGCCTGCGCGTGCTGGCTGTCGCCTCTGGGCCGGCCGGCGCCGATCCGGCGGCCGGCCCGCTGCGGCTGCTCGGCCTGGTCGGTCTGCAGGACCCGCCGCGGGAGCAGGCGGCAGAGGCGGTGGCCGCCTGCGCGGCGGCGGGCGTCGAAGTCAAGATGATCACCGGCGACCACGCCGAGACGGCGACCGCGATCGGCCGGGCGCTCGGGATCGCCGGCCGACGGCCGGCGTTGACCGGGCCCGTGATCGAGCGCCTCGACGATGCTGAGCTGCGTGATCGCGCACGGGAGTGCGCCGTCTTCGCGCGGGTCGCGCCCGAGCACAAGCTGCGGCTCGTGCGGGCGCTGCAGGCCGACGGCCACGTCGTCGCGATGACCGGCGACGGCGTCAACGACGCGCCCGCGCTGCGCCAGGCCGATGTCGGCCTGGCGATGGGCCGCGGCGGGACCGCGGCGGCCAAGGAGGCCGCCGACATCGTCCTCGCCGACGACGACTTCTCCACCATCCGCGCCGCGATCGAGGAAGGGCGCCGCGTCTACGACAACCTGGTGAAGGCGCTGGCCTTCGCGCTGCCGACCAACCTCGGGGAAGGGCTGGTGATCCTGGCCGCGGTGCTGGCCTTCCCGATCCACGGCGGAGAGCCGCTGCTGCCGATCGCGCCGGTCCAGGTGCTGTGGATCAACCTCGTGGCGACGGTCTCGCTCGCCCTGCCGCTGGCCTTCGAGGCGCGGGAGCCGGGCCTGATGCGTCGCCCTCCCCGCCCGCGGGAAGAGCGGCTGCTGTCGTCGTTCGTCGCCGTCCGCACCGTCTACGTCGGCCTGCTGATGGCGGCGGTCGCGATCGTCCTCTTCCTGGTCAGCCTCGACGGTCCCGCCGGTGCCCGACCGACGGACGCCGCGCTCGCCCACGCGCAGACGCTGGCGGTGACGTCGATCGCCTTCTTCCAGATCTTCTACCTGCTGCTCTGCCGAACGCGGGAGGGACTCGGGCGGGGCCTGCGCGGCAACCGCGCGGTGCCGATCGGGGTCGCGCTGCTGCTGGTGCTCCACGTCGGCTTCGTGCAGCTGCCGGTGATGCAGCGGCTGTTCGGTACGGCGGCGCTCGACGCCGGCGACTGGCTGCTGGCCGTCGCGGCGGGAGCGGTGGTGGTGCCGGTCGTCGGCGTCGAGAAGTGGTGGCGTCACCGACCGGCGTCTCCGGCCCGCACTTGCCCGACGCCGCGCCCGGGCGTACGGTGAGCGCGACGACCACCCTCTGGGAGGACCCCGTGGAGCTCCAGCACGCCGAGCACGTCGCCGCCGATCCGGCACGGCTCTTCGCCGCCCTGGCCGACGTCGACAACCTGCCGCGCTACGTCCCGCAGGTGCGGGCGGCCCACGCCACCGGCGACGGCCACGTCGAGGTCGAGGCCCGCTACGGCGGCCACACGCAGACCGGCCAGGCCTGGTTCCGCGCCGACGAGACGGCCCGCGCGATCGAGTGGGGGACCGACGGTGGCCCGTACCACGGCCGGTTGGCGGTCGAGCCGGACGGCGACGGGTCGCGGCTGACGCTGAGCCTGACCGCCACCCACGGCGATCCCGACCGCGACGTCGCCGCCACCCTCGACGCGATCCGGCGACTGGTCGAGGCCGAGGTCTGAGCCTGGCTCAGCCGACGCCCTGGAGCAGCACCCCGACCGCGAACGCCAGAGCGGCCGCCGCGCCGCCGACGGCCAGCGTCTCGAGCGCTCCGCGCAGCCGGCGCTGGCCGACGACGCCCGCCTTGAGCGCGCCGACGATCAGGAACCCGACGGCGGTCAGGGTGGCGCTCCACGCGAACGGCGCGGGGATCCGGCCGGGAACGGCCAGGTCGGCGACGTAGACGGCCAGCGGCAGGAAGCCGACGACGAGGAAGGCCGCCATCGTCGCGGCCGCGGCCCGCAGCGGCGTCGGCGCGCCGACGGCGAAGCCCAGCTCCTCGCGCATCATCGTGTCGACCCAGACCCGGCGGTCGCGGGTGAGGACCGCGACGGCGTCCTCGAGCTGGGAGCCGGCGAAGCCCTTGGCGGCGAGGATCTGCCGGACCTCCTCCCGCTCGCCCTCGGGGATCAGGTCGATCTGGCGCTCCTCGTCGCGGCGAGCGTGCGCCCGCTGCTGCGCCTCGGCCCGGGTGCCGAGGAAGTTGCTCACCGCCATGCTGAAGCCATCGGCCAGCAGGTTGGCCGCGCCGAGCACGATCACGACCCGCTCCGAGAGCTGCGCGCCGGCCACCCCGGCGACGACGGCGAAGGTGGTGACGCTGCCGTCGATCGCCCCGTAGATCGCGTCCCGCAGCACGCTCGGCGGGCGCTCGGCGGCCAGGCGGTCCCGGATCGCGGTCGCCGTGTGCTGCGCCGCCAGCGTCCCGGTCCCGTCGGTCGTCATCGGACGAGCGCGCCGGCGGGGGCCACGCTGCCGGTCCGCGCGGCGAAGCGGTCCACGGCGTCCCAGTCGGTGAAGTCGACGTCCTGCGAGACGTCGGTCGGCAGCCCCTGCTTGCGGGCGATCCGCCGCATCAGCCAGCGCGTCGGCCAGCCGTACTCGCGGTACTGGAGCGCGCCGCCGAAACAGGCCCGGCAGACCGGGACGACGCCCGCTTCGGCCAGCAGCCCGTCGAGCTGGGCCTCGGTCGCCGCCTTCGTCGCCGGCGCCGGGTCGGCCGCCGCCAGCGAGACGGAGAAGACGGCGGTCGGACGGGCGTTGAGGGCCGGCGCGCGGTCGGCGAGCCAGCGGCGGAGCGCCCGCGGATGACGTCCGGCGTGGATCGCGCCGCCCGCGACCACCAGCCCGTAGTCCTCGACGTCGATGGCGGACCCGTCGGCGAGATCGGCGACGACGACGCCGAGACCTGCCTCGCGCAGGCGCTGGGCGATCCGGAGGGCGATCTTGCGCACGTGGCCGTGCTGGCTGGCGTAGAGGACGAGACAAGGCTTGGTCATCGTGAGGCTCCGAACGGGTGCCGCTCCAGCGTCGCGCGCGCAGGCCCGCGCGCCATCCGGGGACGGTCCGCTCGCGAACGCGGGGTTCTACGGAGGACGGGCGGCGAACGGCCGGGGACGATCGGCCCATGCAGCAGCTTGCGACGGACCATGACGGCCTCTCGGTCCTCGATCGCGCGTTCCTGGAGCTGGAGGACGCGGCCCCCGCGGCGCACATGCACCTGGGGGCGGTGCTGGTGCTCGACCCGCGGCCCGGCGGCGGCCCCGACCTGGCGTCGCTGCGCGAGCGCGTCCGGTCGCGAATCGCTGCCGTGCCGCGATTCGACGAGCGGCTGTCGCTCGCCCACGTCGACGGGCTGCGGGTGCCGCGCTGGGTGCCGGACCACGGCTTCCGGATCGCGCGTCACGTACGCCGAGCGGCGCTGCCGGACCCCGGCGACGCGCGCGAGCTCGAGCGGTGGTGCGGCGCGTTCTTCTCGCAGCCGCTCGATCGTGCCCGCCCGCTGTGGGAGGTCGTGCTGGTCGAGCGGCTCGCCGGCGGCGGCACGGCGATCGCGGTCAAGCTCCACCACTGCCTGGCCGACGGCGTCGGGGCGCTCAGCCTGGCCGAGGTCTTCGCCGACGGTGCCCCCACGCAGCGCCCCACGGCGCCGGCGACGGGGCCACAGCGATCGCTGCCGGTCGAGGCGGTGGAGACGGCCGCACGGGCGCTGCTCCACCCCGACGCGTCGCTGGGGGCGGCGCGGGCCGCCGCCGGGTTGGTGCGCGAGGGGCTGCTCGGCCACGGGCCGGGGAGCGTCCTCAACGGCCCCGTCGGCCCGCGGCGATCGCTGACCAGCGTCGAGCTGCCGCTCTCCGAGCTGCAGCGGATCGAGAGCGCCCTCGGCGGCACGGTCAACGACGCGGCGCTGGCGCTGGTCGCCGGCGGCCTGCGCCGGCTGCTGCGCCACCGCGGCGACCCGCTGCCCGACGACGGCGTCTGCGCGATGGTGCCGGTCGACGTCCGCGTCGGCGACGGAGCAGCGCTCGGCAACCGGATCAGCTCGATCTTCGTGCGGCTGCCCGTCGCCCTCGACGGCGCGACCGCGCGCCACGCGGCGATCCGCGCCGCGACCAGCGGACGCAAGCGCGGCGGCCAGGCGAGCGGCGTCGGCGGGCTGGTGCGGATCAGCGCGCTGGTACCGCCGTTCGTCCACCAGCAGCTGGTGCGGCGGGCGATCACCCCGCGGCTGTTCGGGCTGACCGTGACCAACGTCCGCGGACCCGAGCGACGGCTGTCGATCCTCGGCGCAGGGCTGCGGACGGTGATCCCGGTCGTGCCGCTCGGACCCGAGCACCGGCTCGGCGTCGCGCTGATCAGCTGCGCGGGGACGGTCACCTTCGGCCTCGTCGCCGACGAGGACGCGATCCCCGACCTCGATGTCGTCGCGGACGGGATCCGCGCTGAGCTGGCGGCGCTGCGACGGGCGGCCCGGCGGGTCAGCGGGGCGTCGGCCGCGGCCGCGTCGGCGCGTCGTCGCCGGCGCCGCGCCGCCCGCTCGACGACTCCCACAGCGCCCGCTGGACGTCGCTGATCGTCACGACGCCCAGCGGATGGCGGCGCTCGTCGACCACCACTGCGCAGCCGACGCGGGAGAACGCCGGACGCTCCAGCAGCGCGACGACGTCGAGGCCAGCATCGACCAGCAGCGCCGGATCGTCGTCGGCGAGCTCGGCGACCCGGCGATCGCGAGCGGCGCCGGCCACCGCCGTCGAGGTCACCACGCCGGTCGTCCGCCAGCGCTGGTCGACGACCGGGAACGCCCGCCGGCCGGCTCCGACGAAGAACTCGCCGATCGCGTCGCCGACGGTGACCGCGCCAGGCACGGCCACAGCCGGGTGCGTCATCAGTGCGGCGACCGGGACGCCGCGCAGCCGATGCTCGATCGCGGCCGCCCGCCGCTGCGCGTCGGCGGCGATCGCCACGAACCAGCCGACCAGCGCCAGCCAGAGGCCCGCGGGGCCGCCGGCCGCCAGCTCCAGGAGGCCGAGGGCGACCATCGCCCAGCCACAACCGCGGCCGATCGTCGCCGCCGTGGTCGTTGCTCGCTCGAGGTCGCCGTGGCGACGCCAGAGCAGGGCGTGCACCACTCGGCCGCCGTCGAGCGGGTAGGCCGGCAGCAGGTTGAAGCCGAGGATCAGCAGGTTGGCCACGGCCTGGTACTGGATCAAGGCCCCGATCACGCTCGACCGCGACGCCGGCAGCAGCAGCGAGAGCAGTCCGAAGGTCGATGCGACGACCGCGGTCACGGCCGGCCCGGCGGCCGCGTAGCGAAGCTCGCCGCGCGGCTCCCGCGCCTCGCCGTGCATCCGCGCCACCCCTCCGAGCAACCAGAGATCGATCCCGACGACCTGGACTCCCTCGCGGCGGGCGACCAGGGCGTGGCCGAGCTCGTGGAGCAGGATGCTGCCGAACAGCAGCAGCGCGCTGGCGAGCCCGAGCGCGTAGCCGGCGGCCGTCGGCAGCCCCGGAACGACGTCCGGGAAGTAGCCGCCGCCGAGCGCGGCGGTGAGCAGGGCGACGATCGCGAGCCACCAGGGGCTGACCCCGATCGGGATGCCCGCGACGGTGGCGATCCGGAAGCTGCGGCCCGGCATCGTCGTTCTCAGCCGTTCGGGCAGACGACGGCGCGACCGGCCACCCGGCCCTCGCGGAGCGCGGCGTAGGCGTCGCCCGCGCGCGCGAGCGGGTAGCGCTCGACCGCGGTCCGGATCCGTCCCGCGCGGGCCAGGTCGAGGACCTCGACCAGCTCGATCGCGCTGCCCCAGTAGGTCGAGGTCAGGCTGCACTCCCACGGCAGCACGCCCATCGCCGACCACGTCAGCGATCCTCCGGCCAAGCCGAGGACGGTCAGGTGCCCGCCGACGGCCGCGACGGTCCGGCCCAGCTCGAGCGTGCCGTCGCCGCCGACGACGTCGAGCACCAGCTGGGCGCCCCGCCCCGCCGTCCGCTCGAGGATCGATGCGGCGGCGTCGGGCCCCGGCGCCAGGGTCTCGTCGGCGCCACAGGCGCGGGCGCGCTCGCGGTGCGGGGCGCTGGGGTCGACCGCGACGATCCGGGCGCTGGTCAACGCGCGAAGCAACTGCACGGCCATCTGGCCGAGCCCCCCGATGCCGATCACGACCGCGGTCGTTCCGGGGCCGAGGATCGGGAGCGACCGCTTGATCGCGTGGTAGGGCGTCAACGCGGCGTCGCCCAGTGGCGCCGCCTCGCGCGGGTCCAGGTCCCCCAGCGGGATCAGCAGTCGCGGGGAGGGCACCAGCATGTAGGGCGCCATCCCACCGTCGCGACCGAGCCCGCCGCCGAACGCGCCGATCTCGCGCTGCCGCTCGCAGAGGTTCTCTTGCGACGCGCGGCAGGCCCGGCAGCGGCCACAACCCCAGGGACCGTAGACCGCGACCGCGTCGCCGACGTCGAGTCCCTCGACCCCGGACCCGAGGGCCGCGACCCAGCCGGCGTTCTCGTGGCCGAGCGTGAACGGCGGCGCGAACGGGAGCTGACCCGCCGGCCACTCCATCAGGTGGAGGTCGGAGTGGCAGGCCCCGGCGCCGCCGACCTTCAGCAGCACCTGTCCGGGGCTCGGCTCGGGAACGTCGACCTCGCGCAGCGCGGGCGGCTGCTGCCAGTCGAGGAGTTGGAACGCCTGCACGTCGATCACCTCTCCGGTCGTTGCGGCTGATCCTCCGCCGCGGCGGAGGCCGCGCCATCCGCACCGGCGGCCGAGCGCGATCCGCGGTTCCTACGGATCGGCGGCGGCCTCCGTGGTTTCCCCGGGCAGCGAGCGGGCGGGTCCCGGATGCGTCGGTACGCGCCGGGCGCGAGGCTGCCGCCATGCCGATCCCCGGCACCCACCGCTCCAGCATCGGCGCCGACCTCGAGCGGATCCGGCTCGAGCACCGCGCGCGCCGGATCGCCTACGTGCTGGCGGCCCTGCGCGACCGCGAGGGGACCAGCGCGCGCCGGCCGCTCCCAGGCCTGGAGCGCTTGCGCGACGACTACGCCGGCGAGTGGCACCGTGTGCGCGCGCGGCTCGCGGAGCTGGAGCGGTCGCCGGCGGCTCGCCGTGCTCGTCCGCCGCGGTGAGCGAGGGCGACGCTCAACGGGGGTCGGCCGCTTCCCGCGCGGCCCCGACCAGCAGCCGGCGCTCGGCGGCGGCGATCGCCCACCCGGTCCGCTCGACCGCGTCGGCGCTGACGGAGATCGCGCCGATGCCGGCGCGGACCAGGAGGTCGGCGTACTCGGGGTGGACGGACGGCGCCTGACCGCAGATCGAGGTCTGCAGGCCCGCCCGCGCGGCACCCCCGATCAGCTGAGCGACGTACGCCATCACCGCCGGATCGCGTTCGTCGAAGACGCCGGCCACGCGGTCCGAGTCGCGATCGGCTCCGAGCAGCAGCTGGGTGAGGTCGTTGCTGCCGATCGAGATCCCATGGACGCCGAGCGCGGCGATCCGCTCCAGGTGGAAGAGCACCGAGGGCACCTCGGCCATCACCCAGAGCTGGAATCCGCGCTGGCCGAGCAGTCCCACGTCCCGGATCTGCTCGCCGATCCGGGCGACCTCGTCGGCGGTGCGCACGAACGGCAGCATCAGGTGCAGGCGCTCGGCCCCGGCTGCCCGGACGCGGCCGATCGCCTCCAGCTCGCAGGCCAGCAGATCCGGCTCGTGGAGGCAGCGCAGCGCGCCACGGTAGCCGAGCATCGGGTTCGCCTCGACCGGCTCGAACCGCTCGCCGCCGGCCAGCCGTCGGAACTCGTTGCTGCGGAAGTCGATCGTGCGGTAGGTGATCGGGCGGTCGCCGAAGGCGGTGACGAAGGCCTCCAGGCCCCGGACCAGGCCGTCGACCAGCTGGGCGCGACGGCCGTCCTCCAGCAGCGTGCGCGGATGGACGCCATCGAGCGCCTCGAGCACCATCAGCTCAGCACGCAGCAGACCGACGCCGTCGACCGGCAGCCGGGCCGCCTCGGCCGCGCGGGTCGGCGTCGAGAGGTTGACGAGCAGCCGCGTCGCCAGCACCGGACGCTCGGCCGCGATCGCCGTCGGCGCGGCGAGACGCGGCACCGACGGCGGGGCCGCGCCGTTCTCCGCGGCCTCCTCCGCCGCCTGGACGCGGCCGCTGCCCGCGTCGACCGTCACCCACTGGCCGTCGCGCAATGCGGTCGTTCCCGAGCCGGTACCGACGACGCACGGGACCCCGAGCTCGCGCGACACGATCGCCGCGTGGCAGGTGGTGCCGCCGCTGTCGGTGACGACCGCGGCCGCCCGGCGCATCAGCGGCAGCCAGTCGGGCGCGGTCGTCGGCGCGACCAGCACGTCGCCGTCCGCGAACCCGTGGCCGTCGGCGAGGGTCCGGACGATCCGCACCGGACCGGCGGCGGCGCCGGGCGCGGCACCGCGCCCGGTCACCAGCGCCGGTCCGTCGGGCGCCGGCGCAGCGGCGGACTCCGCGTGGCCGGTCGCCGTCACCGGCCGCGTCTGCAGCATCCAGACGGCGCCAGCGCGGTCGAAGGCCCACTCGGTGTCCTGGGGCGCGCCGTAGTGCTGCTCGATCCGCCGGCCGAGGTCCGCGAGGACGACCAGATCGGCGTCCGTGAGTGCCGGGGCCTCGGCCTCGTCCGCCGGCACCGCACGGTGGGTGACGCCGTCGCTGTCGTCCGCGCGCGGCGCGATCGCCATCGGCTTGCGGTGCAGCTCGCGGGCGACGACGGTGCCGGTGCGCTTGTCGACGACGAATCGGTCGGGGGTCACCTCGCCGGAGACGACGGCCTCACCGAGGCCGAGCGCGGCTTCGATCGCGAGCCGGTCGTCGCGGCCCGTGACGGGGTCGACGGTGAACATGACGCCAGCGCGCGCGGCGATCACCTGGCGCTGGACGACGACCGCGATGTCGGCCTCGGCCAACGGGAACCCGCGCTCGCGGCGGTAGGCCACGGCGCGCGGCGAGAACTGCGAGGCCCAGCAGCGGCGGACCGCCGCCACCAGCCGCTCGACGCCGCGGACGTTGAGGCACGTCTCGTTGATCCCCGCGAACGACGCGGCCTCGCCGTCCTCGGCCGTCGCCGACGAGCGCACCGCGACCGCGACCGCGCCACCGGGTCCGCCCAGGGCGTCGTACGCGGAGCGGATCGCGTCGGCGAGCGCGACCGGCAGCGGGTGGCGCACGATCGACTCCCTGATCGCCTCGCAGGCGTGCTCGACCGCCGCAGCGTCGTCGAGGTCGGTGCGTTCGATCTGGTTCGCGATCCGGCCGCGCAGGCCGCCGTGGTCACGAAACGCCGCGTAGGCGGGCGCGCCCACGACGAAGCCGTCCGGTACGGGGAAGCCGGCCGCGGTCAGCTCGCCGAGGTTCGCGCCCTTGCCGCCGGCGAAGGCGACGTCGGCGCGCGTCAGCTCGGAGAGCGACCGGATCCGGTCGGCACGGATGCGGGTGGTCACCATGGGCCGACCGTACGCCCGCGGTCCGCGCTCGCCATCCGCGCCCTCCGGCCAGCGCCGTCCGTGGTTGTCCGCAGTCCCCGCGGGAGGAACGGCGGATGCCCCCGCGCCGCGGACCGCCCACCGTGTCGACCATGTCCGTCCGCGAAGGCCGCCCCGAGGACGTGCTCGACCTGGTCCGCCCGGGCGACGACCTGGTGGTCGCGATGGCGAACGGCGAACCGGCCGCGGCGATCGACGCCCTCGAGCGCGAGCACCGCCGGCTGGACGGCGTTCGGATCCACCAGATGCACGCGATGCGCCGGCGGCCGCACATCGACGGGGCCTGCGGGGAGCACCTGCGGCACGTCAGCTACTTCCTGACGGCGGCCACCCGGCCCGCGGCCTGGGCCGGGCACTGCGACGCGGTGCCGGTCGACTTCTCGCAGCTGCCGCGGCTGCTGCGCGAGCGGACGCGCTGCTCGCTGCTGCTCGCGACGGTCAGTCCGCCGGACGACGACGGCTGGT
Source organism: Patulibacter defluvii (assembly GCF_034096925.1). Classification (NCBI taxonomy): domain Bacteria; kingdom Bacillati; phylum Actinomycetota; class Thermoleophilia; order Solirubrobacterales; family Patulibacteraceae; genus Patulibacter; species Patulibacter defluvii. The sequence continues at coordinate 187,474 of NZ_JAWZSQ010000001.1, forward strand.
GCACGCTGGGCACCAACGCGGAGTACGTCGCGGCGCTGCGCCGCGACGCCCCGCTCTTCCTCGAAGTCGACGAGCGGATGCCCCGGGTCGGAGGCAGCCACCGCGTTCGACTGGCGGACGTCGCGGGCTGGTACCGGTCGTCGCGGCCGCTGACGCCGCTCGACCCGGCACCGGCCGGCGACCCGCGCGACGCGGCGATCGCGGCGGCCGTGGCCGAGCGGGTTCCCGACGGGGCCACGATCCAGATCGGGGTCGGACGGGTGCCGGACGCGGTCTGCCGCGCGCTCCGCGGGCACCGCGACCTGGGGCTGCACAGCGAGCTGCTGAGCGACGGTGCCATGGACCTGATCGAACGGGGCGTGCTCACCGGCGCCCGCAAGCGGCTTCGTCCGGGCCAGGCGGTGGCCACGTTCGCGCTCGGCTCCGAGCGTTTGCACCGGTGGCTCGACGGGCATCCCGGCGTGGCGCTGGAGCCGGTCGACTGGGTCAACGACCCGCGGACCGTCGCGCGTGAGGACCACGTGGTGTCGATCAACGCCACGACCGAGGTCGACCTGCTGGGCCAGTGCGCCTCCGAGACGATCGGGGGCCGGCCCTGGTCGGGCAGCGGCGGCCAAGTCGACTTCGCGCTCGGGGCGCTCTGGGCGCGGTGCGGCGAGGCGTTCGTGGTCCTGCGGTCGACGACGTCGGACGGGCGCAGCCGGATCCGCACCTGCCTCGCGCCGGGCTCCGCGGTCACGACCTCGCGCAACGCCGTCGACCACGTCGTCACCGAGTGGGGCGTCGCCGCGCTGCGGGGGCGCACGATCGCCGAGCGGGCGGTGGCCCTGATCGCCGTCGCCGACCCCGCGCACCGCGAGCAGCTGGAGCGCGAGGCGCGCGCGGTCGGGCTGCTCCACGACCGCCGGTCGTCGCGCGCCCTGGGGGTGCCGTGCGGTCGCTGACGACGACGGTGGCGCGGCTGCCGCTCGAGCGGGTCGACGCGGTGCTCTTCGACCTCGACGGGGTGGTGACCGACACGGCCGCGGTCCACGCGGCGGCCTGGAAGTGCGCCTTCGACGAGGCGCTGCGGCGGTGGGCGCAGGCGCGCCACGAGCGGTTCGTGCCGTTCGACGTCGGCCACGACTACCGCCGCTGGGTCGACGGGCGATCGCGGCGCGACGGGGCGCGGGCGCTGCTCGCCGCGCGCGGGATCGTCCTGCCGGAGGGCGATCCGGAGGACCCGCCCGGACGCGCGACCGTCTGCGGGGTCGCGAACCGCAAGGACGTCGAGCTGCGGCGGCGGCTGCGCGAGGGCGCGGTGCGGACGTTCCCGTCGACGATCGCCGCGGTCCGCAGGTTGCGGGCGGTCGGGCGCTCGACCGCGGTCTTCTCGGCCAGCCGCCACTGCGACGAGCTGCTCGCCGCCGCCGGGGTCCGCGGGCTGTTCGATGCGGTCGTCGGCGGCACCGAGGCGGCGGCCCTCGGGTTGCCCGGCAAACCCGACCCGGCGGTGCTGCTGGAGGCCGCGCGCCGGCTGGCCACGCCGGTCGCGCGGACGGCGGTCGTCGAGGACGCGATCGTCGGCGTCGAGGCCGCGCGTCGGGGCGGGTTCGGGTTCATCGTCGGCGTCGACCGCGGCGGCGACGGTGAGGCGCTGACGGCCGCCGGCGCCGACCTCGTGGTGTCGGACGTCGAGCAGCTGGGACTGGCGGGGGCGCCGTGATCTGGTCGCTCCGCTTCGACGGCTTCGATCCCGCCGACGAGCGCCACCGCGAGGCACTCTGCACCGTCGGCAACGGCCGCTTCGCGACCCGTGGCGCGGCGCCCGAAGCGCGGGCCGACGCGATCCACCACCCGGGCACCTACGCGGCCGGCGTCTTCGACCGCCTGACCTCGACCGTCGGCGGCCGCCAGCTCGAGCACGAGAGCGCGGTCAACGTCCCCAACTGGCTGCCGCTTCGCTTCCGGATCGGAGACGGCCCGTGGTTTGCCGTCGAGGACGTCGAGGTGCTCCGCTACGAGCAGGTGCTCGACCTGCGCCGCGGCGTCCTGCTGCGGCGGATCCGCTTCCGTGACGCCGCGGGCCGGACGACGCGACTCGCGCAGCGGCGGTTCGCGAGCATGGCCGATCCGCACCTGGCCGCGCTCGAGACGACGATCCACGCCGAGGACTGGTCGCAGCCGCTGACGGTCCGCTCGGGGCTCGACGGCACGGTCGAGAACGACGGCGTGGCCCGCTACCGCGGCCTCGCGAGCCGTCATCTCGACGATGTCGCCTGCCGCGCGATCGACGACGAGACGATCGCCCTCGGTGCCCGCACGGCGCAGTCGCGGATCGAGGTCGCGTTGGCGGCGCGGACCCGCGTCCATCGCGGCGGCGATCCGCTGGAGCCAGGGCGGCGGACGATCGACGGTGAGCGCCGGATCGACCATGAGCTGACCCTGCCGCTGACGGCCGGCGAGGCGGTCACGATCGAGAAGCTGGTCGCGCTCCACTGCTCGCGCGACGCGGGGATCTCGGAGCCGGCGCTGGCGAGCCGCCGGGCGCTCGCGACGGCGCCTGGGTTCGAGCCGCTGTTGCGGCGCCACGTGCTCCGGTGGGACGGGCTCTGGGACCGCTGCCGGGTCGAGGTCGACGCACCGAGCACGACCGCGATCCTCAACCTCCACCTCTTCCACCTGCTGCAGACCGTCAACGAGAACGTGATCGACCTCGACGCCGGCGTCCCCGCCCGCGGCCTCCACGGCGAGGCATATCGCGGCCACGTGTTCTGGGACGACGTCTTCGTCTTCCCACTGCTGAGCCTGAAGATGCCGGAGCTGACGCGGGCCCTGCTCCGCTACCGCCACCGGCGGCTGCCAGAGGCACGGGCGGCGGCGGCCGCGGCGGGGTTCCGCGGGGCGATGTTCCCCTGGCAGAGCGGCTCGGACGGGCGCGAGGAGAGCCAGCAGTGGCACCGCAACCCGTTGACCGACCGCTGGCTGCCCGATCGCTCGCACCGCCAGCGCCACATCGGGATCGCGATCGCCTACAACGTCTGGCGCCACTTCCAGGCGACCGGCGACGTCGAATTCCTGGCCGACGAGGGCGCGGAGCTGCTGCTCGAGATCGCTCGCTTCTGGGCCAGCATCGCGAACTACGATCACGCGCGCGACCGTTACACGATCCGCGGCGTGATGGGACCCGACGAGTTCCACGACGGCTACCCCGACCGCGACGAGCCGGGGATCGACGACAACGCCTACACCAACCTGATGGCCGTCTGGGTCCTCGCCCGGGCGCGCGAGGCCTTGGACCGGCTGCCGCGCCAGCGACGGAACGCCCTCCGCGAGCAGCTCGACCTGCGCCGCCACGAACTCGACCGCTGGCGCGACATCGGTCGACGGATGGCCGTCCCGTTCCACGACGACGGTCGGATCATCAGCCAGTTCGCCGGCTATGAGCGGCTCGAGGAACTGGACTGGGAGAGCTACCGTCGCCGCTACGGCGACATCGCGCGGCTGGATCGGATCCTCGACGCCGAGGGCGACAGCGCGAACCGCTACAAGGCCTCGAAGCAGGCCGACGTGCTGATGCTCTTCTACCTGCTCTCCGCGGAGGAGCTGCGCGAGCTGCTGACCGGCCTCGGGTATCCGTTCGAGCACGAGACGATCCCGCGCAACGTCGAGTACTACGGGCGCCGGACGGCTGATGGGTCGACGCTCAGCCGCGTGGTTCATGCCTGGGTCCTGGCCCGCGGCGACCGCCCCGGCTCGTGGCCGATCTTCCGCGAGGCGCTCGACTGCGATCTCGTCCGCGGCCCGGACAGCACCACCGGCGAAGGCATCCACCTGGGGGCAATGGCGGGGACGGTCGACCTCGTCCACCGCTGCTACGCCGGCGTCGAGCTGCGCGAGGACGCGCTCTGGGTCGACCCGCGGCTGCCGGCGGAGCTGCGCGAGCTCGAGTTCTCGGTTCGCTACCGCGGCCACTGGGACGTCCGGATCGCGATTGGCAACGGCCGCCTGCGGATCAGCGTCCCGCCCTCGGACCGCTCGCCGATCGCGATCGTCCACGACGGCGTCCGGCGCACGCTCGGTCCCGGCGAGACCCTCGACCTGCCGCTTCGCTGAGCGGAGCGGGCGAACTACGGACGCCGGCCGCGGACTTGGAGCGGATGGACGCCGGGGCCGCGGCTGCGACCGTCGGCGTGGTTCGGCAGAAACGACCGAGAGGAGAACGCCATGACCACCATCATCCGCCGTCCGTTCGCCGACGTGGCCGACGCGCGGGCGCGCTTCGACCACCTGATCGACGAGCTGCTGGGCGCGAGCGCGGGGGAGGCCCGCTGGGCGCCTGCGATCGACGTCCATCGCGACGACGACGAGCTGCGCGTGACCGCCGACGTGCCCGGCGTCGCGCCCGAGGACGTCAAGATCACGATCCAGGACGGCACGCTCGTGATCAGCGGCGAGCACGAGGCGGAGAGCGAACGGGACGTCGACGGCTACGTCCGTCGCGAGCGCCGCCGCGGCGCGTTCCGGCGCACGATCGGGCTCCCGCGCGAGGCCGACGTCCACCACGTCGGCGCGACGACGAAGGACGGCGTCGTGACGGTCGTCGTGCCGCTGAAGGCCGAAGCCGCGCCGCCCGTGATCGAGATCACGCCGCGGAGCGACGAGCAGTCCTGACCCCGCGGGATCGCGACGATGGCCACCGCACCCGCGCCGCCGTCCGCGCGCGATCCGACCGAGCCGGCCGCCGCGCTGCTCCGTGACCTCGGCACTTCGGCCACGGGGTTGACGAGCAGCGAGGCGCGCCGGCGGCTCGCGGCCTACGGGCCGAACGAGCTGGTGCGCCGAGGCCGCGCCGAGTGGCCGCGGCAGCTCGCGGCCCAGTTCACCCATCCGCTGGCACTGCTGCTCGCGGCGGCGGCCGTCCTCTCCCAGCTGGCGGGGATGACCGTCCTGACGATCGCGATCGCCGCCGTGATCGTGCTCAACGCGGCGCTCGCGTTCTGGCAGGAGCGCCAGGCGGTGCACGCCCTCGAGGCGCTCCGCCAGTACCTGCCGCCGCAGGCGACGGCGATCCGCGACGGCCGCCCGACCGCCGTCGACGCGACCACGGTGGTCCCGGGCGACCTGCTCGTGCTCCAGGAGGGCGACCGGATCAGCGCCGACGCGCGACTGCTCGACGGTGCGTTGGAGTGCGACGTCTCGGCGCTGACCGGCGAGTCGCAGACCGTGCTTCGCAGCGCCGACGCGGCGCCGGTGCGCGGTGCGCTGACCGCGCAGCCCGATCTGGTCTTCAGCGGCACCAGCGCAACCGGCGGCGAGGCGACCGCCGTCGTCTTCGCGAGCGGGATGCAGACGGAGATCGGGCGGATCGCCGCCCTCTCGGAGCGCGTGACCGTCACCCAGAGCCCGCTCCAGCTGCAGGTCCGCCGGGTCGCCTGGCTGATCGCGTTGATCGCGGTCGTGGTCGGGGTCGCGTTCGTGCCGCTGGGCACCCTCGTCGCCGGTCTGCCGCTGACCGACGCGGTGGTCTTCGCGATCGGCCTGCTGGTGGCGAACGTCCCCGAGGGACTGCTGCCGACGATCACGCTGGCGCTCGCCGCCGGGGTCCGCCAGCTGGCGCGCCGGCGGGCGCTGGTGAAGCGGCTGGGCGGGGTCGAGACGCTGGGCGCCACCGACGTGATCTGCACCGACAAGACCGGCACGCTGACCCGCAACCGGATGCGGGTCGTCGATCGCTGGAGCCCGCGGGGACCGGCGGGAGAGACGGCGCTGCTGCGCGTCGCCGCGACCTGCACCACGGCCGACCTCGACGGCGCCAGCGGCGACCCGACCGAGCTGGCGATCCTCGAGGCGGCCCGTGACGCCGGCAGCGCCCCGCCGCCCGCCGCCCGCGCGGCGGCCCGCGGCCGGCTCTTCCACTTCGACCCGACCCGCCGCCTGATGACCACCGTCGACCGCCGTGACGGCGGCTGGGTGGCGGCCACCAAGGGCGCGCCGGAGGCGGTACTGGAGCGCTGCGCGCGGATCGCCGACGGGGGCGGAGCGCGGGCGCTGAGCGCGCAGGACCGCGACCGGATCCGCGCCGCGGACGAGGCGATGGCCGAGCGTGGCCTGCGGGTGCTGGCCGTCGCCGAGCGCCCGCTCGCGGCGGTGCCGGGAGCCAGCGAGCGCGAGCAGACCGAACGCGAGGCGACCTTCCTGGGCCTGATCGCGATGCTCGACCCGCCGCGAGCGGAGGTCGCCGACGCGGTCGCCCGCTGTCACGCGGCGGGGATCCGGATCCACGTGGTGACCGGCGACCAGGGCCTGACCGCGGCCAACGTCGCCGCCCAGGTGGGGATCGGCGCCGACGGGATCCGGGTGGTCGAGGCCGACGAGCTGGAGGCGCTCGGCGACGCCGGCCTGGCGGCGCTGCTGCGCGGACCCGACGAGCTGATCTTCGCCCGCAGCAGCCCGGAGGCGAAGCTGCGGATCGCCGACGCGCTGCGCCACGACGGGCACGTCGTCGCGATGACCGGCGACGGCGTCAACGACGCGCCGGCGTTGCGGCGGGCCGACATCGGCGTCGCGATGGGCCGCTCGGGGACCGAGGTCGCGCGTGAGGCGGCGACGGTCGTGCTGACCGACGACGACTTCTCGACGATCGTCGGCGCCGTCGAGGAGGGACGCCGCGTCTACGCGAACATCCGCAAGTTCATCCTCTACATCTTCGCCCACGCGCCGGCCGAGGTGCTGCCGTTCCTGGTCTTCGCGCTCAGCGGCGGCGCGATCCCGCTGCCGCTGACGGCGGTCCAGATCCTGGCGATCGACCTCGGCACCGAGACCCTGCCGGCGCTCGCGCTCGGTCGCGAGCCGGTCGAGGAGGGCACGATGGAGCGCCCGCCGCGCGGCCGTCGCTCGCAGGTGATCGACCGTCGGCTGCTGGTCCGCGCCTGGGCCGTGCTGGGGCTGACGTCGGCGCTGCTCGTGCTCGGCGGCTTCCTGCTGGCGCTCTCGCGCGCGGGCTGGACGCCGGGGGCCGACACCGGCGAGGGCAGCGTCCTCCACCACGCCTACCTGCAGGCGACGAGCATGACCTTCCTGGGGATCGTCGCCTGTCAGATCGGGACCGCGATCGCGGCCCGCAGCGAACGCGCCTCGCTGCGCAGCGTCGGGCTGCTCCGCAACCGGCTGCTGCTGTGGGGGATCGCGTTCGAGATCGCGGTCGCCGTGGCCGTCGTCTGGCTGCCACCGCTCCAGGACGTCTTCTCGACCCGTCCGCCCGACGCCGCGACCCTGGCGCTGCTGCCGCTGTTCCCGGTCGTGGTCTGGGGCGTCGACGAGCTGTACCGCTGGTTCCTGCGCCGAAGGGCAATCCGATGACCACGACCCCCACCGAGCCGATCCCGTTCGACGAGGCCCGCCCGGGCGACTGGGTGGAGAGCCCGTCGCCCGACGGCGGGCCGCCGCGCCGGGCGCTGATCGTCGAGGTCCGCGGCGATCCGGGGCATCGCCGGTTCCTCGTTCGCTGGGACGAGGAGCACGAGTCGGTCCACTACCCGGGACCGCGCGAGCGGCTGTACCGGTCGCGGACCGCGACCTGACGCGTGCTCAACCGGATCCGGCGCCGAGCAGGGCGTCGAGCTCGTCGGCCCGTTCGCGCAGCCCGCCGCAGACCAGCTCGCAGAGGGCGAAGACCGTCTCGTCGGCGATCGCGTAGCGGACAGCGGTGCCCTCCTTCGTCCGCGAGACGATCCCGGCCTGGTGCAGCACCCCGAGGTGCTTGGAGGCGTTCTGCTGGCTGCTGCCGATCGCGGCGGTCAGCTCGCCGACCGTCGCCGCGCCCTCCCGCAGCCGGTCGAGCAGCCGGATCCGGGTCGGGTCGCCGATCACGCGGAAGCGCCGCGCGATCAGCTCGGCGAGCGGCTCGGGGATCGGCCGGGGGAGGAGCACGGGGACGACGATAGCGCCCGGATCGGGAGGTCAGGCGTGGCCGAAGCGGACGTCGGGTAGCAGCCGGTCCAAGGGCGCCGGCAGCCACCACGCCCAGCGACCCGTCAGCCGCAGCAGCACCGGCACCAGCAGCAGCCGCACGAGGAACGCGTCCAGCAGCACGGCGACGCCGAGGATCACGCCCATCTCCTTGGGCGGCAGCGGCCCGGAGAGGGCGAAGGTGAAGAAGACGGCGACCATCACGGCGGCCGCGGCGAAGATCACCCGGCCGGAGTGGGCCAGCCCGCCGACCATCGCCTCCCGGGGGTCGTGGGAGCGGTCCCAGTGCTCCTTCGCGGACGACAGCAGGAAGACCGTGTAGTCCATCGAGATCGCGAAGACCATCGCGAAGAAGAACACCGGCGCCCAGGCATCGAGGAACCCCTGCGGCTCGAAGCCGAGCAGCCCGGCGCCGTGCCCCTCCTGGAAGACCAGCCGCGCGACGCCGAAGGCGGCGGCGACGGCCAGCAGGTTGGTGACGGTCCCGATCAGCGCGACCACCGGCGCCCGCAGCGCGAACAGCAGCAGCAGGAACCCGAGCGCGAGGACGACGCCGAGGACCAGGGGCGTCTTGGCGGTCAGGGTCGCCTCCAGGTCGTGGTTCTCCGCCACCGATCCACCGACCAGCGCCTGCCGCGGCAGCGCGTCGCGGATCCGGTCGATCGCGGCGCCGGTGGTGGCCGCGGAGGGATCCTGCTTCAGGGTCGCCTGGAGCAGCTCGTGGCCGCCGTCGCCGGCGACGGCCGGCAGCACGCCGGCGACGTCGCGGTCGGCCCGCAGCGTCGCGGCCGTCCGGTCGGCCTGGGCGCGCGGCACGACGACCTGGAGCGCGCCGGGCGCGCCGTCGCCGAACGCCTGCTGGACCAGCCCGTAGCCGACCCGCGAGCCGTCCTGCTCGGGGACGACCTTGATCGACGGCATCCCGGTCCGCAGGCCGAGCACCGGGGCGGCCAGCAGCAGCAGCGCGACGACGGCGATCGCGCCGAACGCGAGCGGCCGCCGCCAGAGCCGCGCCGCCCAGGCGGCGAAGCGCGGCGACCGGTGCTCGCCGCTGCGGGCCCACGGCAGCGCGGCACGGTCGATCCGCGGCCCGAGCTTGGCCAGCACCGCCGGCAGCAGCGTCAGCGTCGCGGCGAGGACGAAGAGGACCGAGATCATGATCCCGAGGGCCATCGAGCGGAACGCGGGAGAGGGCACGAGCATCACCGCCGTCAGCGAGATCAGTACGGTCAGGCCGGAGAACAGGACCGCCTTGCCGGCGGTGTCCATCGTCTCGGCGGTCGCGTCGACCGGATCGCGGCCGGAGCCGAAGAACGCGGCCCGGAAGCGCATCACGACGAACAGCGCGTAGTCGATGCCGAGCGCGAGCGCGAACATCAGGGCGAAGTTCATCGCCCAGATCGAGATGTCGAGCAGCTGGGTGCCGAGGTAGAGCGTCCCGGCCGAGGCGACGAGACCGAGGATCGTCAGCATCAGCGGCAGCCCGGCGGCGACCAGCGAGCCGAAGGCCAGGACCAGGATCACCAGCGTCACCGGCCACGACAGCAGCTCGCTCTTCATCATCGCGTCGCGGTTGGCGGTGTTGAAGTCCGACCACATGCCGCTGGCCCCGGTCAGCGCCGCCTGGACCCCGTCGACGCGCGGCAGCTTCCCCTTCAGGTCGTCCGCCGCGCGGACCATCTCGTTGCTCGAGGCGGCGGCGGTCGCCTGCACGATCGCCGTCCGGCCGTCGCGCGAGACCGAGGTCCCGGGCTGGGGCGGCAGCACCCGCCCGCCCCGCGGGTCGGCGCTCAGGGTCCGTTCGGTGGCGGCGATCGCCTGTCGGAAGCCGCCGTCGCGGACGGTCTGGGCATCGCTGTGGAGCACGACCGTCAATGCGCTCGACGAGCGCCCGCCGAACTCGCGATCGAGCAGATCGCGGGCCTGGACGGACTCGGAGCCGGTCGCCTCCCAGCCGGCGCCGGAGAGCGCGTGCTCGACCTGGGGCGCGAGCGCCCCGAGGGCGACGGCGATGACCGCCCAAGCGAGCGCGACGGCCCGGAAGTGGGTCGCGGTCCAGCGGCCGAGTCGGCCGATCGGCCCGACGGTGCCGCTCATCGGAGCTCCTTCCCGCAGGCGGGCCGGAGGCCGAGCGTGCGCTGCAGGATCAGCGACGCCGGGCAGGCACCGACGAGCACGTAGAGCCACTGGTTGATCCCGACGAAGGCCGTCAGGAGCAGGAACCAGGGCGAGACGACGGCGCTGAGCGCGGCCGACAGCAGCGAGACGCTGCCGGCGAGCGCGAACAGCGCCCGTTCGAGCGGCCAGCGCGACGCGCGCGCGGACCCGGACGAGGAGGTGGTCATCGGAGACTCCGATCGACGGACAGTTACACCACTATACCACCGTAGAGTTGTGGATAGAGTCGTCGCCGCGGATCCGCGTGCCGGCTGCGCCGGCGAGGATCGCCGCCGCATCGGCGAGCGCGCCGATCGCCGCCCGTCCCCCGCCGGCGGCGAAGGCCTGGGCCGCCTCGACCTTCGGCCGCATCGAGCCGGGCGGCAGCTGGTCGATCAGCGGGTCCCCGGGACGCAGCTCGGCGAGCGGGGCAGCGGCGGGCGTGCCGAAGCCGCGCATCAGCGCCGGCACGTCGGTCAGCAGCAGCAGCGCGTCGGCGTCCAGCCGCGACGCCAGCAGCGCGCTCGCCCGGTCCTTGTCGACGACCGCCTCGACGCCCCGCAGGCCGCCCGCGGCGTCGCGCGCGACGGGGATCCCGCCTCCGCCGGTGCAGACGACGACCACGCCGTCGGCCACCAGCCGCCGGACGACGTCCAGCTCGACGATCTCGCGCGGGACGGGCGAGCCGACGACCCGCCGCCAGCGATCGCCGTCGGGGGCGATCGACCAGCCGTGCTCGCGCGCCAGCCGTTCCGCGGTCGGGCGGTCGTAGACCGGGCCGATCGGCTTGGTCGGCGCGCCGAGGGCCGGATCGGCGCCGTCGACGACCACCTGGGTCAGCAGCGTCACCACCTCGCGGCCGGGCAGGGCGTTGGTCAGCGCCTGACCGAGCAGGTAGCCGATCAGCGCCTCGCTCTCGGCCCCGAGCACGTCGAGCGGATCGCCGTCCTCCGCCGCCCGCAGCGCCAGCAGCCCGACCTGCGGGCCGTTGCCGTGGGTGACGACCACGTCGTGCTCGGCGAACAGCGGCGCGAGGGCCGCGATCGCCGCCGCCACGTTGCGACGCTGGACGGCGACCGACGGCGTCTCGCCGCGGCGCAGCAGCGCGTTGCCGCCGAGCGCCGCGACGATCAGCGGACGGCGGCGGCCGCTCATCGTCCGCCGCAGAGCGCGTGCAGCACCGCCTGCTCGGTCGGGAGCCGGTTGGCCGCCTGCTGCCAGACGGCGCTGCGCGGGCCGTCGATCACGCTCGCCTCGACCTCCTGGCCGCGGTGAGCGGGCAGGCAGTGGAGGAAGATCGCGTCGCGGCGGGCGTGGGCCAGCAGCTCCGCGTCGACGCGGTAAGGCCGCAGCGCCGCCTGGCGGTCGGCGTCGTCGAGATCGCCCATCGAGACCCAGACGTCGGTGTAGACCGCATGCGCCCCGGCCACGGCCGTGGCCGGGTGGCGGTGGATCTCGATCGCGCCGCCGGCGTCCCGGGCCAGCGAGACGACGTCCGGGTCCGGCTCGTAGCCGGCCGGACAGGCCAGGTCGATCGTGACCCCGGCCAGCGTCCCGGCCTCGATCAGCGAGTGCGTGACGTTGTTGCCGTCGCCGACGTAGGCCAGCCGCAGGCCGTCGAGTCGGCCGAACCGCTCGCGCAGCGTCAGCAGGTCGGCCAGCGCCTGGCAGGGATGGTGCTCGTCGGTCAGCGCGTTGATCACCGGCACCTCGGCCGCGGCGGCGATCTCCTCGACCGTCTCCTGGGCGAACGTCCGGACGACGATCGCCGCCGCGTAGGCCGAGAGCACCCGGGCGGTGTCGGCGACCGGCTCGCCCCGGCCCAGTTGCAGCTCGTCCGGGCGGAGCATGATCGGCAGCATCCCAAGTCGGTGGGCGGCGGCCTCGAACGAGACCCGGGTGCGGGTCGAGGGCTTGTCGAAGAGCGCCGCCAGCGCGCGGCCGCGCAGCGCGTCGCTCCAGCGCCACGGATCGTCCTTCATCGCGGCGGCCAGGTCGAGCAGCCGCAGCAGCTGCGAGCGGTCGAGATCCGAGATCCGCAGCAGGTCGGCGGGCATGGTCAGCAGGACGGTCATCGCAGCGGCTCCCGTTCGATCGGGCAGGACATGCAGCGGGCGCCGCCGCGGCCGCGGCCGAGCTCGGAGCCCGCGATCGTGATCACCTCGACGCCGGCCTGGCGCAGGCGGGTGTTGGTGTCGACGTTGCGCTCGTAGCCGACGACGACACCGGGGGCGATCGCCAGCACGTTGTTGCCGTCGTCCCACTGCTCGCGCTCGGCCTCGTAGCGGTCGCCGCCGGTCTCGATCACCCGCACGTGCTCGATCTCCAGCTCGACGGTGATCGCGTCGAAGACCTCGCCCTCGCGCGCCACCGTGACGCCGTGGGGGCCGGGGGCGAGCGTCGTCGCTTCCATCGAGCAGCGCAGCTCGGGGTAGACCGTGAAGGCGTCGCGGTCGACCATCGTCAGCACCGTGTCGAGGTGCATCGCCGACCGCGCCCGCGGCAGCTCGACGGCGATCACGCGGCGGGCCGCGCCGGCCGCGAACAGCCGCTCGGCCAGCAGCTCGACCGCGCCCGCCCGGGTCCGCTCGCCCATCCCGACCATCACGCAGCCGTCGCCGAGGACGTGCACGTCGCCGCCCTCCAGACGGGCCGCGCCGCCCAGCCCGTCGCTCCAGATCTCGCGCTCCGCCGTCGCGAACAGCGGGTGGTGACGGTAGATCGCCTCGTAGTGGAGCGACTCGCGCCGGCGGGCCGGCTTCGCCATCGCGTTGATCGTGACGCCGCCGTGGATCCACGCCGACGTGTCGCGCGTGAACATGTGGTTCGGCAGCGGGTCGAGCAGGAACCCGCCCGAGCGAGCCCGCCGGACCGGCAGCGCATCGCTGCGGAACGGCAGGTCGGCGACGTCGATGCCACCGATCAGCCAGCGGGTCAGGTCCTCCCCGGGCAGCGACGCGAGCCACTCGCGAACCGCCGGTCCCAGCCGCGGCCCCAGATCGGCCGCGGCGAGGGTGCCGTCGAGGACCAGTGCCCGCGCCTCCGGCCGGTCGAGGGCCTGGGCCAGCAGGTCGGCCAGGTAGAGCACCTCGACGCCGCGCTCGGCGAGGGCGTCGGCGAAGGCGTCGTGCTCCTGACGGGCGCGCTTCACCCACAGCACGTCGTCGAACAGCAGCTCGTCCTTGTTCGACGGCGTCAGCCGCCGCAGCTCGAGGTCGGGCCGGTGCAGGATCACCCGCCGCAGGACGCCGACCTCGGAGTCGACCCCGAGCCGCGCGGCTGCGGCGGTGGCCGGGACGGCGCTCATGCCGTCACCTCGCCGCGGGCGACGGTCGGCTCGACGTCGGCCGGCACCTCGCCGTCGCCGGCGGCGACCGCGGCGCCCTCGGCGGGCTCCTCGCTCGCGTCGTCGCGGTCGCGGTCGCGGCGCCAGACCAGCAGCAGGTAGACCGGGATCCCGGCCATCAGCAGCACGAAGCCCTTGGCGATGATCTCCTGGCCGGAACCGGCGATCGCCCAGACCGAGTACGCGAAGGCGAGCAGCGCGATCACGCTGTCGCGGGCGAACCGGCGGCCGCGGAACTGCTCCGGCTCCTTGATCGCCAGGTAGACCTGCGCGGCGGCCGAGTAGGCGTAGGGGACCAGGGTCGTGAGCGTGGCGAGCAGGATGATGAACTCGAACTGGTCGACCAGACCCTTGGTGTAGTTCATGAGCATCAGCACGGTCACCAGCAACGACGACACGACCAGGCCGAAGACCGGGGTCCGGCGCTCACCGTGGACGCGGGCGAAGCGGGCGGGGAAGAGGCCGTCCTCGGCGGCGGCCAGCGGCACGCGGCCCTGGAGCAGGATCCAGCCGTTGAGGGCGCCGAAGCTCGAGACCATCGCGATCGCGGCCACGACCTTGCCCCAACCGCCGCCGAAGATCGAGCTGGCCGCGTCGGCGAACGGGCTCGTCGAGTCGGCCAGCTGCGCGGTCGGCAGGACGCCCATGATCGCGACGGTGGCCAGCAGGTAGAAGATCGCGGTGATGCCGGTTCCGAGGACCGTCGCGCGGGGGATCGTCCGCTCCGGGTCGCGGACCTCCTCGGCCGGGACCGTCGCCGACTCCAGGCCGATGAACGCCCACAGCGTCAGCGCGGCGGTGGTGGAGAAGAGGCTGAGGCTGTGGCCCTCGGGGGCGAACGGCGTGTAGTTGCCGCCCTTGACGAAGAACAGCCCGACCAGGCCGATGATCGCCAGCGGCACGAACTTGAGCACGGTCGTGACGACCTGGACGGTGCCGCCCTCGCGGGCGCCGAGGACGTTGGCGAAGGTCAGCAGCCAGATCGCGCCGATCCCGACCAGCGCGGCCAGCAGTCGGTCGTCGGCGAGCGCGGGCCAGAAGACGGCCAGGTAGCCGACGAAGGCCACGGCGATCGCCGCGTTGCCGGCCCAGACCGCGATCCAGTAGCCCCAGGCGGTCTGGAAGCCGATGAAGTCGCCGAACGCCCGCCGCGCGTAGGCGTAGGGCCCGCCGGTGCGGGGGAAGGCCCGACCGAGGTTGGCGAAGACGAGGGCCAGCAGCATCGCGCCGACCCCGGTGAAGACCCAGGCCAGGATCGACATCGGGCCGGCGGTGGCGGCCAGCGACGAGGGCAGCAGGAAGACGCCGGAGCCGACCATGTTGCCGACGACCAGCGCGGTGGCCATCCACAGGCCCATCGAGCGCTTCAGCCGCGGCGGCGCGGCCGCTGGATCCGGGGGCCGCGCCGCGGGGGCGTCGGCGGAGGGGGCGGTGGGCGTGGACATCGGAACCTCCGGGTAGGACGCCGGCGACCCGCCGGCGTGACGTTTCCGCCACGGTCGCCGGTCGCGGCCCGTGCGCCATCCGCGCGCTCTGCCCGCCGCGTTGCGGGAACCCCGCAGCCGTCCGAGGCGACCTACGGTGTCGGCGCCCGCGGGCGCGGCCGATGATCGTCGCGATGCGGCTCCTCCACGGCCGGCGCGCCCGCCGGCACCACCAGCGACGGCGGCGGCTGCACGCCCGCAGCGGGCGCGCCGCGGTGCTCGCGGTGCTCGGGCCGGGCCTGCTCGCCGGGCTCTCCGACGACGACCCCGCCGGGATCACGACCTACTCGATCATGGGTGCCGACCACGGCTACCGGCTGCTCTGGGTGCTGCTCGCGTCGACCGTGCTGCTGATCGTCTTCCACGAGCTGGCCGCCCGGCTCGGCGTGATGACCGGCAAGGGCCTGCTGGCGCTGGTCCGCGAGCGTCACGGCGAGCGCGCGGCGCTGGCCCTGCTGGCGCCGCTGCTGATCGCCAACCTCGGGACGCTGGTCGCCGAGCTGGCGGGCGTCGCGGCGGCCGCCAGCCTCGCCGGCATCCCGCGCGGACCGGCCGTCGTGGCCGCCGCGGTCGTCGTCTGCGCGCTCGTGCTCGGGTCCGGCTTCCACCGCGTCGAGCACGTGCTGCTGGCGCTGAGCGCGGTCTTCGTGGCCTACGTCGGCGCGGGCCTGCTGGCGCACCCCGACGCGGGCGCGACCCTCGACGGGCTGCTGGTGCCCGGGTTCGGCAGCCGCCAGGGGGCGCTGCTGGCGGCGGTCGCGTGCGTGGGGACGACGCTGGCGCCGTGGGGCTTGACCTTCATGCAGTCCTACGTGGCCGACAAGCGGCTGCGGCCGTCCGAGCTGCGCTACGAGCGGATCGACGTCGCCACCGGGGCGATCCTGACAGGCGTGATCGGCGCCTTCGTGATCGTCGCCTGCGCCGCGACCCTGCACCCGCTCGGACGCTCGATCGAGGACGCCTCGGACGCGGCGCTGGCGCTCGAGCCGCTGGCGGGGCGGATGGCGTCGCTGCTGTTCGGCGGCGGGCTGCTCGGCGCGGCGCTGCTGGCGGCGGCGGTGGTGCCGCTGGCGACCGCCTACGCGATCAGCGAGGCGGCCGGCCACGAGGGACGGCTCGACGATCCACCCGCCCAGGCGAAGGTCTTCTACGCCAGCTACGCCGGAGCGCTGGCGCTGGCTGCCGCGATCGTGCTCGTGCCGGCGGTCCCGCTGGTCCCGGTGCTGTTCCTGACCCAGGCCCTCAACGCGGTGCTGCTGCTGCCGATCCTGCTGGTCGTCCGGCGGCTCGCCGGCGACCCCGCGCTGGTCGGCGACGCGGCGCTCACGCGCGCGGGCCGGGCGGGCACCCTGGCCGCCGCCGCGGCGGTCGCGGCCAGCGTCGCGGTGCTCGCCGCGACGATGCTCTGAGGTCGGCTGCGGACGACGATCCGTAGTCCTCCCCGCAACCGGCGGGGCGGCGTGCGGATGGCGCGGCGGCGGCCCGCTCGTAGCGTCGCGAGCATGAACACGAGCCTCCGCCAGACCCTCGCGCGAAGCTGCGCCCGCGACGTGATGCACGCGCCGATCGTGGCCTGCGATCCGGCGACCGACCTCCGCGACGTCGCCGCCGAGATGGCCCGCCACCGGATCCACGCCGTGGTGGTCGACGGCATCAGCCACGACCGGCCCGGCGACCGCCTGGTCTGGGCCGTGCTCTCCGACCTCGACCTGGTGCGGGCGGCGGTCGACCTCGCGATCGGCGCGACCGCCGGCGAGGTCGCGGCGACCCCGGCGGTCTGCGTCGACGACACGGACGACCTGGTCGTGGTCGCCGCGACGCTGGTCGAGAACGAGTGCTCGCACGCCGTGGTGACGGCCGACGAGCGGCCGGTCGGGGTCGTCTCGACCCTCGACGTCGTCGCCGCGCTGGCGGCGGCGGAGCGCACGGCGGCCTGACCATGTCGCGGCCGGCGGACGCCCCGCAGGCGGCGCGGCTGACGATCGACTACCCCGATCGTCCGCTCGACCGGCTGAGCACGCTGCTGCGACCGATCTGGGCGATCCCGATCCTGATCGTGCTGTGGCTGACCAGCGGCAGCGGGATCAGCTACGGCGACGAGCACGCGGTGCTGGCCAGCGGCGGCCTGCTGGTGCTGCCGACGGCGGCGATGCTCGTCGTCCGCCGCAAGTACCCGCGCTGGTGGTTCGACTTCAACCGCGAACTGACGCGGTTCGGGGCCCGGGTCGGCGCCTACCTGGCGCTGCTCGACGACCGCTACCCGTCGACCGACGACGAGCAGGCCGTCCACCTGGAGCTCGACCCGCCCGACCCGCAGCACCTGAACCGCTGGCTGCCGCTGGTCAAGTGGCTGCTGGCGATCCCCCACTACCTCGTCCTGGCCGTGCTCTGGATCGCCGTCGTGGTGGTGGTCGTCTGGGCCTGGGTCGCGATCCTCGCCACCGGCCGCTACCCCCGCGGCGCCTTCGACTTCGTCGTCGGCGTGGCTCGCTGGCAGCTGCGCGTCGCCGCCTACTCGACCCTCCTGATCACCGATCGCTACCCGCCGTTCTCGCTGCGCTGAAGGAGCACCTGATGACCGTCACCACGTCGACGCCGCGGCGTCGCTCCTCCCACGTCGCCCTCCGCCGGCTGACCGCGCCGCTGGAGGCCGAGATCGCCGACCTGCAGGCGCGCCGGGCGGCGCTGGCCGCAGCCGAGGAACGGCAGCGGCGAGCGCTCGAGCAGCTGCGGGACGCCCTCGACGAGCTGCGCGGCCGCCGGGCGCCCGAGCCCGCCCGCGTGCCGGTCCGGAGCCGTTGACGTGGCCGACGAGCCGGAGCCGCGGCAACCGCCCTCCGAACGCGGAGCACCGCCGGGGCCAGCGGCCGGCGGCGGCCGACCCGGCTGGTCCGCGGTCTGGATGATCGTCGTCGGCGTGATCCTGGTGAACTGGCTGATCGCGGTCGCGATCTCCAGCGCCGACCGCACGCCGAGCGTCAGCTACAGCGTCTTCCGCCAGCAGGTCGAGCGCGGCAACGTGGTCAGCGTCCGTTCGCGCGACGAGACGATCGAGGGCCGCTTCCGGACCGCGGTGCCGGTGACCGTCGCCGGCAAGCGCAAGACGACCACGACCTTCCAGACCGAGCGCCCGGCCTTCGCCGACGACGGCCTCCTGGGCCTGCTGATGAGCCGCAAGGTGACCGTCGCCGCGCGGGCCCCGGCGAAGGCGTCGCCGCTGCTCTCGATCCTGACCGGCGTCGTGCCGACCCTGCTGATCCTGGGCGTGCTGCTGTTCGCGTTCCGCCACGTCGGGGGCGGTGCCGGTGGCCTCGGCGGCGTCGGCCGCTCGAAGGCCCGCCGCTACGAGACGACGGCGAGCAAGACCACCTTCCACGACGTGGCCGGGATCGACGAGGCGACCGACGAGCTGGTCGAGGTGGTCGACTTCCTGCGCCACCCCGAGCGCTACCGGCGGCTCGGGGCGACCGTGCCCCGCGGCGTCCTGCTGACCGGGCCGCCCGGGACCGGCAAGACGCTCCTGGCCCGCGCCGTCGCCGGCGAGGCGGACGTGCCGTTCTTCTCGCTCTCGGCGTCCGAGTTCGTCGAGATGTTCGTCGGGGTCGGCGCCAGCCGCGTCCGCGACCTCTTCGCCCAGGCCAAGGCCAGCGCGCCGTCGATCGTCTTCATCGACGAGCTCGACGCGATCGGGCGCGTCCGCGGAGCCGGCGGCGGCACCGGCTCGAACGAGGAGCGCGAGCAGACGCTGAACCAGATCCTGACCGAGATGGACGGCTTCACCGGCACCGAGGGCGTGATCATCCTGGCCGCGACCAACCGCCCGGAGATCCTCGATCCCGCGCTGCTGCGGGCCGGTCGCTTCGACCGCCGGATCGCCGTCAATCCGCCCGACCGTCTCGGTCGCGAGCGGATCCTCCAGGTCCACACCCGCAGCATCCCGCTCGACGACGACGTCGACCTGGCGGCGGTCGCGGCCGAGACACCGGGGATGGTCGGTGCCGACCTGCGAACGCTGGTCAACGAGGCCGCGCTGGCGGCCGCTCGCGACGGGCGCGACGCGGTCCGCGCGGCCGACGTCGCCGCGGCGCTCGAGCGGCAGATGCTCGGCGCCGCCCGCCGGATCGTGCTCTCCTACGAGGACCGGCGCCGGACCGCGTACCACGAGTCCGGGCACGCGCTGCTCGGCGCCCTGCAACCGGGGGCCGACCCGGTCCGGAAGGTCTCGATCATCCCCCGCGGGCACGCGCTCGGGGTCACCTTCCAGAGCCCTGCCGACGACCGCTACGGGTACGGCGAGCCGTACCTGCTGGGGCGGATCACCGGGATGCTGGGAGGACGGGCCAGCGAGCAGCTGGTGCTCGGCGAGATCACCACCGGCGCCGAGTCCGACCTGGAGCAGGCGACCGCGCTGGCCCGGCAGATGGTCGGCCGCTGGGGGATGTCGCGCGAGGTCGGGCTGCTGACGGCGATCGCGCCCGCCGATCGTCCGGGGCTCGGCGAGGCGGCCTCGCAGCGGACGCTGGAGCTGATCGACCAGGAGGCCCGGCGGATCCTCGAGCGCTGTTATCGCGAGGCCGTCGACACGCTGCGCGAGCACCGCGCCCAGCTCGACGCGCTGGCCGCCGCGCTGCTCGTCCACGAGACGCTCGACGAGGACGAGGTGCGGGCGGTCGTCGCGGACGCCGGCGGGCTGTCGACCGCGACCCCGACCCCGGCGGCCGCGCCGCGGTCGTGACCGGCCGCGGCCGGGCTCGCGGTCAGCGCGGACGCTCGCCGACCTGCACCGCGCCGGTCGGCGTCCGCGGGCCGTCCTCGCGGGCCGCGAGGTACGGGCTCAGGTGGTGGCCGACGACCTTGCCGGTCGGCCAGGCCCGGGGCGAGATCGGCGCCTCGCGGGTGACCGGCAGGTGGTTCCCGGTCGGCTGGAGCGTCGAGCGCAGGTACGCCGGCTCGTCGTCGCTGAGCAGGATCCCGCGCAGCACCGGGCGGTACGGCGCCGGCCGCAGCGGATGGCCGAGGTCGGCGAGGATCGCCTCGGCGGCGGCGTCCGCCTGCTGGCACGCCAGGCCGCCCTGCTTGACCGGGCCGTCGGTGACGTCGCCGGCGGCGTAGACCCC
The DNA here is from genome assembly GCF_034096925.1 of Patulibacter defluvii. Lineage (NCBI taxonomy): Bacteria > Bacillati > Actinomycetota > Thermoleophilia > Solirubrobacterales > Patulibacteraceae > Patulibacter > Patulibacter defluvii. Next base: position 207,528 of record NZ_JAWZSQ010000001.1, read on the forward strand.
CGGCGCACCGGTGACCCGGGCGTGCTCGTCGATCGGCAGGAACCCGCGGTCGTCGGTCGCCAGGCCGGCGATCGTCCGCGGACGCAGCGTCGGCATCGCGACCACGTGGTCGGCCGCCAGCAGGCGGCCGTCGGCCAGCTCGATCTGGCCGTCGTCGTCGAGCCGCATCGCGTGCGCCCCGGCGTGCAGGGTCACGCCGTGCTCGGCGAGCTTGGCCCGCGCCACCGCCTGGGCCTCGGCGCCGAAGACGGCCAGCGGATCGCGCTCGTGGGTCACCACGACGACCTCGGCCGGGACGCCCCGGGCGCGGAGGTGGGTCGCGGCCAGCAGCGCCAGCTCGTAGAGCGGCAGCGACCAGGAGACCTCGCTCGGCGCCACGAACGCGACGCTGCCGCCGCCCGCCTCGGCCAGGTCGTCGAGCAGATCGGTGACCCGGTCGGCGTCGTGGGCGCCGCGGAACGGGACCGCGCCGTCGAGCGAGCGGTCGGGGCGGGCGCCGGTGGCGATCAGCAGCGCGTCGTAGGACAGCCGTTCGCCCTCGCTCGTGCGGACGCTGCGGCCCTCGACGTCGACCTCGTGCAGCACGCCGTGGTGCAGCTCGACCCCGACGTCGTCGGCGAAGGCGCGCAGCGGCAGGCTCCACGAGCGCTCGCCGCCGAACGGCTCGAGCACCGCCAGCGGCGGGTAGCGGAAGCGTTCGTTGGGGGCCAGCAGGGTGATCCGCAGGTGGCGGTCGTCGAGGTGCGCGCGGAGCGCGAGCACGGCCTCGAGGGCCGCGATCCCGGCTCCGGCGATCACGACGCGCGGCACGGTGGCGGGCGCGGGATCGTGCGGATGGATGGACATGCCCCGACCGTCCCGCGCCGCGCGCGCGAGCGCATCCGCAGCCCGCCGCGGCCGCTTTGCGGACTCGTACGGATGGCGCCGCGACCGCCGCGCGGGACGCTGCCGACCGTGAGCTCCGTGATCGAGTGCGACCGCCTGACCAAGCGCTACGGCCGTGCTCGCGGCATCGACGAGCTATCGCTGCGGGTCGAGGCGGGCGAGGTCTTCGGCTTCCTCGGACCGAACGGCGCGGGCAAGACGACGACGATCCGCACGCTGCTCGACCTGCAGCGGCCGACGGCCGGCGCCGCCCGTCTGTTCGGGCTCGACAGCCACCGCGACAGCCTCCGGATCCGGGCCCGGCTGGGGAACCTGGCCGGCGACTTCGCGCTCGAGCCGCAGCTGACCGGCCGACGGGCGCTGACGCTCGCCGCGGCGGTCCGCGGGATCGACGACCTCGGCCCGGCCGAGGAGCTGCGCGAGCGGTTCCGGGCCGACCTCGACCGGCCGCTCGGCGAGCTGTCCCGCGGCAACCGCCAGAAGGTCGGCCTGATCCTGGCGCTCTTCCACCAGCCCGAGCTGCTGATCCTCGACGAGCCGACCGGCGGCCTCGACCCGCTGATGCAGGACGAGTTCCTGACCGTCGTCGGCGAGCAGCGCGACCGCGGGGCGACCGTCTTCCTCTCCTCCCACGAGCTCGACGAGGTCCAGCGGATCTGCGACCGGGTCGGGATCGTGCGGGACGGCCGGCTGATCGTCACCGAGGCGGTCGACCGGATGCGCGAGCGGGCCTACCGCAACGTCGCCGTGCGCTTCGCCGGGCCGTTCGAGCCACGGCTGACCCGGCTGCAGGCGGTCGCCGGCGTCGAGGCCTTGGAGGGCGCCGACGGCGTCGCCCGCTTCCGGCTGCGGGGACCGGTCGACCCGCTGCTGCGCGAGCTGGCCGGCGACGGCGTCGCCGACCTGGAGATCACGCGACCGTCGCTCGACGAGCTGTTCCGCGACTACTACCGCGGCGAGGTCGCCCGATGAGCGCCACCGCCTCGCTGCCCGGCGCGGCGACCCTGGTGCGGTTGCCCGAGGACGCCGTCGCCGCGCCGCTGCCGTGGTGGCGGGTGCTGCTGGCGTTCGTCCGCCACGGGCTCCACCAACAGCGCCGCGCCCCGCTGACCTGGGGCGGCGCGCTGGGCGCGATGAGCGCGCTGATGGCGCTGATCTGGCCGACGATCGACGACGCGATGAGCCGGATGATGGACAGCTACCCCGAGCAGCTGAAGCAGGCGTTCGGGATCGTTCGGCTCGACACGGTCGAGCGCTACGTCGACGCCGAGATGCTGAGCATCGTGGTGCCGTTGACGCTCGCGCTGCTGGCGGTCCGCTGCGTCACCCGGACGACCGTCGCCGCCGAGGCCGCCGGCCAGCTCGACACGCTGCTGGCGCTGCCGGTCAGCCGCCGAGTGCTCGCCTGGTCCTCGTGGATCGTCGCCGCGGCGGTGGTGGCGGGCGCGCTGGTGGTGATCTGGGCTGCCACCGTCGTCGCGGGGGTCGTGGCCGGCACCGGGATCTCGGCGACGGTGATCGGCCGCGGGATGCTCAACGTCTGGCCGCTGGCGATGGCCTTCGGCGGCCTCGCGCTGGTCGCAGCGGGCCTCGTCCGCGGCGCCGGGCGGGTGACCGCGATCGCGACCGGGACGCTGCTGGCGATGTACGTCCTGGACCTGGTCGGCAAGCTCGCCGACGACGTCTCCTGGCTGCGGACCGTCTCGGCCTTCCGCTGGTACGGCTCGGCGATCCAGGACGGGCTCGACCTGCGCCACGTCGCCGGCCTGACCGCCGTCGGCCTGCTGCTGGCGGCGGCCGGAGCGCAACTGCTGGAGCGCCGCGACCTTCGCTGACGGCGCCTTTGCCGGACCTTTGCCGTCCGCGGCCTAGGGTCCTCGACCGCTCTTCGAACTGGAGGATCCGATGGAGATCGACCGCGTCTTCGGCCTGCCGGCCCACCCGCTGCTGGTGCACATCCCGGTGGTGCTGATCCCGCTGCTGGCCCTGTTCACGATCGCGCTGGCGGCCCGGCCGGCGTGGCGGACGCGCTGGGGCGTGCCGCTGGCGCTGGCGAACGTCGCGATGCTGGTGGTGATCCTGCTGGTGACCGGCAGCGGCGAGCAACTGGAGCGGCATCTCGGGGCCGAGCCGCTGATCGTCCGCCACCGCGAGCTCGGCGAGCAGCTGCGGCTGATCTGGGCCGCGTTCACGGCCGTCACGGTCGCCCTCGCCGTCGTCGACCGGTGGCGGCGGAGCGCGACGGGCGCGAGCTGGCTGCGACCGGCGGCGACGGGGCTGAGCGTGCTGGCGGTAGCCGGCGCGGTGCTGTCGACCGTCTGGGACGTGCGGACCGGGCACGCAGGAGCGAAGTCGGCCTGGGGCGACACGCCGAAGGGCACGGCCAAGGGCTACTCGGGCGGCGACTGACCGCCGTCCGCGACCGCGGGCAGCAGCGCCTCGAAGGTCGTCGGGGCGGCTCCCGCCAGCCGCAGGTCGCCGCCGGCGCGGCGCGCCAGCTCGCGGCCGACGGCGAGCCCGATCCCGCTGCCGTGGCCGACGCCGCGCGCGAAGATCGCGCCCGGATCGAGACCCCTCCCCGCGCCTTCGTCGACGACCACCAGCCGGACCCATCCCGGCTCCGGTCGCAGCCGCACGGTGACGGCGCCCGCGCCGTGGTCGAGCGCGTTCGCGAGCAGCACGTCGAGGATCTGCCGGGCGCTCTCCGGGGGCACCCGAGCCCGCGGGTCGCCCGTCTCCGGTCGGACCGCCAGCGGGCGGCCGGCGGCGGCCAGGCGGGCGCCCCAGCGCTCGCGCTCGAGATGGTCGGTGACCAGCGACGCGAGGTCGACCTCGGTCGGAGCGTCGTCGCGGAGGCGAGCGATCGCCTCCAGGTGCTCGATCGTCGAGGCCATCCGGTCGGCCTGGCGGACGGCGGCGTCCGCCTCGGCCGCGGCGTCGGGCGAGGCGGCCAGCCGCCGCAGCTCCTCCAGCCGCAGCCGCAGCCCCGTCAGCGGCGTCCGCAGCTGATGCGAGGCGTTGGCGCTGAACTCGCGCTCGTGCTCGATCGCGCCCGCGATCCGGCGGTCGGCGTCGTTGAGCGCCCGCTGGACCCGGTCGATCTCGTCCAGGTGCCGGGCGACGGGCCGGTCGTCGTAGCCGGGGTCCCCCAGCCGTTCGACGCGGCCGGCCAGCTGCTCGAGCGGGTGCGCGAGTCGCCGCGCCTGGAGCGCGGCGAGCGCCGCGGCGGCGGCCAGCGCGGCGAGCCCGGAACCGGCGACGGCGAGCCAGATCACGCCGACGTCGTCCTCGCGGGCGCTGGCGGGCGCGATCAGCGTCACGCTGAGCGGGCCGCCGTCGCCCGACGCGATCGCGGTCCTCGCGCCCCGTGGCGGCGTTCCGAGCACCATCGTCCGGCCGCCCGGCGCGCGCACCCGAAGCGCGGCGTCGGAGGGCAGCAGGTCGCGAACCAGCGCCAGGGTCGGCGGCACGCCGCGCGCCCGCGCTCGGGCGATCCGCAGGGCGGCGGCGTCGGCCCGGCGCTCCAGCCGCATCTCGGCGCGCTGGTGCAGCAGCGCGGTGCCGACGAGGCCGAGCGGCACGCCCAGGACGAGCACGGTCGCGAGGGCGATCAGGACCGTGGAGCGCAGCAGCCGGCGCCTCACGGGCGCTCCAGCCGGTAGCCGTAGCCGCGGACGGTCGTGATCACCGGCGGGTCGCCAAGCTTCTGGCGCAGCCAGCCGACGTGGACGTCGAGCGTCTTGGTCGAGCCCCACCAGTTCTCGTCCCAGACCTCGGCCATCAGGTCCTCGCGGCGGACCGCCTCGCCGGCCCGGACGGCGAGCTGGAGCAGCAGCTCGAACTCCTTCGGGGCGAGCGTCAGCTCGCGCCCGCCGCGCCAGGCACGGCGGGCCGCGGCGTCGATCCGGAGGTCACCGACGAGCACCGGCCCGGGGGCGGGCGGCGGCTCGCGTCGCAGGAGCGCTCGAACGCGGGCCACCAGCACGGCCAGGCTGAAGGGCTTCGTCACGTAGTCGTCCGCCCCGGCGTCGAGGCCGAGCAGCTCGTCGAGCTCGCCGCTGCGGGCCGTCAGCAGCAGCACGGCGGTCCCGGGATGCCGCTCGCGGATCCGGCGACAGACCTCAATCCCGTCGATCCCGGGCAGCCCGACGTCGAGCACCACCAGGTCGACGGGCTGGTCGACGAGCCGTTCGAGGGCGACCTCGCCCGAGGACGCCAACTCGACGACGAACCGCTCCCGCCGCAGCGCCCGGACGAGCGGCCCGCCGATCCCCTCGTCGTCCTCGACCACCAGCAGCCGCTGCACCGGACCGATGGTAGGGGCCGGCCGTCGCGTCGCTGGGCGGCCGACCTATGCGCGCGATCGTCGGCGAGACGGCCCGAGCGACCAAGCCCGGCGGAGTCCGGCGAGCTGAAGGGCTCGCGGCTACAGCTCTGCGGCGAGGGCGCGGACTCGGCGGTCGATCTCGTCGCGGGTCGTGCGGACCCGGTCGACGGTCTGGCCCGAAGGGTTCTCGAGTTGCCAGTCGATGTAGCGGACGCCGGGCACGTAGGGGCAGGCGTCGCCGCAGCCCATCGTGACCACGACGTCGGCCCACTCGGCCAGCTCCTGGGTCAGCTTCTGCGGCACGCGGTCGCGCAGGTCGATCCCGAGCTCGTCCATGACCTCGATCACCTCGGGGTGGACGCGCTCGGCGGGGGTGGTCCCGGCGGACCGGGCCGCATGCGCGCCGTCGGTCGTGCGGGTGAAGAGCGCTTCGCTCATCTGCGAGCGTCCGGCGTTCTGGAGGCAGACGAACAGGACGTTGCTCATCGGGCTAGGCGGCGTCGGTCGCGGGGCGAGCGGGTGCGGGAACAGCGCGCGCGGCGGCGTCCTCGTCCGGGTAGTAGCGGCGGCGGATCCAGAGGGCGACGTAGACCAGGCCGACGAGGACCGGGACTTCGATCAGCGGTCCGACGACGCCGGCTAGCGCTTGGCCGGAGGTGGCGCCGAAGACGCCGATCGCGACGGCGATTGCCAGTTCGAAGTTGTTGCCGGCGGCGGTGAAGGCGAGCGAGGCGGTGCGGGCGTAGGTGGCGCCGATCAGGCGCCCGGCGAGCAGCCCGGCGGCGAACATCAGCGCGAAGTAGACGAGCAGCGGCAGCGCGATCCGGGCGACGTCCAGCGGCTCGCTGGTGATCGCGTCGCCCTGGATCGCGAACAGCATCACGATCGTGAACAGCAGGCCGTAGAGCGCGAACGGTCCGATCTGGGGCAGGAACGTCTGCTCGTACCAGACCTCGCCCTTGCGCCGGACGCCGATCACGCGGGTCAGCGCTCCGGCGACCAGCGGGATGCCGAGGAAGACCAGGACAGTCCGCGCGACCTCCCAGATGCCGATCGAGAAGCCCTGACTGTCGAGCCCGAGCAGGTCGGGGAGAGCGGTCAGGTAGAACCAGCCCAGCAGGCTGTAAGCGACGATCTGGAAGACCGAGTTGATCGCGACCAGCAGCGCGGTGGACTCGCGGTCGGCGCACGAGAGGTCCGACCAGATCAGGACCATGGCGATGCAACGCGCGAGCCCGACGATGATCAGGCCGGTGCGGAACTCGGGTTGGTCGGCGAGGAAGATCCAGGCCAGCGCGAACATCAGCGCCGGGCCGATCAGCCAGTTGAGCACCAGCGACGCGCCGAGCATCCGGGCGGTCTGCGGGCTGCGGTCGCGGACGATCTCGCCGTAGCGGACCTTCGCCAGCACCGGGTACATCATCAGCAGCAGCCCGAGCGCGATCGGCAGCGAGACGGTGCCGATCCGCAGGTGGTCGAGTCCGTCGTTGATCGACGGGATCGCGGCGCCGAGCCCGAGGCCGGCGGCCATCGCGAGCGCGATCCAGAGCGGGAGGAAGCGATCGAGCGTCGAGAGGCGACCGATGACGGCCGCGTCGTCGGCGGATCGTGGCGGGGCGGTCATCGCCACGGGACCGTATCGATTGACGTTCATCGACTCAATAGATATATGTAGATAGATGCCTGTCGATCTGGACCTCGCGCCGAAGACGAAGCGTCCGCCCGGCGAGCCGTGTTGCGAGCCGGTCGTCTATCCGGACGTCGAACGCGAAGAGGCGATCCGGCTGGCCGAGGTCGCCAAGGCGCTGGGCGATCCGATCCGCTTGCAGCTCGTCGACGTCCTGCGCAAGCACGCGGGCAAGGTCTGCGTCTGCGAGCTCGTCCCGCTGTTCGACGTCTCGCAGCCGACGCTGTCGCACCACCTCAAGAAGCTCCGCGCGGCCGGGATCGTCGACTCCGAGCGGCAGGGCCTGTGGGCCTACTACTACGTGCGCCCCGAGGCGCTGCAGGCGCTCTCGGCCTGGCTGCACTGACCCTCCTCGAAGGAGCGCAGAACGATGGCCAACCAGACGACCAAGCCGACGTCGGACTGCTGTGCGTCGGAAGCGCAGGGCGCGGCCGGCGACGTGCGCGAGATCGTCCGCGAGCGCTACGCGGCTGCCGCGGCCCGCGTGGCGGCGGATCCGGCGGCGGGCTGCTGCGGGCCGGCACCGGTCGGCACGACCGACGAGCAGGGCCGCGAGGTCTTCGGCGCCACGCTCTACGACGCCGACGCGGAGGCACCGGAAGCGGCCGTCGCCGCGTCGCTGGGCTGCGGCGTCCCGACCGCGGTCGCGGACCTCCACGAGGGCGAGACGGTCCTCGACCTCGGTTCGGGGGCCGGCGCGGACGTGCTGATCTCCGCTCGCCGGGTCGGGCCGACCGGGAAGGCGATTGGGCTGGACATGACCGACGAGATGCTGACCCTCGCGCGGCAGAACGCCGCCGAGGCGGGCGTCTCCAACGTCGAGTTCGTCCGGGGCTACATCGAGCAGATCCCGTTGCCCGACGCCAGCGTCGACGTCGTGATCTCCAACTGCGTGCTGAACCTCTCCGGCGACAAGGGCCAAGTGCTCGCCGAGGCCGCCCGCGTGCTGCGCGACGGCGGACGCTTCGCGATCTCCGACGTGATCGCCGACGAGGACATGGACGACGCCACCCGCGCCGACATGCAGCAGTGGACCGGCTGCATCGCCGGAGCGTTCACCCAAGCCGAGTTCGAACAGGCGCTCGCCGCCGCGGGCCTGGTCGACGTCGAGATTCGCGAGACCCACCGCGTCCACGAGCACGCCGCCGCCGCGATCATCCGCGCCCGCAAGCCCGCCGCCGCGAGCGACGCGGGAGAGTGACGGAATCAACCACCCCGAAGGTGTGGGTCCCACTTCCACACCGAGGGTGAGGCGCGATCGGGCCACGAGCGGCCGGCTCATGGCCTGAAGCCGCGCATACCGGCGCATATCCGCGCATATGCCGACGCCGCCCATGCTCAAGAAATACCTGCAAATCAGCATATCGGGGACCCCGTTCGGCCGAGCCAAAAATCGTGGTGTCCCGGGTTCGAGTCCCGGTCTCGCCACCTCCGAGAAGGCCCTGCAAAGCGGGGCCTCTTTCGTTTCGTACGGTGCCGTCAAAGATCGGTTCGTGACCCAATCAGCGCCGATCCGGCGTCGGATCGGCCGCCGAATCAGCCGAAAATGGCCGCCGGAAAGCCGTGGCTCAGGCACCGGGTCCAGCGAGCAGATCGCGGTCTTGCGGTTCCTGCTCGACGACGAGCCCCCCGCGACCCTGACCCTCGACGAGGTCCTGACCGGGTTCGTCGAGCTTGGCGAGGACACGTTGGGCGACGGCATTCGCTGCGCCGTTCGAGACCTCGTGGCGGTCGGCTCGCTGCGACGCCGCGCCGAGTTCGTCGTTGCCGACGCGTCCCGCGGCGCGGCGCGCACTCGAGGTCCGTGTTGTCGCTTCGCGCTCGAGCGGATCGATCGCGGGCGCTGTCATTTTCCACAGGTGAGTTAGTGGAGGACAACACCGCGATGCGCTGTCACTTTCCACAGGTGAATTGGTGGGGAAATACACCGCGAAGTACACGGCAAGTTTTTGGTTGCGTTGAGGTGCAGCGGGACGTAGGGTGTCCCAATGCTTTCGATTCTGGACGTGCTTCTGGGGCGTCGTGCGTGGGCCGCGTGGCTCGTGGTCGTGGCGCTTGCTGGGGTGGCTTTGGGTGGCCCAGCCGCGGCGTCAGCCTCGCCGCAGCCGGAGGACGTCGAGGTCACGGTCGGCGCCGGCCAGAAGGCCAAGCGGCTGAGGGGGGTGCGGGTGCCGCTGCCGGGGGTCGAGAAGTCCGGGATCGTCGTCGCGAAGGACCTGTACACCGCCAATCCGGACGGGACGGTGAAGGTCGTGAAGTTCGATGAGGCGGACGGTGGCGGAGCGGCGGCCGCGAAGCTGTTCGTGCAGCGGATGCAGGCGTCGCTGGCGGAGATCGCGACGACGACGTCGGGCCAGCAGCTGCTCCGGGGGGTGAGTGAGATACGTCCGCTGGATCAGTTGGACGGTGCTGCCGCGGCGACGGGTCACGACGACGTCACTGTGGTGCTGTACCGGACGACGTTCGACAAGAAGCACCCGGACTTCAAGACGACGCCCGAAACTCAGCCGTACGACTTGTCCAGGGGCGTGAGCGTCAAGCCCGAGTTCAAGAAGGTCGGGGGCCGGTTCGAGCCTGTGCCGCCCAAGGTCGAGGCCACCGGGTCGGCGGCGATGATCGCGGTCCCGAACGACAGCTTCGCGGTTTTCGGGATGAATCTGGAGGACCACGAGCGGTTCGTCATCCGGGAGCCGGAAGGACTGGCGCATGAGCTGATCCACGCCGTGCACTACCTTGGGGGTAGCGCTCTTATGGGGGACGCCTACGACGACGTTGTGGTGCCGGTGTCCTACAAGCGAGCGGACGGCAGGGTTGTGGAGGGGTGGGAGATCGCCCTTCCCCGTGAGGAGATCCGCACGCTGGGTGGTCCCGATGCGCCGCTGGCGGGGATCCTCGAAGACGTTTCCGGCCAGCAGGCTCCGCTGCTCGAGGAGGCGATCTGGGCCCAGAGGCCGCTCAACGATCGCATCGCCAAGGCGAAGCAGGCGGGTGACACGGCGAAGCTCGCGGTGTTGATGCGGGTCCGTCGCGCTCGTCGCGCGTCAGGGATCACCGAGACGATGATCGCCGACGAGCTCGGCATCGTGGCTCGGCGGCACTACGTGAACGTCACCGGCGAGCCGGATGCCCGCAAGCAGCGGGTCAAGGACGTCGCTGCCGAGGCTGGCGTGAGCGAGGGCGATGTGGGGTTCGAGGTCTTCTCGCTGCCGTCCGGGACGACCATCAGCGTGGACGAGGCGCAGGATCCGGCCAAGGTCCGGAAGAAGTTGACGTCATCGTGGGCGTCGCTGCTTCCGGCCTGTGTCCGGCCGTCACGGTCCGCGTTCTGCCAACCGGAGAAGACGGCGAAGGACGTCTCGGCGAAGACCGCTCGGCAGGGGGCGGCGATGCGGGACTATCTGAAGGAGCATCCCGATGCCGAGCTTCATCTCGGTGAGCCGATCTCGCACCCGAGCCTGCGTGAGCAGGCAGCTGTCGAGCGTCCCGCGGTCGTGTACGTGGCCAGTGATCGTCCTCCGGAGGAGGTGTTCGAGAACGGGATCCAGGCGCCGGGGACCGACTACTCGACCCTGACCGACCAGTGGTTGGGCAACGTCCACAACGACACGCTGCAGGGTTCGGGGTGGATCTCGACCACGGAGACCCTGGCGCGGGCCAAGGCGGACGCGGTGTCGCTGTCGCGGGCGGAGTTCGAGCCGGGAACGCTGGACGATCCGCCGAGGCTGTTCGCGGAAGGGTGGGTGTACGAGGTCGAGCCGACGGATTTCTTCGTCTCGGCCGAGGCGTCGGCGGCGAAGATCCCCAACGGCTACGAGCGGCTCCCCGCCGACAAGAAGGCGCAGTACAAGGACTTTCAGAAGAAGACGCCGCTTGCTGCGGTGACGGAGCAAACGAAGGAGTGGTCGGCGATCGGCAAGATCGCTCCGGAGAACATCAAGGGCGTCCGGCGCTACGCGGCGATCTACGGCGCCACCGCTGACGGGCGGATCACCAGCGAGAAGCCGACGATCGTCGAGCGGCCGATGGACGCTGATCGAACGCGGCCCACCAAGTACGTGCCGGGGGCCCCGGGCTACTCGCCGTACGAGGATCCGCAGTCGGGTTGGAACGACCGCACGACGGTCTTTGGGCCGTTGGATCGGGATCCGTGGCGGGGGGCGGTCGAGGCGGAGAAGTTGGTCCAGGGGGCGGCGTTCGAGCACAGCGACGGCAAGCTGACGGCGGTGCAGCCGGAGGAGGTGCACGAGAAGGCGCAGCGGATCGTGGAGGAGTTGCTCGGGGACAAGCAGTTCATGGACGAGATTCCGCGTCCGAAGGTCGAGACCGTCGACGGGCGCAAGACGCTGGCGTGGAAGCCGGAGCAGGCGCGGGTGACGGTCGAGAAGGTCCAGGAGCGGCTGCGTGGCCAGTTCAACCTGACCGATGGGGTGGTCAACAAGGCGTTCCTGGCGGCGTGGGCGTACGACATGTACGAGCTGTCCAAGACGTACAAGAACGTCGACGATCTGGAGATCGCGGCCCGCACGACGGCGATGATCCCGGGGCTCGGACAGGCGCTGGGGCTCGCTGACGGGATCAAGAAGCAGGATGCCGAGGGGATCGCGGTCAACTCGGTCGCGCTGACCGCGTTCATGGGCGCGCTGATGGCGCCCGGCGTCGGGGAGGTCCTGGGTGGCGCGGTCCTCACCTACACGCTGGGCAAGCTCGCCTACACCACCACCCGATCGGTCGTCAACGCGGTCGTGCAGTGGTTCACGCCACCCAAGCCGATCCCGGCGGCGCACCTGCCTGCCGGAAGCATCCCCACCTTGCCCCACGTCGACGTGGAAGAGGTGCCCGACTGTCAAACCACGCGGCAGATCACGTGGCACCACGATCGATCACTCCCGAGGGACGCGGAGCTCGTGGCCAGGGTCATGCGGCCCGACGGCAGCTCCTACGAGAAGGCGGTCGACGCTGGAGCCAAGGCCCTGTCCTTCACCGACGTCGGACTCGGGGTGGCCATCGATGTCTTCTACCGGGTCAAGCGGCCGTGGGGGACGTTCGTCTCGTCCCAGCTGCAACGGGCCGAGGTGGTCACCGCGCGCCTCTCGGCGGTCCACGTGTCGGGTTGCGACGAACGTCTCACGACCGTTCCGTGGCCTGAGGAGGAGATCGGGTGGATCGCCGCACGCTTCCCCGGGCTGGCCAACACGGAGTTCGTGCGTGGGATCGGGGCCGTGCTCGCCTACGAGCGGTCGTGGAATGCGGAGCGTCAGCGGTACACGAGCTTCGGCTTCTTCCGGGGCGACAAGTACGTCACCTACAACGACCCGCTCCACCACTCTCCGGGTGTGCCTGACGGCGTGCTCAAGATCTCCGACCAGTTCCCCGAGACGAAGGGCACGATCTTCGCCACCGGGATCGACGCCGCGGTCAACCTCGCGTACGACTACCCGAACAGTGCGCGGTACCTCTTCTTCAGGGACGATCAGGTCGTCGACTACACGCGCGGTTTCGCCGGGAATCCGTCGCGGTTCGAGCAGCAGAAGATCGCGAAGATGTTCCCCGGGTTGCCTGCGGGGTTCGAGAAGGGGATCGACGCGGCGTTCCTGGACAACTTCGACCGGCGCGGCAAGCCGAGCAACGAGCGGATCGTGCTGGTCAAGGGCGCGCGGTACGCGCTGTACGACAGGGCGAACAGGCGTCTGATTCCGACCAGGAGCGACCGGATCGCGGACCGCTGGCAGCTGCTCAGCAACATCGACCTGACGCGCGGGATCGATAGCGCGCTGGCCCTCGGGCCGGACGAGACCCTGCTCTTCAAGGGGCAGCACACGTTCCTGGCCCGGAACGCCGTGGAGGTGGAGGACGTCCCGGTCGAGACGCTCTTCTCGCTCTACAGCGACTTCGGGCCCGGCCCGGCACAGTTCCGCTCGCGTGGGCTGGTGCACGCGTCCGGCGATGACGCCACGCGTGACCCCGCCGGGCGCAAGGACGCGACGTTGCGGCTGACGAAGTCCTCGGTCTCGGGGTGCTACGCCCTGCAGAACGGGTTCGCCCGCAAGGACGAGGTGATCGGGAACTGGGAGAAGCGCCGGTCGCGCGTCGACCTTGGTACAGGCCGTCCCATGTTCGGCAAGGCGATCGTGTGCCCGGAGTCGATCGGGCAGGGAGGGTACGTCCTGCATCCGGTGGATGAGCGCGGGTCGGGCGTGGACCGGAGTCGGGTCCTGGTCGTCGATGTGGACCCGGGTTGGACGAGCTACTTCGCGCCTCGCAGCGAGCTGGAGAAGATGATGTCGAAGGACGATCTCGCGGCGCGGACGACGTGGCGCTTTCGCAGCCCGTGGTGGTCCAGCGAGGTTGCGATCCCCGACGAGAAGCTGGGCGACGCGGTGGCGCTGGATGAGGTCGGGACCGGTCGGGCCGTCGCCACGAGCGACGACCGCTCGAAGCTCGTGCTGGACGAGGCCCCCGTGCGGGATGCGGGTTGGGACTACTCGTTCCGGGTGGAGCCCGGGCTGGCGGACGAATCGTGCTACTCCTTCAGGGCCGGCGGGACGGTGAAGTATCTGCACTGGGACAGCAAAGCCGATCGTCTCTCCCTCGCGGCAGAGGACGACGGGCAGAGCAGTGCGCGGGATCTGACGTTCTGCACCAAGGATGCGGGTGAGGACGGGAAGGGCGGCAAGGCGTTCACGCTGCACCCGTGGGGCGCGCCGGACCGGTTGCTGACGTGGGATGCCAAGAAGTCCACGTTCCGGACCGCGAAGGACGCCGGCTCGCCGCTGAAGCTGACCCTCGGCGACCCGTACCGGTACCCGCCGGGCGGCTTGGTGGACGCGGTCGCCACGACGGGGCGCGATGCGACGGCGATCACCTACGTCCTCGGACTCTCGCCGCTGACTCCGGGCCAAGAGGGGCCGGCCAAGATCGCCTTCCGCAACGCCGGGAAGGCAGGCGTCCGATGGGACGGGGGAAGTCTCTCCGTGACGGCGCCGGCCTACACGCGGTTCACCGAGCAGAAGGAGGTCGCGGCGGAGTGGTCTGACGACGGCGGCAAGACGTGGCATCCCTCCTCATCGCTGAAGGCCGAGCTCTGCTCCACCACACACGGCCGGACGCGGCTGGAGTGCGGGCTGGTCACGCCCGGCGCGCTCGCCAAGGGTGACCTCGTGCGTTTCTCGCCGATCGTGGAGGTCGACGCGGACGCGCCGAAGCAGGCCGTCGTGGTGCCCCCGAAGGCGGTCCTGATCCTGGAGAAGGGCAAGGACGACGAGACGGCGGTGAGGACGTCGGCGGTCGCCGGTGTTCATGTGTATATCGATGATCCGGGGCGGGGGTTGCGGAGCCCGCGTGATGTCACGGTCGGCTCGGTCGATAGGGACGGGGTCGGGACGTTGGATTTCGAGGTGGCGAACTTCGGCCCGGAGATCAGTGGTGATTTCAGTGGCAAGGTGCGGTTGACGGTTCCCGAGGGGGTCGTCCACTTCCGTGAGCAGTCGACGGTGACGGTGCGGTCGCTGACGAAGGCTGGGCGGTCCAAGCGCGATGCGGATCTGGGCAAGCAGGATCTGATCAAGACCTGGACGTTGACCGGTTGCAAGCTGGAGCAGGACCAGCGGGTGTTGGAGTGCGATAACACGATCGGTCGTTACACCTGGAAGGCTGCGTCGGTGGATGCGGACGGTGCGCCGGTGGCGGAGGAGACGTTGCGGTTCAGTCCGCTGGTCGAGGCCGACCAGGGCGTTTCCAGCGGCGAGGAGTACGGCGGCGGACAGTTGGAGATGACGATCCAGCAGGTGGAGCTCAGGACTCCGACGCAGACGGTGCCTCTGGGCACGCAGACGGTGCGGTCGGAGACGATGGTCCAGGTGCCGGACGTTCGTCTGGGCCTCGTGAATCGCGGTCCGGTGACGCCGATCGGTGTCGGCTACCGGGCGTCGGACAAGTCGTTCGTCGGGAGTCGCGTGGCGTTGTCGTGGATCGTGGCGAACACGTGGTTTCAGTTGAACGCGGTCCACGACGGAGCGGTGACCTTCGAGGCGCCCGAGCACACGGCGTTCGTCGAGCAGCGTTTGATCCCCTACGAGTACTCCACCGACCAGGGAGCGACGTGGCAGCGGGGCGGCCGCAACGGGACCGGGGCGCTCTACGACTGCAAGGTCGATCCAAAGAAGCGGTACTGGATGACCTGCCAGGGGTGGAACACCGAGCATTACGAGTCGGAGTGGCTGGGCTCCCGTGCCCTTGGCCAGGCGGGCGGGCTGCAGCGGGAGGGGTGGATCCGGTACCGGCCGATCGTCGAGCTGCAGGACGATGTTCCTGCCGGCACGTGCCTGCGGGGCGGCTCGGGCCTCGTGCGTCTCAACAAGGCGCGGCAGGCCGACGGGAAGGGCAATTGGACGCCGGTGGGCGACAAGAACGGCACCCTGGACGTGTCCGGATTGTTGAAGGCGTGTGTCGTGAACGGGTTCTCTGGCTCGGAGGACAAGGAGCCGGCGGCGACGGCGGGGCCGGGCGAGACGGTGGAGGCGTCGTCGGTCGTGGCCAACACGGGCAACGATGTCGGCACGCGATTCGGCACGGCCGCGGGCGGCGGTGTGGTCCTCACGGCTCCCGAGCACACCCGGTTCGACAAGGGGACGAAGACCGTGGCGATCGATCAGTCCGACAATGACGGACGCACCTGGAAGAGCGCGGGGAACGATCTGCAGGACTGCAAGCTCACCGACGACGACCGAGGGCTCACGTGCTCGGGCCGCGATCAGCCCATTCGTGATTGGCGGGGCAAGCTCGGCGATGAGAAGGGGCGGCTTCGAGGCACGCGGCTCTACCGCCTGCGGGTCACGCTGAAGGTCGACGAGGACGCCCCCAACGGGGTGCTGTTGCGCGGCTCGAGCGTGATCCGGCTGCAGGAGGTGCACCAGGCCCAGGCGCCGGCGTCGGGCCAGGCCGCTGGATGGATCGATCTTGGCGAGCCGCTGTTGAAGGCGTCGTTGAACGTGCGGACGAAGGCGCCGTACGGGTTGGCGAGTCGCAGCACGCCGACGATCATCGCGCCGAGTCGGCCGGGGATCGCGTATTGGGAGGTCGGGAACATGGGCCGCCGCGTCGATTTCCGGTTCGATGGGGGGACGAGGAAGGCGACGTTCACGGCGCCGGCCGGGGTGACGTTCGATGAGGCCCGGGACGGTCACGACTGGGGCGTGCTCGCGACGGCGTTTGCGGGTGATCGCGATTGGAAGGATCTCCCCTCGGCAGAGAAGGGCCAGCCCACGGGGTTGACGACCTGTTCCGCTTCCAAGGACAAGCGTTCGATGACGTGCTACATCGCCAAGGCCAGCGGGCCGGTCACGCTCGCCGGCGCCAGTGATCCGGGGCCCAAGACGCCCGCGCCCGAGGGGCGGCTGCGGATCGCGTTGCCGGTGAAGGTGGACCCCGACGCGCCGTCGAACACGTGCCTGGCGCCCGGTCGCGGAGCGTTGCCGGTCACCGGCGTCGAACGCATCGCCGACGCCAAGAAGAAGGACCCGGAACCGTTGGGCAACGCCATGCTCGAGGCGCAGATCGTGGTCTGCACCGGCCCGTTGCTCGACGGGGCGGTCGATCGCACCGACCCCAACGACCTCCCGCACGCGGATCCCGGTGGCAAGACCAGCCTCGATTGGATGGTCGGGAACACCGCAACGGGCATCCAGACGACGTTTGGCCCGGTCGAGTTCACCGCACCCGAGCACACGACGTTCCCCGAGCAGGAGAAGGTCGAGATCGAGTACACCGACAACGGAGGGGACTGGCGCAGCGACACCCTGACCGGCGCCCCGCATGCGGACCGGGCGTTCCTGGTGGACTGTCAGGTGAGCGCCGACAAGCGAACCATGCGCTGCGAGGATCCCCGCGGCCCTGATCGCTACTGGCCCGGAAGCGGGGGAGGACCGGAGCTGTCCAAGAAGCTGGAGCTGCCCGAGATCCCGTTCGGGGCCGCGTGGGCATCGACGAAGGAACGCGTCTACCGCTACATGCCCCTCATCGAGATCGACAAGGACGCCCCGCGAGACACCTGCCTCTCGCCGGGCTGGGGCGTCCAACAGCTGTGGCGAACCACCCGCGCCCAGAAGGGGCAGGCCAGCACCGACTGGTCGTGGTCGCCCCCACAGCGAGCGCTCGTGGCCGCCCCGCTCCACGTCTGCACCATCCCCTGACATCAAGCGTCGCGTCCTGGGAACCCGGGTCCCCAGGACGCGACGCTGCCGACTGCCGCAAAGCTCGCCCGAGCCGAGCCACGCGGCGGCCGGCCGGTAGCTCGCCAACGCCGCCGGTGAAAGGGTGGTCAGCCCGTCGGTCCGGGTCAGCGGGCGCGGGTGGTGGCTAGGGGACCTGGGTCCCCTAGCCACCGAGCGTTGTTGGACGAACGTACGGCTTTGAGGCAGAAGTCTCGGCACGCGAGAGAGTCCTTGGAGACGGAACGCTCATCGTCTCGACGGACGCTCCGATCTACTCGCCCGGTTCACTGTCGACGAGATGCAACAAGCCGATGAGCAGCACCTCGAGGCGCTCGGTGCTGCGCTGCAGGAGAGCGTCCGGGAGCAGCGGCCGATACTGGTCGTCGGGGCCGGCCTACCCGCGATGCGGGAGCTGCGCAAGCTGCCGACCTGCTTCGAGCACGGTGATCGGTACGAGCTCGGCCTGCTGGACCGCGACGCGACCCGGACCGCGCTGCTGGAGCCCACCCGCGCCAGCGGCCGGCCGTTCACCGAGGACGCCGGCGAGCAGCTGGCACAGCGCACCGGCGGCTACCGCTACGCGAGCCAGGTCTTCGGCCACGAGGCCTGGCCCGCCTCGAACGACGCCGACGCGATCGACCTTGGCCACCTCGAGGTCGCCGAGCAGCGCGCGGAGCGGCGACTGGACCAGGGCCTCTACGCGCTGCGCTGGAAGCACGCCTCCCCGCAAGAGCGCGACTACCTGATCGCGACCGCTGAACAGGAGCACGAGGTCGGCCGGGCCATCACCGGGGCGAGGTCGCCGCCCGCCTCGGGATGGCTGCCCAGCGCGCATCCTCGATCCGCGCGAGGCTGATCGAGCCCGTTCCGCGACGGCGGTACGCCGTGCCGGGATCAAGCGCGGCTGAGCCCTCGCCCGGCTCAGCGGACGCCGGCCAGCCGCAGCGTCCGTCGCAGGCTGCTGGCGCGGGCCCGTTCCGGCGCCACGATGGCGATCGCGCTGATCCGGCCGTTGCTGGTCTGTAGGACTACCCGCGGGCTGGTGCGGCTGCGGGCCCGGCGGACCCAGAGGCCGCGGCCGACCCGCTTGGCCACCCGTCCGACGCGCCGTGCCGACGAGCCGACCCGCAGGCCCGCGACCCGGTGTTGGCGGGCGGTCGAGGTCATCGCGACCGTTCGGCCGTCGTCGCCGAAGACGGCCGCCAGCGTCGCCTGGCGGCCGTCGCGCTCGGTCACGCAGTAGCGGTAGGCGTCGAGCGGGCGCGCGGCGGGCTGGCCGACCCGCCGCAGCAGCGAGGTCGTCGATTCGCCGAGGCGCAGCGGGCCGACCTGCGAGCGGCCGAGGGCGTCGGCCTGGATCTTGCAGCCGGGGTAGGGCACCCCGGTCGCGCGCTCCCAGGTCTGGAGGTAGGCCTCGGCGCCGGTCAGGAGGTCGTTGACGATCGGCTGGCCGGCGATCTGGCGCAGGTCCTCGTACCAGTCGGGGTAGAGCCCGTACTGCGCCACGCCCTCCTGGTTGAGGTCGAAGACGCGGTTGCCGGTCCGGTTGCGGTCGAGCGTGACCGCGCCGTCGATCGAGCGGAAGGGGTAGCGGACCGGGTTCTTGGCGTTGTCGTCGCGTGGGCCGCTCTGGGCGCCGAAGCCGTTGATGTCGGCGCCGTAGCCGAGTCCGAAGAGGAACCGCGGGTCGCGCTGCTCGCGGAGCACCTTCCACCGCTCGACGAAGCGGTTCGTGCCGTCGGCGCGGAGCGCGACGAAGCCGCCCAGCTGGTAGATCCGCTTCGGCGTCGTCTCGTCCGACCAGTTGTGGCTGGAGAGCACGCCGGGGTAGCGCCGCTGCTCAAGCAGCTTCAGCGCCTCGTCGCGGGTCTTGACGCTCATGTGGTCGACGTCGATCATCATCCCCTTGCTGATCATCCGCTCGATCAGCTGCCGGCCGAGGTCGCTGAGGCCGCGCGGGTTGCAGAGCGGGCCGGCAGGGTAGACCGGCAGCGCGCCCGGCCGCCCGACCAGGGTCAGCAGGTCGGCCACGGCGTCGATCCGCGGGATGTCGTCGTCGTCGTAGCGGTCGGACGGGTGACCGTCGGCGCAGCGCTGCAGGCGCAGGAAGTGGGAGGTGTCGATCAGGTTGCCGACGTTGGTCAGGACGCCGGTCAGCCCGTCGTCGCCGGTGGTGCCGCCGAAGGCGTTGTCGAACTTGTGGACGGGGAAGGCGTTGCGCACTCCCAGCCGGTACATCTCGTCGAGCCGCTGCTCCATCTGCTCGGGCGTGCAGGCGGGGGTGTCGTTCGGCAGCGAGCAGTTGAACGGCGCCGCGCTCTCCAGCCCGAGGACGATCGCGAGCTTGCCGTCGTTGATCACCCGCCGCGCCTGCTGCGGGCTCTTGACGATCCGGAAGAAGCCCTTGCCGGGACCGCCGAACTGGGCGTCGATGTAGTCCTGCAGCTGCTCCGTGTCGCGGAGCTGCTCGCGCAGCGTCTCCATCTCGTCGCAGCTGTGGTTGCGGATCGGCCAGATCCGACAGAGGACCCCGTTGTCGGTGAAATCGACGACCATCATCCGCAGGCCGCCGCGCCAGGCCCGCTCGACCCAGCGCCAGTAGGCGCCCTCGTGGGTCAGCGAGTCGTAGCGCGGCCAGTCCTTCAGCGACGGATAGCCGGACGGGTCGTGGAAGCCGACCACGTGGCCGCCGAGGAAGTTCTCCAGCAGCGCGGCCCCGCCGCCGAGCAGGGCGTGGTCGGGACAGTCGACCAGCGCCTTCTCGATCCCGTAAGGCGACCAGATCCGGCCGCAGTGGACGGCGCCGCCGATGAAGTTGAAGCTGACCGGGTGGTTGTGGCCGTCGATCAGGCCCCGGACCTCGCCGTCGCGCCAGCTGCCACGGGCCGGCGTGCCGACGGCGTTGATCTCGGCCTCGGGGAAGACCGTGCAGTTGCCGGCGGCGACGAACCGGAAGGCCGCGGTCTGGCCCTCGGCCCGCGGCGGGGCGACCACGGTGCCGCCGCCGTCGACGGCGAGCACGCCGCCGTTCAGGCCCTCGATCCGGAAGCGGCCCGCGCCGGCCGGCTCGACGCGCCAGTCGCCTGCCGGCCCGAGGTCCTCGGAGGCCAGCACCCCGCCGCCGTCGCCGCGGGTGATCGCGGTCCGGTCGCGGCCGTAGAACAGGTAGCGGCCGAGCGCGGTCGCCTGCATCCGAAACGCCTCGGCACCGCCGGCGGCGATCGCCTCGGCCCGGTAGCCGCCGTCGGCGCGGCGGACGACGAAGCGCCCGGTCGCGACCGACTGGAGGGCGTAGCAGCCATGGACCAGCGAATAGCGGGTCGGCAGCTCGGCAGCCGACGCGCTCGCGGGCCAGGCCGTCGCGAGCAGGACCAGCAGCGCGACCAGCGCCGCTCCGGCCCCCCGCCCGAACCGGACCGTCGAACGGCACGCCGCGACGTGCCCCGCTCTCCCACGGAAACTCCTCACCGCCAGACACTAGCGGGTTAGGTACATCGGTGCAACCCAAGTCCCAACGGCCCATCGGCGAAAGGCGGCTGGCAAGCGCGATGGCCCGCATCTCGCCGTGAGGGCGCGTCAGCGGAACGCGGCGATGATCATCCGGTGGTCCGACAGCTCGGAGCGGACGACCTCGGCGTGCACCGGCCGGAGCCCCGAGACGAGGAGGTGGTCGATCTCCTCGTCGGGATCGTCGGCGGGGGAGGTCGGCGCGGGGCGGATGCCTTCCAGTGCGTCCTTGGCACCGGATCGGAGCAGGGTTCGCCAGGCGTCCGAAACGGGCGTGGTGTTGAGGTCGCCGCCCCCGATCACCGCGCCCGGTGCATCGCGGAAGGCATCGGCGAGGATCGCGGCCTGTCGTCCGGTCGCGTCCGTCGCATTGGCGTCGGGCTGGAGGTGGGTGGCGAGGATCCGCACCTTCTCGCCCTCCCACGTCACCGACGCCGAGGTGATCGCCGCGCCCGTGAGCGCGTCGAACATCGGGTACTTCGCCGAGGACGCCTCCGTCGTCGGCAGGGAGGTGAGGATAGCGTCGCCCCAGACGGGGTCGGCGGCGGGTCCGAACACCGCGTGCATCCCGAGCATCCGAGCGAGGATCGCCAGCTGGTCCTGGCCTCCGTTGAGGAGCCACCCGCGATCGACCTCGCTGAGCAGCACGACCTGTGCTCCGCTGTCCCGGATCTGGGCGGCGACGTCCGCGGGGCGGAAGACGCCGTCGATCCCGTACCCCATCCGGAGGTTGTACGCGGCGACGACGAGCTCGTCCGAGGCCGCGGCCTCACGCGCGACGGGTAGCGACGGCACGGTGAGGGGCGGCCCGACGAGCGCGGCGGCGGCTGCGGCGACGGTCGCGACGGCCACTCCCGCGACCGCCCGGGCACCCGAGTCGTCGATCCGTCGTTCCGAGACGCGGAAGTCCTCGTCGTCGTCGGCCCCGCCCGCCCGGTACGCGACGGTCCAGAGAGCGAAGAGGACAGCGGCCCCCACCAGCGGCAGGTCGGCACGGTAGCCGAGGTCGTACCCCGCGTAGTAGGCGAAGAACAGCGCGATCCAGACGATCGCACCGGCACCGGCCGCGAGGGCGGTGCGCCGGGACGATCGTCCACGCCCCGCGAAGAGCAGAAGACGCACCGCGGCCGCGGGGCCGACCAGGACGGCCGCCAGGAACCAGACGGGCAGCGCCCCCTCCGCGCCGTCGCGGACCACCTCGGGCAGCAGCGACAGCGCGACGGCGGCGGGAAAGAGCACGGCTGCGGCCCACGGGCGTCGCCGAGGGGCGGGCAGGAGCGCCACGACCGCTGCCGTGCCGCTCCCGAGCACCGCGACGACGGGTCCCCAGAGCGAGTCGGCGACCGAGGCGCGTCCGACGTTCGCGAGGGCGAGGAGGATCAGCAGGAGCAGGGGGAGCAGGAGGAAGGCGCTGCGCGGGGCGACGGCCGGCCCCCCGGGCTCCTCCCCACCACGACCGGCCGCGCGCACCGCGAACCCGACGGCGATGGCCTGGAGGACCAGGACCGCGTACGAGGCGGCGTCGTCCCGCCACACGGCGCCGAAGCTCCCCAGCGCGGCATGCACCGCCGTGGCGACGGCGACACCGAGGAACACGCCGGGCACCAGTCGGCGGCCGAGGGCGCCCGTCGCCAGGCACAGTGCGGCGACCGCGAGGGCGACCCCCAGGGAACTGCCGTAGAGCTGCACGGCGCCCCCGCCGGGGACGACCTGCACGCCGACGCGGACGACGAACGCGGCGACGAGGAGGCCCGCCGCCAGGCGCGGCGCGGGGCCGCGGACGAACGCGATCAGCACGAGCGGAGCGGCCATCACGGCCAGCGCGTACGCGCCCATGACCTCCGTGGGCGTCTGCGCGGCCCGGCCGAACAGCGTGATCAGCGATGGCGTCCACAGCCGCCAGAGATCGGTGAGGAGCCAGGCCGCGGCGAGGCCGACCGCGCTGAGCGACGTCCGGGTCATGCCGCCGATTCTGGGGCGCTCGCGACCGGTGGCGCTCGACCTGGACGCCTGGCCGAGCAGTTCGATCGGTGCCTGGTCATCCAGCCACGCCTTCGCGGGTCGTCGCGTCGTAGGCCTCGACGAGCATCCGAACGACCTTGAAGCCCTCCCGCAGTCGGTGCTCGGTCGTCGGGCTCGGCATACCGGGGATCCCGTACGGCCGAGCTGAAGATCGCTCGGAGGAACGCCTGGCCCGTCTTCGAGGTCGTTCCCGATGGTCTCCACGACGACGTTGACGAACGCTCGTTTCGGGCACCTACGGAAAAGCCAAGCGCCCCGGGCGACGTTGGAGCGCTCGGATCGCCCCGAACCAGCCCCTGGGCCAACTCGCAAGTCGTGAGGCTGTCGTCCTGGCTGGTGCCCTCGGACATCTCCAACGGTCGCGCCGGGCGCATCCTTCGCCGCCGGTCTTCGCCCCGCCCCACCGGGCACGGCCGCGAGCTCGCGCTACGGTTCCCGTCATCGACCCCGATCGCGCCGCGCGGGTTGTCGAGCGGTTGCTGTACGAACGCTGGGATCCGCTGGACCTGCCGTCCTCCTTCTTCCCCGATCTGCCGCCGAACGACTACGACCGGTACGTCGCGCTCGTCCGTGGCGGCGGGACGGACACCGACGTGGTCGATCTGCTGACGCGAGCGGAGCGTCAGGATCTCGGTGGGCAGCGTTCCTCCGACGCGCGGCTCAGGTTGCGAATGAGGGGCGGACGGGCTGACGGAGGATGGTCCGCAGTTTGTCAGGGGTCACCCGGCGGAAGTCTCCGAAGTAGACCTCGTGGTGTTTGCCGTCAACGCGCAGCCCGTTCTCCGGAATGAACTCGTGGTGCATTCGTTCCAGCACCGGCCCCTCGTCGTCGAAGGAACCGAGGTGAAGCGTCTGAACGCAGCGCCCCTCCGAGAGGGTTTCCAGGCGAACGTCATCCAGACGCGTGGAGCCGTTCTTGGCTCGGGCCAGATCGACGGCGCCTAGGAACGACGCACGGCCGATCCAATCAGGAACCATGAGCATCATCGTCCAATCCCACCGGGATTTGTCTCGCGAGACGGTGAAGGCATCCATGTCCTCCGCCCACCACAGCCCTTCGAGCGGCGGAACGACGTAGTCGCGCCCCAGCTCCCGCTTGCTGTGGAACTTGAGCTTGTAGGCGACGGGATACAGCGCAGAGAGCGCGTCCTCGTAGACCTGGGAACTGTTCGGGTCGCCGTGCCCGTCGATCATGAGGTACTGCGCGTCGGGAATGTCGACGATGCGGAACTCGCCTCGTCGCGCGTGATAGCCGTCGAGCGTCGTCTTGAAGTCGATCTTGTCAGTCATCGGAGCCCGGATTCGTGCAAGACGGTCACGGTAGCCCGCGGAGACGACGCAGCGGCCTCGTCAGTGGTGATCGGTCTCGGCGAGATCCGCCTGCGCGGAGACTCCGCGGAGCGGGCTTCGCTGCGGTCTCCGACCAACGTCGAGATGCGGCTCATCATGGAAGCCGCCAACGAGCCCGACTGGATGGCCCCGTGGTTGCGGGTCTACCGGCGCTGGTTCCCCGAGGAGGAACGGTCCGTGGAGGAGCTCGACGATCTCTCGCTCCGCTGCCTGATCGCGCGAATGGCCGCCGATGGATCCTGGGGCCACGAGAGCATGCTGCCGGCGTCGCTGACCCAGGCCGCCCGCGCGCGGGTGGTGGCGGAGATCCTCGGCCTGATCGACGGCTAGCGAAGCGCCGATCGCGGCCCGTTGGGTGCCTCGGCCGCCCAGTTCGTGTTGTCGACGCAGGCGGCTTGGGGTTCCGCGCGCTGTCCCGGCTCCGAGTCCTGGTCTCGCCACCTCCGGGCGGCGACCGCGTTGTGATGAACCGACAGGGTCGGCGCGCTGGGGCGGTGAAGTTGGGACGGCGTCCGTAGCCGGGTCCGGGGGTCGGCCCGTAGCGTCGGTTCGCGTGGACGTTGTGGGACGGCGGTCCCGATGCATCGCCTCCGCGCGATTCGGCAACATCGATCCACGAGGAAGAACATGCCTAGCCTGCTTCGCCGCCTGGCCACCGCGCTCGGCGTCGGCACGACGGCACTGCTGGCCGTTTCCGCGGCGCCGGCGAACGCGGCGACGCCCCGAGTCATCGACTCCGGGGTCATCGTCATCGCTCCCGACGGCTCAGTGAGCGGCGAGCTCCCGCCCGGTACCAGCAAGCAGCACCCGCCCACCGACCCCAACGATCCCTCCTTCGCGGCGCGGATCAGGAACGGCGCCGACGCGGGCCTGCGTCGCGCCGACGGGCGTCCGGAACGGCGCACCTCCCGGAGCGCCGCGAGCGTCGCCGCCGACGACCCGCCCCCCTGCTCGCGGGTCGTCGTGAACGTGGTGCCCACGCTGGGCATCGGCTACCGCGGCGAGATGCTCGACTGCGAGCAGGGCGACCTGACCCTCCACACCTGGGTCGAGGACGAGACGGGCGCGATGACCCAGGACGGCGCCTACATGAGCTGTCCGCAGACGACGGCCTGCGCGACGGAGGAGCGGTTCGTCGCGCCGTCGATGTACGTGAAGGTGCTGGCCCGCGGGCAGAACCTGACCACGGGCTACGACCACACGGACTGGCAGGCCATGGGCACGTAGCCGGCGAGGCCTGCGGCGGCGGCACCGCCGCCGCCAACAGGCGCGTGACCGGCGCTAGACGGCGCCGGTCGCCGGGCGGGCGGGTGCGGACGCGCCCGACGGAGCGGCCTGCGGGGCGGGCCGGAGTCCACGGGCGGCCTGCACCATCACGAAGCCGCCGTTGATGTAGAGCGCCGCCAGCCACAGCGGCGTGTGGAAGACGTCGACGTGGGCGTAGTCGAACAGGCCCGCCGCCGAGAAGGCGCCCTCGAAGAAGGGGCCCAGCACCCCGAGCAGGATCGAGCTGGCCAGGACGGCCTTCTTCGCCGGGGTGAACGCGAACATCACCAGCCAGGCGACGGCCAGCAACGCCGTCAACCGCCACGGGTGGGCGTTGCCCCACTGGCCGCTGAGCGCATAGCCCAGCTGGGTCAGCGCGAAGGTGAGCAGCACCGGCCCCCACCGGAAGGGCTTCTCGGGCAGCCACGCCGTCGGCAGGAGGCGGGCGACCGCGACGATGATCGCCGAACCGGCGGCGAAGATCGGCCAGACCGCGACCGACTGACCGTCGACCATCGGCTCCCAGGAGTAGGACAGGATCCCGTTGCGGACGTGGAAGAAGTGGTCGCCGACGCAGAAGCCGAGGGTGACGAGCAGCCAGGTGATCACGGCGACGCGCGCTGGCGAGCTCGCTGCGGGCGGGGACAGGGCTTTCGAGATGCGGTTCGGCACGTCGGTTCCTTCTGGTCTGGCCCCGCTTCGGGGCACGTCGGATCCGATATGACGGTAGTGGAATTTACGAAGCTGTCAATTGACGCTAAGGTGCGCGGATGGCAGTTCCCACCCCGCCTCCGGGCCGCCGCGCAGGAACCAAGGGCATGCCCCGCGAGGCACGCGAGGAGCAGATCCTCGACGCGGCGACCCTGGAGTTCGGCGTCCGCGGCTACGCGACCGGCTCGGTCGAGCAGGTCGCCCGCTCCGTCGGCGTGTCGCGGGCGATGGTGCACGCGTACTTCGGGTCGAAGGACGAGCTCTACCTGGCCTGCCTGGAGCGCGCGGCCCGCCCGCTCGCCGCCGCGATCACGGCCGCCCAGGACCTCGCCGACCCGCCGCTGCTGCGCGGACTGGTCACCATCAAGGCGATCCTGACCACGCTCGAGCCGCGCCCCCACGACTGGCCGATGCTGTGGGACCCGACCGTGCCCGACGGCGCCCCGGTCGCCGCCGGAGTGCGGGCCCAGCGCCGGTCGATCGCGGGCCTCGGGGTCGACGGCGCCGCGCAGGCGCTTCGCGACGACGGTGTCGAGGACCAGCAGGACCTGGCGTTCGTCGGCCACCTCTGGCTCGACGTGGTCTCCTCGATCGTGCAGTGGTGGCTGCGCCATCCCGACGAGACGGCCGAGGCGGTCGGTCGCCGGTTCGAACGCGTGCTCGCCACCCTCGTCGACCTCCGCTGACCCTCCGCCGGACCATGTCCCGCCCCGCCACCGTACGGGACATGCGCTAGCCGGCTGCCGGACCGCCGCGCAGCGTCGCCGTCGTCGCCGCGTC
Source organism: Patulibacter defluvii (assembly GCF_034096925.1). NCBI lineage: Bacteria > Bacillati > Actinomycetota > Thermoleophilia > Solirubrobacterales > Patulibacteraceae > Patulibacter > Patulibacter defluvii. The sequence goes on from NZ_JAWZSQ010000001.1 coordinate 234,271, forward strand.
GACGACGCCCGCCGTGTCGACGGCGACCCGGTAGACCTCGCGCGCCCGCTCCGGCGTCACCCATCCCTCGCGGACGTCGCGGGCCACCCGCTCCGGTTCGCGCTCGGTCGGCGGGCCGTAGCCTCCGCCGCCGGTGCAGATCGAGATCACGGTGTCACCGTCGTGGATCGTCACCGCGCCGTACGCCGGCAGCGGCCGTTCCTGGCCGTCGGGGGTGCGGAGGCGCTGGTCGGCCGGGCCGCCGGGTCCGCCGCCGCGCACGCCCTGCGGGCCGTGGACGTGACCGTCGCTGGCCCAGTGGGCGACGACGTCGGTGCCCAGGGCGGTGATCTCCACCAGCGTTCCGGGGGTCCCGCGGAAGCGGCCGGCGCCTTCGCTGTCGGGGATGATCCGCTGCGTCTCGACGCAGAGCGGGAAGCGCAGCTCGTCGATCTCGACCGAGTCGCGACGCAGCATGCCGAGCGTGCCGACGTCGCCGGTGGTCAGCCAGGCGTCCTCGCGCGGAGCGGCCGCCCCGCCCGATCCGGCGAGGATCAGCATGTTCACGAACGGGGCGTCGTCGTGGCGCGGGTCGAGGCCCGAGACGACCGCCGCCGACGGTGGCAGGATCAGGCCGTGGTCGGCGGTGCCGAGGCCCTCGCCGATCTCGGCCATCGCGCGCGACACCGTGTTGGCCGTCCGGGTGGCGAGGTTGGTCGTCGCCACCGAGCAGGAGTGCGGGTGGACCGGGATCCCGACGCAGCAGCCCTCGCGCAGCGCCACGTCGATCCGGCGGAACGCCCCGCCGTTGGACGGCACGTCGCCGCCGACCGTCGTCCAGATCCCGATCAGGGCGGCGGTGCGCGACGTCGACTCGGTGAGGTTCAACCCGTTGGGCAGGCAGTCGGGGTTGTCGGTCAGGTCGACGGCGATCCGGGCGGCGTCCGGGTCGATCCGCACGCTCGCGCGGATCGGCACGCCGTCGGGGCAGCCGGGGAAGGGGTCGTGGACGGTCGAGCAGGTCGCCTCGCCGGCGGGCATGCGCGCGATCGCCGCCGCCATCCGCCGCTCGCCGTAGTCGCACCACGCCTCGGCCTGCGCGGCGACCTCGTCCCAACCGACCTCGTCGGCGAGCTCGCGCAGCAACCGCTCCCCGATCCGGGCCGAGCCGACCAGGGCCAGGTAGTCGCCGCGCCACTGCTCGGGCACCCGCATCCGCGCCTCGCACATGCGGATCAGGTCCTCGTTGTCGCGGTAGTCCTCCTGGATCTTCACGCAGGGGAAGATCAGCGCGCCCTCGGCGTAGACGTCACGGGCCTCGGTGTAGTAGGTCGTCGGCTCGGCGTTGCCGCAGTCGGCCTGGTGGGCCTTGGCCACGACGGTGAACCGGTGGCGCCCATCGTCGTCGACGACCGGGACGAGCAGCGTGTGGTCGGCGGCGTGCGAGTTGCCGTGGTACGGCGAGTTGTGGAGGAACGCGTCGCCCCGCCGCAGCGTCGGGTGGAAGCGCTTCATCGCCCGGGTCAGCAGCTCGGGGCCGCTCATCACGTGGATCGGGATCGAGCGGGTCGCCGCGACCATCTCCTCGCGGTGGTCGACCAGGCAGCAGGAGAAGTCGTGGGCGGTGTTGATCACGCCCGACCGCGCCGAGCGGAACAGCGTGTTGGCCATGCTGTCGACGATCTGGGCGAAGCGACTGGCGTAGAGGGCCAGGTCGACGCCGTCGGCGGTGGGGGTGCTCATCGATCGCTCCGGGCGTCGTCGTCGGCGCTGCGGGACGGGGCGCCTCCGGCGACGACCGTCCGGTCGCTCCCCGCCCCGGCCGGCGCGTCGTCGGTCCCGGGATCGATCACGAGGTCGCCGGCGGCGGTCAGGACGGCCGTGGCGCCCGGGGGCAGGACGACGGTCGTGACCGGACTCTCGACGATCGCCGGCCCGTCGATCGCGGTCCCCGGGACGAGCGCGCCCCACCGCCACACCCGCGCGTCGACGGGGGCGGCGTCGGGGCCGCGGCGCACGTGCAGCGGGCGGACCGTCGCCGTCGCCGCGTCGAGGTCGGAGGAGGCCGCCGCCGTCGCGGCGTCGGCTTCGGCGCCGGGCGGCGGGCAGCGCACCCGGCCGTGCCAGGTCAGCAGCTCGATCGCCCCGTCGGGGTCGTGGACGCCGAAGGTCCGCTCGTGGGCGGCGTGGAACCGCTCGGCGAAGGCCGCCTCCTCGGCCTCGTCCGCCAGGGTCAGCTCGTCGAGCGGCACCTCGATCTCCCACACCTGGGCCCGATAGCGGGCCTCGACCGTCAGCTCGATCCGGGCCGCGGCCGGGTCGGCGTGACGGGCGGCGAACGCGGCGCAGCGGGCCCGGAGGTCGTCGAGGATCGCCGCGACCGCGGGCCGGTCGAGCCGGGTGAGGGCGGTCGGGGCGGTGACGGCGTGCTCTTCCATCAGCGGCGAGATCAGCGCTCCGGCGGCGCTGAGCGCGGCGCCGATCGCCGGCACCACGACGCTCGGGGTGCCCAGGCGGCGGGCGATCGCGACCGCGTTGAGCCCGGCCGCGCCACCGCCGCCGACGAGCACCGCCCGCCGCGGATCGATGCCCTGGCGGAGCGTGATCGACTCGACCGCCGCGGCCATCTGCTCGGTGGCCAGGTCGAGCGTCGCGAGGGCGACGGCGACCGGGTCGCGGCCGAGCGCGACCGCGAGCGGGGCGAACGCCGCCCGGGCGGCGTCGGCGTCGAGCGGCAGCGCGCCGCCGAGGAAGAAGTCTGGATCGATCCGGCCGGTCAGCAGCGCGGCGTCGGTCAGGGTCGGCTCGACGCCGCCGCGGCCGTAGCAGGCGGGCCCGGGATCGGCCCCGGCGCTGCGGGGGCCTACGCGCAGCAGGCCGCCGTCGTCGACCCACGCGACGCTGCCGCCGCCGGCGGCGATGCTGCGCACGTCGACCGAGTCGAAGCCGGTGATGTGACCGAGCCCGATCGGGCCGATCCAGGTCTCGCGGGTGGTGAGGATCGTCCCGTCGCGGACGAGGCTCACGTCGCACGACGTGCCGCCGGTGTCGAAGACGATCGCCGTGCGGGCGGCGGCCGCCGGCACTCGGTCCGCGGCGGCGGCCACGACGCGGCGGCTGGCCACCGGCGCCATCGCGGGACCGGACCCGAGCAGGTGGATCGGGGCCGCGGCCGCCCGGGGCGCGTCGAGCGTGCCGCCGGTCGAGCTGACCAGCAGCGTCTCGCCGCCGAACCCGTCGGCGCGCAGCCGCGCGTCGAGGTCGGCGACGTAGGCGCTCATCGTCGGCTTGAGGGCCGCGTCGATCGCCGTCGACGACGCGCGGCGGTACTCGCGCAGCGTCGGGTTGAGCTGGTGCGACAGCGTCACCGGCACGCCCGGCAGGTGCTCGGCCAGCAGCTGGCCGACCCGCCGCTCGTGCGCCGGGGCGACGACCGACCAGAGCAGGCAGACGGCGACCGCCTCCACCGCTCGCTCGCGCAGGCGGTCGGCGATCGCGACCACGGCGTCCTCGTCCAGCGGCCGGCGGACGGTGCCGTCGGGCAGCATCCGCTCGGGCACCTCGAAGGTCAGCGACCGCGGGACGAACGGCTCGGGGTAGGGGACGGCGAGGTCGAACGGATCCGCGCGTCCGCCCTCGCGGAAGAGCAGCACGTCGGGGTGGCCGGCGGTCGTGAGCAGGGCGGTGCGGGCGGTGCGCCCGGTGAGCATCGCGTTCAGCGCACGGGTCGTGGCGTGGACGAAGACCCCGGCGTCGCGCAGCAGCCCCGCCCGGTCGGTGCCGCGCGCGGCGGCGGCGACGTCGACGCTGTCCAGCACGCCGCGGACGGGGTCCTCGGGCGTGGTCGGCGCCTTGTGCAGCTCGAGCCCGCCGCGGCCGTCGTCGATCACCAGGTCGGTGAACGTCCCGCCCATGTCGGTGGCGAGCCTCAGCACCGGCGGCATGGTGGACACAATCCCAAACTATTGGATCCGATATGGAGAGTCAAGGATCCAGGTGTGCCCGGCCGCGACGCCGACGGCGACGTCTGCACCGAGCTGTTCCTGCTCGGGCCGGATCCCGCCGACGAGCCACGGCAGCTCTAGCCGCCCGGTCCTGCGCGACCGCGCTCCGCTGGCCTGGATCGTGGCCCCCTCCCGGTTGCGTCGATCGTCTACGCCAACTCGTCGTCGATGGCCCTTCGCCGTCCACGTGCCCGAAGCGGCCACGTGGATGACCGTTGTGCCCTGACGGCTTCGCCCGCGGGCGGTCCGCGTCTAGCGTCGACCGCCGCGCGTGCGGCGTCCGCATGCGGCCGTTCCGCTGATCGGAGGCGGCCGGCTCCACGCGCGCGTCCCGACGTCGGCCTGGTGGCCGGCGACGCCGCCATGCCGTTCTGGATCCACACCCTCGCCGGAATCGCCGTGATCGCGCTGATGATCGCGGCCTGCTGGCGGCTCGCGGGACACGCGGGCGGCGAGGACGTCGCCCACCGGCTGCTCGGCACCGTCATCGGATCGTGGCTGACCATGCAGGTGACCGGACTCGCGACGCAGCTTCCCGGTCTCGACCATCCGACCGTGGTCGCCGGGGGGACCACCGCGCTCGGCTCGCTCGCCGTCCTCGTCGCCGTTCGTCCCGCACCGCGGGCGAGGGACACGCTCGCCGCGGCGCCGATGGTCAGCGCGGCGCTCGCCGGCGTCGTCACGCTCGCGGTGCTGACCACGCTCGAGCCGATGCTCGGATTCGACGGGCGCGGCTACCACCTCGCCACCGTGGCCAGCTGGCTCCCCGACGGCGCTCTCGCCGGTCGCAAGCCGGTGATCGAGACCTTCGCCGTCGAGGCCTATCCGCTCGGCGACGTGCTCACGATCGGCTGGCTGATCGCGGTCACGGGCTCGACCGCGGTCGGGAACCTGGTCGGCCCGGTGGCGCTCGGCGTCCTCGCGCTCGGCACCTGGACGCTGACCCGCGGGCTCCGCGGCTCGCCGCTGGCGGCGTGGGGCGCGACCGCGACGGTCACCATGACGACCGTCGCGGCGACCCAGGGCGGCCAGGTCGCGACCGATCTTCCCGCGGCCGCCCTGCTGGCCGCGGGTGCGGCGCTCGCGGTCGCCGGAGCGCGGCGCGACGACCCGGCCGGGACGGCGCTGCTGCTGGGCGCCTGCGGCCTGTTCGCGGCCGTCGGGATCAAGACGACCGCGGCCTGCGGCGCCCTGCTCGCGATCGTGCTCGCGGTCCGGTCGCGGCGGCGGGCGTGGCCGCTGGGGCGCGGGCGCCGCTGGGCCTGGGGTGCGGCGCTCGCGCTGTCGGCGTTCGTCGGCGGCGTCTGGATGGCCCGCACGGCGGTGCTGCACGGTCACCCGGCCTGGCCGTTGGCGGCCACCTCCTTCGGGGATCCGGTCCCGCCGCTGCTGCGCGCCCTCACCGATCGCTTCGTCGACCACCCGCTGGCGCTCGTCGAGCACGTCTGGGACCGCTACGTGCGGCTGGTGTGGTGGATCCCGGTCGCCGCCCTCGGGGCGCTCGCGATCGCGATCCGGCGCGGCGATCCGCTGCGGCGCGTGGTGGCGGCGACCGGCGTGATCGGCGCGCTGGCGTGGACGATCGCCCCCGCCACCGGCCTGCTCTTCTTCTACGGCCATGCGCTGCCCGAGGCGGCCTCGCAGGCGGTGCGGTACCTGCTGCCGTGCGGCGTCCTGCTCGCGGCGGCCGTCTGGTCGGCGGCCTCGGGCGTCCGTCGCGCGGTGCTGGCGGCCGCCGTCGCGGCGGTCGTCGTCGTCCAGGCGACCCTGATCGGCCTCTCGCTCGACCGCTGGCTCGCGGGCTTCGCGCTCGACCGCACCCCGCTCCGCCAGGCCGCGTGGGCGATCGGGGCGGCGGCGGTCGCCGGGCTGCTCGTCGGGCTCCAGCCGCGGCTCGCGGCCGTGGCGCGGCGGCCCGTGGTGCGCTGGGTCGCGATCGAGGCGATGGCCGTCGCGGCGATCGCGGCGACGCCCGGCTTCTGGACGCGGCACGCCGAGGCGTTGGGATCGACCGTCGCCCAGACGCCCTCCCAGCCGATCCTCGCCCTCGGCGGCGTGCCGGCCTGGTCGCTCGGGGAGACCGGTGGACCGGGCGGCCGGCTGGCGTCGAACTGCGACGAGCTGCTGCGGCGGCTCGCGAGCGGGCAGCCGGTCGCGATCCTGCGCGAGTCCAGCCAGCGCGGCCGCTGCGCGCTGCCCGGCCCGTCCTACGAGTCCGACGGCTTCGACGTCTGGCCGGGCCGCGCGAACGCGTCGACTCGGTGACGTTCCCGGGGCGACGGGGTCGAGGGCGACCGCTCGGTGCCTCCGGCGGCGGTCTCCGGGTCCCCCTCCCGCACGCCGGCGAGCACGTACTGCCGCGGCGATCGGCCGGTCCAACGGGCGAAGGCGCGGCTGAAGGAGGTGGCGTCGGCGAAGCCGAGCCGGCGGCCGACCTCGGCCACGGGCTGCGACCCGCCCTGCAGCAGTTCGGCGGCGACGCCGACGAGCACGAGCCGTCGCACGCGCCGGAACGAACTGCCCTCCTCGGCCAGCCGCCGTCGCAGCGCGCGCGGTGAGAGGAAGAGGTCGCCGGCGACCTGCTCGACGGTGATCCGCTGGTCGGGCTCGGCCAGCAGCCGCAGCCGGACGCGTTCGGTCGTGGTCGTCCCTCGGGCCCGCGCGCCGACCAGGCGCTCGGATTCCAGCCGGCAGACCGCGTGCGCCACCGGATCCGCCATCGGCGAGGGCCGGGCGAGCCGGGCCGCGGCGATCACGACGCGGTTCGCGCGCTGCCCGCCCAGGACCGTCGCCGGCCCGGCGGCGTCGCTCAGCGCCCGCAGCCGGGCGCCGGTGAGACGCGTCTCCAGCGGCCCTGGCAGCGGGCCGCCGGTGATGATCCGGAAGAGCGGCAGCAGGGCGGCGAGGTCGCGCTCCAGCAGCAGGTCGCGGACGTCGACCGGGATCGCGCGATCGTCGAAGAGCAGGGTGGTGGCGTCCGGACGCTGCTGGCAGTCGCAGCGGACGAGCCCCGGGGAGAGACCGCGGAACCGGCCCGCGGTCGCCAGCGCCTCCCGCAGCGTCGGCGCGGAGGCGATGGCGTAGCCGTAGACGCCGAGGGTCCCGACCGTCATCCGCAGGCCGGCCTCGACCCCGAGTCCCGGCCGATCGCCGAGGGCCTCGATCAGGTTCCGCGCGACCGTCAGCTCGGCTGACGCCGCCACCGTGCGGTGGACGTCGCGCAGCGCCGCGGCCGTCAGCCCGCTGCCGACCAGGATCCGGGCCGGCGAGAGCCCGCGGGCGAGGCCCGCCTCGAACAGGCCCAGGATGCCGGCGAGCCCGCGCGGAGCGTCCCTGGCGCAGGTCACGTTCGGCCGCCGTCGGGGCGGCGGGAGCTCGGCGGGAGACTGCGGCGGGACGGCACGGACGACGGTCCTCGGAATCGTGGATCGCAACGCTTGCCCCCTTCTCCGCGACCCGTGGGTGGCGAAGAACGCGCGTACTGTACGAGCTGGTCGGGCCGATGCCGGCGACTGGCCGATCGTCCGATCCCCGGGTGCCGCCGCCGGGTCACCCGGGCGCACCGGCGGCCAGACCCTGTGATCGACAGCTAGCCCGACGACGAACTTTGTGACGGGCTCCGTAGGCGGCGGGCCTGGTGGGCGCGAACGTCACAACAGGGTGTCCCGGGCAGTGATCAGTGCACTGCCGCGGGTGCACGACCCGCGTCTCCAGGAGCTGTCGATGGTGTCCCGCCCGATCGCCACGAGGTTCGCCCGCGCGACCGCGGCCGTGGCGCTGCTGATCGTCGGTGGCGCGGCCGGACCGGCTGCGGCGCAGGCGTAACCGGGCAACCCGGGCACGCCCTCGGCGCCGCGCGTGATCTTCGACGAGCAGTTCGAGAACGGGCTCGGGGCGACCGCGACGAGCCTGGCGAACTACCAGGGAGAGGGGGGCGTGCGCTACTCCTCGAACGCCTACTGGGTCCGGACCGACCAGTGCAACGGCGCCCTCCTCCAGTACCAGGGCACGGTCTTCCCCTCGGGGTACTGCACCACCGGCAACTCGGCTCAGCCGAACGTGCGGCGGTTGGCGGACGTGCTCGGCCAGGTGAACGCCGGCGTCCAAGGCAGCGCGAGCACCGCGACCCCGGTCAACGGGTCGACCGCGGCCACGCGCACGAACCACGCCGTCACCGCCTGGACCGGCGCCGTCGACGGGCCCGACGACGCGATCGTCTTCGAGTCCTCGCCGCTGAACCTGACGGTCGACGGCAGCCGCTTCTTCGCCGCTTCGATCGACGTGGCCGAGGTCTCCTGCGCCTACCGCGGGGGCGAGAACAACTCGCGGCTGAACTTCTACCTGGTGTCGCAGGGGCAGCAGCTGCCCCTGAACGCCACGCCGATCCGCGCCTGCACCGATCCCGGCGTGGCGTACTACACCTCTCCCGACCTCGGTGGCTGGGGCAACGGCGGCGGCTACGTGGCCGCCGGTCACTACTTCTCGAACGGCTCGTACCTGGTCAGCCCGGAGGCCGCGAGCACCCTCGGCTTCCGGATGCGGAACCTGATCGGCTCGAGCCAGGGCAACGACTTCGCCTACGACAACCCCCGGCTGGTCGACGCGACCCCGCAGCTGGACAAGTCGTTCGCCCCGACCTCGGTCCCGACCGGCGGCACCTCGACCTTGACCTTCACGGTCACGAACACGAGCGAGCTGGCGGCCAAGAACGGCTGGAGCTTCACCGACACGCTGCCGGACGGACTGGTGATCGCCGATCCCGCGAACGTCGGCGGCAGCTGCCAGGCCGACGTCACGGCCACCGCCGGGGGCGGGGCGGTCGAGATCGCCGACGGCCGGCTGGCCGCGGGCGAGACGTCGTGCACGATCACGGTCGACGTCACCTCCGACACGCCCCGCGGCGCCGACCCGTCGCCGAAGACCTACGAGAACTGCGCGGACAACATCACCGCCCACGCCGGGCTCGACCTGCCGGGCTGCAGCACCGTCGCGTTCCACAGCGAGCCCGCGCTCGAGGTCTCCAAGACGACCGACGGCAGCGCTGCCACTCGCGTCGGCGACACCGTCAGCTACGAGGTGCTCGGCGAGAACTCGGGAACGGCCGACTTCACCGAGCAGCAGCCGGCGGTCGTGTTCGACGACCTCGCCGGGGTGCTCGACGACGCCGACCTGGTCGAGGGCAGCCTGCGCGCGACGATCGACGGCCAGGCGGTCGATCCGCCGTCGCGGCACGGCACGCTGCTGGCCTGGGACGGTCCGCTGCCGGCCGGGAAGGACGTCGTCATCACCTACGACGTGGTGGTCAAGGACGGGGGCGACAAGGAGGTCGCGAACGTCGCGTTCCCCTCCGCGACCGCCTACGACGCCGACGACCCGCCGACCACCCCGCGCTGCGGCGAGGCGGGCAGCAGTTGCACCACGTTCTCGCTGCCCGCGATCACGCTGCGCAAGAGCGCCGACAGCGACGAGCTGGTTGCGGGCCGCACGATCACCTACTCGTTCGAGGTGACCAACAGCGGCAAGCAGCCGCTGGCCGACGTGACCGTCGACGAGGGCGAGTTCAGCGGCTCGGGCGACCTCTCCGAGGTGACCTGCCCCGACACCGCCCTCGACCCCGGTGAGTCGACGACCTGCACGGCGACCTACGAGGTGACCCAGGCCGACGTCGACCGCGGATCCGTGGAGAACAGCGCCACGGCGACGGGCCGGCCGCCCTCGGGCGACCCGGTCACGTCGGAGCCCTCTCGGGTCGAGATCCCGGCCGAGCCGGCACCCGCGATCGGGCTGGTGAAGTCGGCGGACACGGACACGATCACCCACGCCGGTCAGCGGATCATCTACTCGTTCGTCGTCGCCAACAGCGGCAACGTGACGCTGACGGACGTCACCGTGGCGGAGGGCGACTTCTCCGGCACCGGCGAGCTGTCCGAGATCACGTGTCCGGCGGAGGCGGGGAGCTTGGCGCCGGAGCGGTCAGTCACCTGCACGGCGACCTACGAGGTGACCCAGGCCGACGTCGACCGCGGATCGGTCGAGAACAGCGCCACGGCGACCGGCCGACCGCCCTCGGGCGACCCGGTCACGTCGGAGCCCTCCCGGGTCGAGATTCCGGCCGAGCCGGCACCCGCGATCGCGCTGGTGAAAACGGCCGACCGGAGCGAGCTGGTCGCCGGCGAGACGGTGACCTACTCGTTCACCGTCACCAACACCGGCAACGTGACGCTGGCCGACGTCACGGTCGCCGAGGGCGACTTCTCCGGCACCGGCGAGCTGTCCGAGATCACGTGTCCGGCGGAGGCCGCGAGCGTGGCGCCGCAGGAGTCGGTCACCTGCACCGCCACCTACGCGGTGACGCAGGCCGACGTCGACCGCGGTTCGGTCGAGAACAGCGCCACCGCCAGCGGCACGCCGCCGGCGGGCGATCCCGTGACCTCGGATCGGGCACGGGCGAGGATCCCGCAGGACCCGAAGCCGGGCATCGGGCTGGTCAAGCGCGCCGACCGCGAGCGGGCCACCGCGGCGGGCCAGGTCATCACCTACTCGTTCGTCGTCACCAACACCGGCAACGTGACCCTGACGGGCGTGCGCGTCGACGAGGGCGACTTCAACGGCCACGGCCGGATGTCCGCCGTCACCTGCCCGGACGGCGCGACGAGGTTGCGACCGGGCCAGACGGTCACCTGCACGGCGACCTACGTGGTCGTCGCCGAGGACCTGACCGGCCAGCCGCTGGTCAACGTCGCCAGCGCGGCGGGCACCCCGCCGGGCTCCGGGGCGGCTCCGGTCGCCTCGCCGCCGGCGCGCGCCACCGTCGAGACCGCGACCGCCGAGGGCCCGCCGCCGCTGGCGCCGCCGCCCCCTGCGCCGCCGCCCGCGGCCGGCACGCCACGGCTGCGGCTGACGAAGGTCTCCAGCGCGACGGTCGTCACCGCGGGTCGCAACGTCCGCTACGCGATCAAGGTCGGCAACCGCGGCAACGGCCCGGCGCGGCACGTGGTGGTCTGCGACGAGCTGCCGCGTCACGTGACCGTGGTCGCCCGCGGCGGCGGCCGGCTGAAGCGCGGCCGGCTCTGCTTCGCCGCGATCGCCAGCCTGGCGCCGGGCCGGGCCCGGACCTACCGGGTCGGCGTCCGGGTCGACCGCGACGCGCCCCGCGGCGGCCTGGTCAACCGCGCCAGCGTCCGGGCCGCCGGGATCGCGCCGGTCCAGACCTCGAGGAGGGTCAGGATCCGTCCCCGGCCGGCACCGACGACCGACCGGACGGTGGTGACGGGCTGACCGGCGGCGGCCAGGTCGCCAGCGCCGTCAGCCGGGCCACCGCCGGCACCCGCACCGCCAGCCGGAAGCCGACGTAGCCGAGCAGCACGCCGAGGCTGTTGCCGATCAGGTCGTCGACGTCGGCGATCCGCCCCTCGCTGACGGTCACGGCCGAGAGGAACTGCACGACCTCGATCCCCAGGCTGACCAGGAACCCGAGCAGCAGCGCGCGCCCCAGCGACCGGACGCCGCCGATCAGCGGCAGCAGCACGCCGAGCGGCACGAACAGCGCCACGTTGAGGACGATCCCGATCGGGTCGTCGACGACGTCGACGAACGGCGTCAGGTGCAGCCAGACCCGCCACGACTCGCCGCTGCTGGTGCCGATCGGGTACGGCAGCAGCACGTGGCTCAGGATCCCGGCCCCGTAGACGCACGCCACCGCCGCGACCACCGCGCGCGGGACGGTCAGGCCGTCCCGGCGCCGCAGCCAGCGGATCGCGAGCGCGAACGCGACCGCGGTCAGCGGGATCAGGACGGGCACGGTGGGGATCACGACCGACGACACGGCCGGCGATTCTGGCGGCTCGGAGGGGCGGGCCGCCGTGCGGCTGGCCGACGGGTCAGACCGGCCGCACGCAGCTGCACTGACCGGCGGCGAGGGTGCCGGCGGCCGGCTCGGCCGCGCGCCGCAGCGGGCGGTCGCCGCGGGGCGCGGCCGGGGCCCGCCGCCACAGCGCCGCCGCGGCCACCGTCCCGGCAACGGCCAGCCCGGCCAGGATCGACCAGGTGACGGTGAACCCGGCGCTGGTGCCGATCCAGCCGGCGATCGGGTAGGTGACCAGCCAGGCCAGGTGCGAGAGCGAGAACTGGGCGGCGAAGACCTGCGGCAGCGCGTCGGGCTCGACCGAGCGCCGCAGCACGCGGCCGGTCGGCGTGACGATCAGCGCCATCCCGCCGCCGATCAGCACCCAGACGGCGACCGGGCCGGCCCAGGCGCCCACGTCGCCGGCGGCGAGCGCGACCGCGCCGCCGACGCCCGCGACGAGCACGGCGGCGCCGGTCAGCATCACCGAGCGGTCGGCCACCCGGTCGAGCACGCGGGGCAGCGCCAGCGCCACCAGCAGGGTCCCGCCGCCGGACGCAGCCAGCATCCAGGCGACGTCGGCCTGGCTGCCGCCGAGAGCGTCGCGGACGTAGTTGACCGTGTTGACGACCACGATCGCGCCGGCCGCGGCGACGACCAGGTTCAGCGCCATCACGCCCCGCAGCCGCGGCGTCGCGACGAAGGTCCGGATTCCCGACGCGACCCGCTCCCAGGCGCTGGTGTCGACCCGCCGGCGAGCGTTCGGGATCCGGGTCGAGAGCACCAGCAGCGCCGACGCGGCGAAGCCGATCGAGGTGCCGACGAACAGCCAGTTGAACGAGATCAGGGTCAGCGCCACCGCCGCCAGCACCGGGCTCAGCAGGCTCTCCATCGTGTAGGCCACCTGCGACGCCGACAGCGCCCGGGTGTAGTCGGCCTCGTCGTTGACGATGTCGGGGATCACCGCCTGGAAGGTCGGGGTGAACGCCGCCGACGCCGACTGGAGGACGGCGATCAGGACGTAGATCTGCCAGACCTCGGTGACGAACGGCAGCGCCAGCACCACCCCGGCCCGGACCACGTCGAGCGTCGCCAGGAATGCCCGCCGCGGCAGCCGGTCGACGACCGCGGCGGCCAGCGGCGCGATCACGACGTACATCACCATCTTGATCGTCAGCGCCGTCCCGAGCACCGCTCCCGCGTCGGGCCCAGCCAGCCGGTACGCCAGCAGCCCGAGCGCGACCGTGGCCAGGCCGGTCCCGAACAGCGCGATGATCTGGGCGCTGAACAGGTAGCGGTAGTCGCGGATCGCGAACAGGCGCATGGCGGGGCTCCGGCGGCGCGGCGGGACGGCGGCTCAGCCGTGGTGGTGGTGCCTGGCGCGGGCGGCGTCGACCACGAAGGGGGCGGTCAGGACCTGCCCGTCGACCTGGAAGTCCAGGTACAGCAGGTAGCGGCCGGGCGTCGGCGCGACCGCCAGGAAGCGGACCTCGGGCCCGGACAACGCGCCGTCCTGCGGCTCGTCGCCCTCGGGGTGGACGTGCAGGTAGGCCAGGTCGCCCTCGCGCAGCGCGACCAGGTGCCCGAACGCCCCCAGGTAGGGCTGGAGGCTGGTGACCGGCTGCCCGTCGCGGGTGACGTGGGCGATCAGCTCGGCGCTCGAACCGGCCACCAGCTCGCCGCGCAGCGTCACGTCGAAGCCGCCGACCGTGGCGGTGGTGGTCGCGGCCGGCGGTCGCGGGGCGAAGGTGCCGGCCACGTCGACCGTGCGGGTCAGCGTCAGCGGCGTCGCGGTCGTGCCGTCGGTCGGGACGGCGTCGGCGTAGACCCGGTAGCTGCCCGCGGCCGCCCACTCCCAGGGCAGCGACCAGGTGCCGTCGGCGGCGAGGGTCGGGTGGACGTGGCGGAAGTGGGTGCCGTCGCTGCGGACGACGATCAGGTGCAGCCGCTTGCCGTGCGAGGCGGCGAAGTCGGTGACCGCGCCGCCGTCCGCGCCGAGGATCCGGAACGAGAGCGTGCCGGCCTCGCCGACCGCGCCCGGGGCGGCGATCGGGCTGAGCAGGTAGCCGCCCAGCGCGCTGGTGACGCCGCCCGCCGCGGCCGCGCCGCCGTGGGCGGCGTGCTCGTGGTGGTGGGCGTGGGTGGTGCTCATCTCGGGTCCTCTCGTGCGCTTCGGAGGACCGATGGTATACCCCCAGGGGGTATATGGCAAGCGGGGCGGCTCAGGCGACCGCGCCGACCAGCTCCCGGTAGCCGTCGGCGTCGGTCACGCCCTCGGTCGCGATCAGGACCACGGTGCTGGCGGGGCCGGCCGCCAGCGCCGCCCGCTGCCGGTCGGCGGCCTGGAGCAAGGCCCCGACCACGCCGCCCGCGCACTCGCCGCCGTCGATCCCGAGCGCGCGCAGGACCCGCATCCCGGCCCGCGCCGCCGTCGCGCCGACCACCAGGTGGCCGGCGAAGGCCGCCGCGACCGTCGGCCAGGCGGCCTCGGACGGCGTCCCGCAGCTGAGCCCGGCCATGATCGAGTCGGTTGGCCCGGGCAGCTCCAGCAGCCGCCCGGCCGCGACCGAGGCGGCGGTGCTGGCGGCCTCCAGCGGCTCGACGCCGATCAGCCGCGAGCCGGCGTCGGCGAAGCAGCGGGCCATCGCCGCCGCCAGGCCGCCGACGCCGATCGGGACCAGCAGCAGGTCGGGCGCGCGGCCGAGCGCGTCGACGATCTCGCGGCCGATCGTCTCGTAGCCCTCGATCACCCAGCGGGCGACCGCGTCGTCGCCGTCGGTCGTGGTGTCGGAGACGAGCAGGTCGGCCGGGTGCTGGCGCACGATCCGGGCGGCGTCGGCGACGGCGTCGTCGTAGGTCCCGGCGATCTGCTCGACGCTCGCGCCCTCGTCGCGCAGCGCGGCGATCCGGGCCGGCCGCATCGCCGCCGGCACGACGACGTGGACCGGCAGCCCGATCGTCCGCCCGAACCGGGCCAGCGCCCGCCCGTGGTTGCCGTCGGTCGCCGTCACCAGCCGCAGCGGCGGCCCGGCGGCGACCACGGCGGCCAGGTCGTCGAGGCTCGCGATCCGCTCCGGGGCGACGCCCAGCCGCTCGGCGACCGCCCGGCCCCCGGCCCAGGCGACGCCCAGCATCTTGAAGGCGGGCAGCCCCAGCCGCGACGACTCGTCCTTGATCAGGACCCGCCCGACGCCGAGCGCCTCCGCCAGCACCGGCGCCTCGCGCAGCGGCGTCGGCGCGTAGCCGGGCAGCCCGCGGTGGAAGGCGAGCGCGGGCGCCGGCGCGCCGGTCGGGGCCAGTGGCCGGACCGGATCCTGCAGCAGCACCCGCAGCTGCTCGTCGCGCAGCGCATCGGCGAGCGCGGGATCGAGGGCGGGCAGCGCGGCCAGGTCGAGCACCCGATCCACGCTACGAGCCCCCGTCGGCGGCGCCGCGCGACAGCTGACGAATCCGCGGGCGCGATCGTCGGCCGGCCGTAGGACGATCGGGCGCCGGCCGCGACCTACGGTGTCGAACGTGCCGCGGATCCTGCTCCCGATCACGTCGGCGCCGCTCGCCGTGCCGCTCGTGCGGACCACGGAGGACGGTGCCCTCGCGCCGCTCGGCGACCGCCGTCTCGACCCGGTCGACGAGCGCACGCTGGCCTGGGCGGCCGACCGTCGCGCGGCCGGCGAGGCCGACCACGTCGCCGCCGTCACGGTCGGCGGTGCCGACGCCGACGGCGCGCTTCGCGAGGCGGCGGCGCGCGGGGCGACGACGCTGACCCGGGTCGCGCCGCCGGCCGCTGCCCCCGATCTCGTCGCGGTCGCGCGGCTGCTGGCCGCCGTCGCCGCCGCGCGGGACGACCTGGCCGTGCTGGCCCTCGGCGACGAGAGCAGCGTCGGCTCGTCCGGCGCCCTGCCCGGCGCGGCCGCCGCGGCGCTCGGCTGGCCGTTGGTCGCCCGCGCGCGCGAGGCCCGGCTCGACGGCGGCCGGATCGTCGCCGAGCGGGCCGCGGCCGACGGCACGATCGAGCGGCTGGAGGCGCCGCTGCCGGTCGTGCTCTCGCTGGCCGACGACGGACGCCCGCTGCGGGCACCGCGGCTGTCGGCGGTGATCGCCGCCCGGACCGCGCCGATCGAGGTCGTCCCGGGCGACCCCGACGCGGCCGCCGGGTCGTGGCCGGCCGCGCCGCTGAAGGTCGTCCCCGGCCCGGTCCGCGAGCGCGCCCGCCGCCGGGTCGCCGCCGAGGCCGCCGCCGACGAGCTGCTGGCGCTGGTCGGCGCCCTCGCCGGAGCCGCGGCATGAGCGGGCCCCTGGTCGCGATCGCCGCCGACGGCGCGGCGGCGGCCGGCGAGGTCCTGCCGGCGCTGGCCGCCGACTGGTCGCCGGCGGCGCTGACCGCGATCCTCGCCCACGACGACGGTGACCACCGTGGCCTCGGCGTCGGGCGCGTGCTGCTCGCCGACGGCCTCGACCTGGACGGACCGGTCGGCGCCGCCGGCGAGGCCCTGCTGGAGCTGACCCGCGACGCGCGCGTGGTCCTGCTGGCCGACCGCCCCGCCCACCGCGACCTGGCCGGCTGGCTGGCGGTGCGGCTTGGCGGCCAGCTGGCGTGGGCGGTCGAGCGGATCGTGCCCGAGGCCGACGGCGTCGGCCTGCGGCGGGTGGTCAACGGCGGCGCCGACCGTCTGCTCGACCGTCGCCCGGACGGCCACGGACCGCTGATCGCCCTCGTCCGCGCGGGGGCCGCGGCCGACGCCGCCGAACCGGAGGCGGTCGTCCCGGCGGCGGTCGTCGAGCGGCGCACCGTGCGCTCCGGACTCGCGCCGGCGGCCACGGCGCCGACCCGCACCCGCCACGCCCCGGCGTCCGCTCCGATGGGCCCGCCGCCGCTGCGCGGCCGGCGGGTGGTCGTGGCCGTCGGCCGCGGGATCGGCGGTCCCGAGAACGTCGACCGCTTCCGGCGGCTGGCGGCGGCGCTCGACGCCGGCCTCGGCGCCACCCGCGCGGTGGTCGACGCGGGCTGGCTGCCGTTCGAGCACCAGATCGGCCAGACCGGCGCGACCGTCGCCCCCGACCTCTACCTGGCGTTCGGGGTCTCGGGCGCGGTCCAGCACCTGGTCGGGATGCGCGACAGCCGCACGGTCGTGGCCGTCAACCACGACCCGGACGCCGACCTCTGCCGGGTCGCCGACGTCGTCGTCGCGGCGGACGCCAACGCGGTCGCCGACGCCCTGCTGCAGCACCTGGAACCCGAAGGGAAGCCCCGAGCATGAGCAACTACGAGGTCGGCATCATCGGTGCCGGCATCCACGGCGCGAGCGTCGCGCACCACCTGGGACGGGCCGGGGTGACCACCGCCCTCTTCGAGCGCGAGACGCCGGCCGCCGGACCCACCGGCCGCTCGAGCGCGGTCTGCCGCGCCGGCTACACGAACCCCTTCCTGGCCCGGATGGCGCGCGAGAGCATCGAGCTGCTGGGCCGCTTCGGCGAGGCGATCGACGGGGCCGACGCCGGCTTCGTCCGCACCGGGATGCTCTACGTCCACCGGGCCGAGGACGCCGGTCCCGGTCTCGACGAGCTGCTGGCGAACCTGGAGGCGCTGGGCGTCGCGGTCGCCGAGTCGCGGCCCGAGGACCACCCCGAGCTGCGGGTCGAACCCGGCGAGCGGCTGGTCTGGGAGCCGGGCGCCGGCCACGCCGATCCGGTCGGCGCCACCCGCGGGCTGGTCGACGACGCGCGCCGCCACGGCGTCGCCGTCCACGCCCACACCGCGATCGCCGAGCTGACGCCGCGGGCGGCCGGCGGGGCCCGGCTGCGGACCGCGGAGGGCGACGTCCACGAGGTCGAGCGGCTGCTGATCGCCGCCGGTCCCTGGACCGGCCCGTTGCTGCGCTCGATCGGGGTCGACCTGCCGCTGATCGTCGAGCGCCACGTGGTCGCGACCTTCGGCTGGGGCGACGCTCCGCGCGTGCCCTACGTGCTCGGCGACGTCCGCGGCGGCTACTACCTGAAGCCCGAGGGCCAGGAGCAGTTCGGCCTCGGCAGCCTGCTGGCCGAGCCGCAGGCCGATCCCGACGACTACGTCGAGACGGTCGCCGGCGACGAGTCGCTGGCCCTGGTCGAGCCGGCGATCCGGCGCGTTCCCGGGCTGGCCGACGCCGAGCCGGCCGGCGGCTGGGGCAGCCTCTACGACGTCAGCCCCGACTGGCAGCCGGTGATCGGCCCGGTCGCCGACGGCATCCACGTCAGCGCCGGCACCAGCGGCCACGGCTTCAAGCTCGCGCCGGCGCTCGGCCGCCGGATCGCCGATCTGCTGGTCGGCGCCGATCCCGATCCCGGGCTGGCCCAGTTCTCGCCCGAGCGGTTCGCCACCGGCAGCACCCTGGCCGCCGGCTTCGGCGCGGCACGGATCCTCGGCTGACCCCGCTGGACGCCGCCCGCCGGTCAGCCGGTCGCGGCGGCGTCCGACCACTCGTGGCCCTGGAGCCGGGCGATCTTCAACCCCAGGTGCAGCTCCAGCCGCTGCTCGCCGTCGGCCAGGTCGAGCCCGCCGATCTCCTCGATCCGGCGCAGGCGGTGGTAGAGCGTGGTCCGGTGGACGAAGAGGTCGGCCGCCGTCGCCGCCGCGTCGCCCGCGCGGTCCAGGTAGCGCTCCAGGGTGTGGACGAGGAAGTGGGTCTGGGGCCGCGCCAGCAGCGTCCGCAGGCCGGGGTGGAGGGCCAGCTGGTCGAGGTCGCCGAGCGGCAGCTCGGCCAGCATCCGGTAGATCCCGAGGTCGTCCCAGGCGACGACGTCGCCGAAGCGGGCCCGGATCAGGCTCGCCACCCGCGCCGCCCGCTGGGCCTGGTCGTAGGAGCGGCGGGCGTCGGCCAGGCCCTCGACCCGGCTGCCGATCGCGACCCGCACCGGCAGCTCGGCCGGATCGACCGTCCGCGTCACCTCCTCGCGGACCTGGGCCGCCAGGCCGGAGATCCCGTTCCGCCGCACGCTGGTCTCGTTGGCCGAGACGACGAGCAGCACGTGCCCGGGCCGCACCAGGTGCAGCGCGCGCTTCGGGGTCAGGTGACGGCGGACGCGGTGGATCGCGGTGTCGAGCGCCGCCCCGCGGGCGCTGCCGCCAGCGGCTCCCGGTGCGGCCGCGGTCTCGGCGACGAGGACCACGATCGGGCCGTCCCGCTCGACCACCTCGTCCTCGACCAGCTGCTGGACGGCCTGGCGGCGGACGCCCTCGTCCTCGGCGAGGATGTCGCGCAGCAGCTCGCGCTCGCGGCTGCGGTCGAGGTCGCGCAGCAGCAGCCCGCGGTAGAGGACGACGCCGGCGTCGTCGGCCATCGCCTCCAGCCGCCGCAGCTCGCCGTCGGTCGCGTCCTGGTCGCGGTCGATCAGCCACAGGTAGCCGAGCAGGTGGCCGCCGCCGCGGATCGGCGCGCAGATCCGGGCGTCCATCCCCAGCTCCGGGTTGGGCGGCACGCGGACGGCGCCGGCGGCCTGGTGGATCCCGCGGGCCTCGACCCAGGCGATCACGTCGGCCGGCAACGGGCGCTTGAGGATCGAGTCGAGCCGGATCCGGTCGACGTCGTCGCCGTGCGGCGTGTGGACGATCAGCCGCAGGTGGCGGTCGTCGATCGCGACCGGCCGCCGCAGCTCCTCCGCGACGGTGTCGGCGATCTCCTGCAGCCGGGTCCCCAGCGAGCCGCCGTCGCGCTCGAGGGCCAGCCGCGCGTCGGGCGCGAGCGGCTCGTCGCGCTCGCGCATCTGGTCCTGGACCGCCATGGCCCGAGTCTAGGCCCGACCGCCACCGTCACGTGCGACGGAAGTCGGATGCCGGGCGGCGGAGATTCGACCATCGACGGACGTCGACCCGGGCGGACCGCGGATAGGTTGCCGGCTGCCCGCCGACGTCGGCGGGCGGGAGAGGAGCGCGGCGATGTCAGGAACGACCCGATGAGCGGCAGACGGCTGGCGGCCTTCGTGGCCCGGCGGCTGCTGGCGCTGGTGCTGCTGCTGGTGCTGCTGTCGTTCGCCGTCTACGCGCTGATGGACCTGGCTCCGGGCAGCCCCGAGCAGGTGCTGCTCGGCACCCGGCCCGCGAAGCCGGAGCTGGTCGCCTCGCTGCGCCACCAGTTCCACCTCGACCTGCCGTTCCTGGAGCGCTACGGCCGCTGGCTGGTCGACGCGGTCCAGCTCGACCTCGGCACCTCGGTCCGCAGCGGCCGCACGGTGACGGCGATGATCGGCGACCGGATCGGCGTGACGGCGTTCCTGGCCGGCTACGGCTTCGTGGTCGCGGTCGGCGTCGGCGTCCCGCTCGGGATCGTGGCCGCGGTCCGCCGCCGGACGACGGCCGACCGCGCGATCGTCGGCCTGACGGTGGTCGGGGTCAGCGCCCCGGCGTTCGTCACCGGCGTCGTGCTGCTCTACCTGTTCGCGGTCACGCTCGGCTGGTTCCCGAGCTACGGCCCCGGGTCGGGCGTCGCCGATCGCTTCTGGCACCTGACGCTGCCGGCGCTGGCGCTGGCCCTGACCGGCCTGGCGCTGATCACGAAGATCACCCGGACCGCGATGGCCGAGGCGCTGGAGCAGGACTACGTCGGCTTCGCGCTGGCCCGCGGGGTGCCGCTGCGCGAGGTGGTCGTGCGCCACGCGCTGCGCAACGCCCTGATCCCGATCCTGACCGCCGCCGGCGCGGTGCTTACGGTGCTGCTGACGGGGACGATCCTGGTCGAGTCGACCTTCGCCCTGCCCGGCCTGGGGAGCCTGCTGGTCGACGCGGTGACCGGCAAGGACGTGCCGCTGCTGCAGGGCGTGGTGCTGTTGCTGGCGGTGGTGATCGTGGTGGTCAACCTGGCCATCGACGTCCTCTACACCCGGGTCGATCCGCGGATCGCCTACGGCCGGAGCGCGGCATGAGCAGCGGTCCGATCGCGGTCCCGGCCGCGCCCCGCCGCGCCCGCCGGCGCCCGCCGTTCCCGGTGCTGCTGGCGATCGTCGTGCTGGCCGTGGTGCTCGTCTGCGCGCTGCTCGGCGCGGCGGTCGCGCCCCACGACCCGGCCGCCCAGGACCTGCTGGCCGGCGTCCAGGGGCCGGGCGGCGACCACCTGCTGGGGACCGACGACTCCGGCCGCGACGTGCTCTCGCGGGTGATCGCCGGCGCCCGCGGCGCGGTCCTCGGGCCGGCGGCGATCGTGCTCGGCGCGGCCCTGCTCGGAGCGCTGCTGGGGCTGGTCGCCGGTTACCGCGGCGGCTGGCGCGACGCCGTGATCATGCGGCTGTCCGACGCCGTCTACGCGTTGCCGTCGCTGGTCGTGGTGCTGGTGGTGGTCGGGGTGGTCGGCGGCGGCCAGCTGGCGGCGGTGGCGATCCTGATCCTCTTCGTCGGTCCCTTCGACGCGCGGCTGGTCCGCGGCGTCACGCTCGAGCAGCGCGGCCGGCCGTACGTCGACGCCGCCCGCACGCTCGGGCTCTCGTCGTGGCGGATCATGCTCCGCCACGTCTGGCCGAACGTGATGCCGATCGTCGTCGCCAACGCGTTCCTCAACTTCGCCTACGCGCTAGTCGCGCTGTCGGCGCTCTCGTTCCTGGGGATCGGCGTCGACCCCGGCACCGCCGATTGGGGCCGGATGCTGAGCGAGAACCTGTCGCTGATCGAGGACAACCCGGCGGCGGCGCTGGCCCCCGGGATCGCGCTGGTGCTGCTGGCGGTGGCGATGAACCTGCTCGGCGACTGGCTCTACGAGCAGCTGTCCGACCGGGGGAGGGCCCGATGAGCGAGCCGCTGCTGCGGATCCGCGACCTGACGATCACCAGCCGGCTGGGCGGCGCGCCGCGCACGATCGCGCGCGGGGTCGACCTGGAGGTCGCCGCCGGCCAGGCGCTGGCGATCGTCGGCGAGTCCGGCTCCGGCAAGTCGATCAGCGCCCGCGCCGTGGTCGGGCTGCTGCCGCGCGGGGTCGACGCCACCGGCGAGGTCCGCTACCGCGGCCGCGACCTGCTGACGCTCGGCCCGCGCGAGCTGACCGCCGTCCGCGGGAGCGAGGTGGCGCTGCTCTTCCAGGACCCGTTCACGATGCTCGACCCGCTGATGCGCTGCGGCGCGCAGATCACCGAGACCCTGCGCGACGACCGCGGCCGGCGGCCGAGCCGGGCCGCGCGCCGCGACGAGGCGGTGCGGCGGCTGGCCGAGGTCGGGATCGACGATCCGGCCGTCGCCGACGCCTACCCGTTCCAGCTCTCGGGCGGGATGCGCCAGCGGGTCGGGATCGCGGCGGCGCTGGCCGGCGACCCGCGGCTGCTGATCGCCGACGAGCCCTCGACGGCGCTCGACGCGACCACCCAGCGCGAGATCCTGGCCCGGATCGCCGAGCTGCAGCGCTCACGCGGGATGGCGCTGATCCTGATCACCCACGACCTGCGCGTGGCGTTCTCGGTCTGCGACCGGATCGCGGTGCTCTACGCGGGATCGGTGCTGGAGGAGGGGCCGGCGGCGGCGATCGAGGCGGCGCCGATGCACCCCTACACGCTCGGGCTGCTGCGGACCGAGCCGCCGGTCGACCGGCGGCTGGCGGCGCTGCCGGTGATCGCCGGCGGCGTGCCGGAGCCGGACGACGTCCGCGACGCCTGCGCCTTCGCCGCCCGCTGCGCCTGGGCGACCGAACGCTGCCGCACGAGCCGGCCGGCGACGGTCGCGCTCGACGGCCGGCGGTCGGCCTGCGCGCGGATCGACGAGATCGAAGCCGAGCTGCGGGCCACGCCACGGCGCGAGCCGGGGGTGGCCGTGGCCCCGCCGGCGCCGGCGCCGGCAGTGCCGCTGGTGCGGGTCGAGGGCCTCGGCAAGCGCTTCGGCGACGGGGCCGGCGGGGGCCGCCGGGTCGCCGCGCTCGACGACGTCGCGCTCCACGTCGCGGCCAACGAGGTCGTCGGCCTGGTCGGCGAGTCGGGCTCGGGGAAGACGACCCTCGGCCGGCTGCTGCTGGGCCTGGAGCGGCCGACGGCCGGCCGGATCGTGATCGACGGGATCGACGTCACCGATCCCGCGGGGCTCGCCGGCGAGCAGCGCCGGCAGGTCCGGCGGGCGGTCCAGATGGTCTTCCAGGACCCGTACTCGACCCTCAACCCGGCCCGCACCGTCGGCGCGACCCTGCGCGAGGCGGTGACGGTCCACCAGCCGCGCGGCGGCGATCCGCGGGCCCGCGTCGCCGCGCTGCTGGAGCAGGTCGGGCTGCCGGCGGCCTACGCCGAGCGCAAGCCGGTGGCGCTCTCCGGCGGCGAGCGGCAGCGGGTGGCGATCGCCCGCGCGCTGGCCGCCGATCCGCGGCTGATCGTCTGCGACGAGGCGGTCTCGGCGCTCGACGTCTCGGTCCAGGCGCAGATCCTCAACCTGCTGGCCGAGCTGCGACGCGACCGCGGGCTGAGCTACCTGTTCGTCACCCACGACCTCGCCGTCGTCCGCCAGATCGCCGACCGGGTCTACGTGCTCCGCCGCGGGCGGCTGGTCGAGGAGGGGCCGTGCGCCGACGTCCTCGACCGTCCGCGGGACCCCTACACGCAGCGGCTGATCGCGTCGATCCCGAGCGGCGAGCGCAGCTGGCTGGCCGCCGAGCCGGCGCCGGCCGACGCGGTCGCGACCCGATGACGCGGCCGCCGCTGCGGTTCGCCGACCTGCTCGAGAGCCACGAGGTCGGGGCGGTCGCGCCCGACGCCGCCGGTCGCCGCGCGGCCTACGTGGTGCGGGCGGCGGTCGCGCCCGACCATGGGCCGGCGGGCAGCGAGCTGGCGATCGTCGCCCTCGCCGGCGGTCCGCCGCTGGTGGTGGCCACCGCCGCCGAGGGCGTCCACGACCTGCCGCTCTGGGCCCCCGACGGCGAGCGGCTGGCCTTCGCCGCCGACCGCGACGGCGGCGGGCTGCCGCGGCCCTGCGTGCGCGAGCCTGACGGCCGGATCCGCGCGCTGGCGGCCCCGGAGGGCGCGGTCGAGGCGCTGCGCTGGTCGGCCGACGGCCGGCGGCTGCTGGCGCTGATCGCCGAGCCGGGATCGGACCGGGCGGGCGCCCGCGGCGGGACCGCGATCGGCGCCGGCGCCGCGGCGGCGGCGATCGTCCGGCGGCCGCGGCAGGCCTGGCGGCGGCTGGCGCTGCTCGACGTCGACGGCGCGGCCTGGACCGCCGTCGGCCCCGCGGCGCTCAACGTCTGGGAGTTCGACTGGCGCGGTACGGGCCCGGTCGCGGCGGTCGTCAGCGAGCGTCCCGACGAGGGCGCCTGGTACGACGCGGTGCTGGCGACGATCGACCCCGAGCCCGGCGGCGGCGCGCGGATCGTGCACCGGCCGCGGCGCCAGATCCAGTCGCCGGCGATCCGCGCCGACGGCACGATCGCGCTGGTCGAGGGCCTGGCCAGCGACCGCACCGAGGTTCAGGGCGAGGTCGTCGTGCTCGGCCCCGAGGACGGCCCGACGCGGCGGTTCCCGGTCGAGGCGATGACGCTCTCGTGGCTGGCCGACGGGCGACTCTTCCTGGTCGCCCAGGACGGGCTCGGCTGCGCCTGCGGGGCGCTCGATCCGGCGACCGGCGCGGTCGACCGCTGGTGGCGCGGCGACGCGCTGGTCGGGCTGGCCAACGGCGCCTGGGCGGCGGTCAGCGACGACGGCGGGACGGTGGTCGCCGGCTTCCAGGCGCCCGACGTCGCACCCGCGCCGGCGCGGCTCGACGGCCGCGGCGCCGGTGCCGCCTGGCGTCCGATCGCCGACCCCAACGCGGACCTGCGGGACCACCGCACGCCGCCGGTCGAGCGGGTCCGCTGGACGGCCGAGGACGGACTCGCGATCGAGGGCCTGCTGGTGCGGCCGGTCGACCACGACGGTGCCCCGGGGCCGCTGGTGGTCGCGGTCCACGGTGGGCCGACCAACGCCTGGACCGCCGCCTTCAGCCCGGCCCGGATGCAGCTGGGGATCGCGCTGCTCGACGCCGGCTTCTCGCTGCTGCTGCCGAACGTGCGCGGCAGCTCCGGTCGCGGTCAGCCGTTCGCCACCGCCAACGTCGGCGACATGGGCGGCGCCGACCTCGGCGACCTGCTGGCCGGGATCGACGCGCTCGCCGACCGCGGCGCGATCGACCCGCGGCGGGTCGGGATCACCGGCGTCTCCTACGGCGGCTTCATGGCCGCCTGGGCGCCGACCCAGTGCGACGCGTTCGCCGCCGCGGTGCCGATCGCCGCCGTCGCCGACTGGCTGAGCTTCCACCACACGACCAACATCCCGCGCTTCGACGAGCTGCTGCTCGACAGCGACCCGCGGACCGGGCACGCCGAGTACCGGCGCCGGTCGCCGGTCGCCCACGCCGACCGCTGCCGAACCCCGACGCTGCTGCTGCACGGCGCCGACGACCGCTGCGTGCCACCGTCGCAGGCCCAGCAGCAGTACCAGGCGCTGGTCGAGGTGGGTTGCGAGGCCGAGCTGGTGCTCTACCCCGGCGCCGGCCACGGCTGGACCGGCCGCGCCCAGGTGGTCGACGCCGCCGAGCGCGCGACGGCCTGGTTCCGGCGCCATCTCGGCCCGCGCGACGGGGGCGACGCGTGACGGACGGCGACCCCCCGCACTTCCGCCGCCTGTCGCACCCCGCGGCGGCGGCGCGCTCGAAGAATGCCGGCATGACGAACCGCTGGATCCGCGCCGTGCGCCTCGCCGTGCTCGCCGCGCTGCTCACCGCCCTCGGTCCCGCGGCCGCCCGCGCCGACAGCGGCCCGGCACCCTGCCAGGGACTCGGCGTGGCCGCCACCTGCGGGACGGTGACGGTGCCGGTCGACCGCGGCGACCCGCAGCGCGGCACGATCGACGTCGCCTACGCGCTGGTCCCCCGCCGCGACACCACGACCCCGTCGGCCGGCACCGTCGCCTACAACCCCGGCGGTCCCGGCGCGGGCGCGATCGCCCAGGCGGCCGAGCTGTCGACGGGCCTCTTCGCGCCGCTGCTCGACCACCGCGAGCTGCTGCTGGTCGACCCCCGCGGCACCGGCCGCTCGGAGCCGCTCGCCTGCCCGTCGCTGGCGCCCGAGCACGCCTGGCAGGTCGGGCAGGCGGCGGCCACCGGCGAGTGCGGCAGCCATCTCGGCGACCGGGTCGGGGCCTACGGCAGCGCCGCCGTCGCCGACGACCTCGACGCGGTGCGGGCGGCGCTCGGCCTCGGCCCGCTCGACCTCTGGGGCGACTCCTACGGCAGCTACCTGATGCCGGTCTACGCGGCCCGCCACCCGAGCCAGGTCCGCTCGATCGTCCTCAGCGGCGCCTACCCGCTCGACTTCGACCCCTGGGGCCGGCCGCAGATCGCCGCCGCCCGCCGCGCGGTGCGGCTGGTCTGCACCCGGGCCCAGGCCTGCGACGGCAACGCGGTGCTGCGCGACGTCGCCCGGCTCGCCCGCCGCCTGCGTCGCCACCCGCTGCCGCTGACGGTGCGGTTCGGCGACCTGCGGCTGGCCGACCGCGTCGACGAGGAGGCGCTCGGCCGGATCCTCTACGCGCCGCTCTCGGCCGACGTCTTCGGGCAGCTGCCGAGCGCGGTCGCCGGCGCCCTCGCCGGCGACCCGGCGCGGATCAAGCAGCTCGCGGCCAACACCCGGCTGACGGTCGCGGCGCTCTCGGGCCAGGATCCCGAGACGGTCTCCGTCTTCAGCTCGGCGGCCAACGCGGCGGTCCAGTGCCACGACTACCCGCGGGTCTTCTCGCTCGCCGACCCGCCGGCCGTCCGCCAGCAGGCGTTCGACCAGGCGCTCGCCGCCCTCGACCCGGCCGCCTTCCGGCCGCTGAGCCCGGCCGGCTGGATCCACGCCGGCTTCGAGGGCTCCGACTCCTGCATCGCCTGGCCGAACGACCCGACCGCCGGCCGCCCGCTGCCGCCCGGCACCGCGATGCCCGACGTCCCGGTGCTGGCGCTGGCCGGCGACCTCGACACGAACACGCCGAGCGCGATGGGTCGCGAGGCGGCGGCGCAGTTCCCCCACGGCCGCTTCGCCGAGGTCGCCAACGCCGGCCACACCGCCTCCGACAGCGAGTGCGGCGCCGAGCTGGGCCTGCGCTTCGTGGTCACGCTGCAGGCCGACGTCCAGGCCTGCCGCGACGCCGGCGAGCCGCTCGACGTGGCCGGTCGCGACCCGCGGCTCGCCGCCGACCTCCAGCCGGTGGCGGGCACCGCGCCCGAGCCGCAGCGGCGCGCCGTCGCCGCCGTGGTCGCGACCTACGGCGACGTCGTCGCCCAGCTGCCGACGCTGTCGCTCGCCGGCCAGGCCCCGGCCCTCCGCGCCGGCGGCTACCAGGCGACCAGCGAGACGGCGTTCGCGATCCGCGGCGCGCGGGTGGTGCGCGACGTCCGCGCCGCCGGCGCCGTCCGGATCGCCGGCGGCCGGCTGGTCGGGCACGTGCGCCTGAGCGGCGACGGGGTCGCGACCGGCAGCCTGCGCGTGGTCTACCGCGGCGGCGGTCGCGGCACCGCCTCGGGCACCCTCGACGGCCAGCCGGTCAGCTTCTCGTTCGGGTCGTGACGATGGCCGCCGACCCGATCTGCACCGCCCTCCACGTCACCGCCCGCGACGGCGTCCGGATCGCCGTCGACGTCTGGCGGCCGGCCGAGCTGGCGGCCGGCGCGCGGATCGGCACCGTCCTCCGCGCCACCCGCTACCACCGGGCCAACGAGGGCGACGGGGTGACCGACGAGGCCCGGCGCTGGACCGGCTGGGGCTACGCGCTGGTGCTGGTCGACGCCCGCGGCAGCGGCGCGTCGTTCGGGTCGCGGACGGCCGAGTGGTCGCCGGCCGAGCTGGACGACTACGGCGACGTGCTCGACTGGATCGCCGCCCAGCCGTGGTCGAACGGGCGGGTCGGCGCCTACGGCCACTCCTACGACGCGAACGCGGCGGAGCTGCTGGCCACGCTCGGCCATCCGAGCCTGCGGGCGGTCGCGCCGCTGTTCGGCGACTACGACGCCTACGAGGACCTGATCCGCCCGGGCGGGCTCGAGAACCGCACGATGCTCGAGAGCTGGATGCACATGACCCGGGCGCTCGACGGGATCGCCGGGGCGCGGGAGGAGCTGGACCGGCTGCCGCACGCGACCGCGCTCGACGTGGTCGACGTGAAGCCGGTCGACGGTCCCGACGGGCCGGCGCTGCGGGCGGCGGCGATCGCCGAGCACCAGGCCAACGTCGACCTGCGCGCGGCGTCGACCGCGATGCCGTTCAAGGACGACCGGATCGGCGAGTGGGGATGGGAGGAGCGGTCGCCGTTCCGCCACCGGCGGGCGGCCGAGGCCGCGGGCGTGCCGATGCTGGTCGCCGCGGGCTGGTTCGACGCCGGCACCGCCAACGGCGCGCTGGCGCGCTTCCTCAGCCTGGACGTGCCGATCGACGTCTACATCGGCGCCTGGAACCACGGCGCCAACTTCACCTGCGACCCGTTCGCCGCCCCCGACCAGCGCGGGGCCTTCGAGGAGCCGCAGCTGCTGGAGCGCGTCCGCGAGCTCTTCGATCGCCACGTCCAGCGCGACGAGCCGCCGCGGCCCGGCCGCCGGCTGCACTACGTCGCGCTCGGCGATCCCCGCTGGCGCAGCAGCGAGCAGTGGCCGCTGCCGGGTACCGCGAGCGACCGCTGGTACCTGCGCGCGGCCGGCGGCCTGACGCCCGAGCCGCCCGACGACGACGGTCCCGACGCGGTCGACGCCCACCGTCCCGATCCGCGCGCCTCGGCCGGGTCGGAGAGCCGCTGGGGCACCCAGGTGACGGGCGGCGGCAACGTCGTCTATCCCGACCGGGCGCGAGAGGACCGACGGCTGTCGACCTGCACCTCGGCC
This sequence comes from Patulibacter defluvii, assembly GCF_034096925.1. Lineage (NCBI taxonomy): Bacteria > Bacillati > Actinomycetota > Thermoleophilia > Solirubrobacterales > Patulibacteraceae > Patulibacter > Patulibacter defluvii. The sequence goes on from NZ_JAWZSQ010000001.1 coordinate 262,910, forward strand.
CCGCTCGACCGCGACCTGCACGTGGCCGGCGTGGCGACGCTCGACCTGACGCTGTCCGCCTCGCGCAGCGACGCGTCGCTGATCGCCTACCTGGAGGACGTCGCCCCCGACGGCCGGGTGACCTACCTGACCGAGGGCCACCTGCGGCTGCTCTGCCGAGCCGTCGCCGACGAGCAGGTCCCGCACCGCCGGCTGCGGACGCCGCGGACCTTCGCCCGGGCCGACAGCCGGCCGATGGTGCCCGGCCGGGTCGAGCGGGTGCGGCTGGACCTGATCGCGGTGGTCGCCACCGTCCGCGCCGGCCACCGGCTGCGGATCGCGATCGCCGGGGCCGACGCCAGCCACGTCGCCCAGCTGCCCCCCGACGGCGACGTCCTGCTGACCATCCACCGCGGCGCGGCGCAGCCGTCGTGGCTGGAGCTGCCGACCGTGCCCGAGCTTCCCGGACCGGCGACGATGGTGCCGACCGCGGGCGGTGCCCGATGACCGCCGCGACGCTCGGGGCGCTGCTGCGGGCGCGCGCCCGCGAGCGGCCGGACGCGCCGCTGCTGCGGTTCGCCGGCCAGCAGCGCAGCTACGCCCAGGTCGACGCGGACAGCGAGCGGCTGGCGCGGCGGCTGCGGGAGCGCGGCGTCGCGACCGGCGAGCGGGTGGCGCTGATGCTGCCCAACGGGCTGGCGTTCCCGACCGCCTGGCTGGCGCTGGCCAAGCTCGGCGCGGTCGCCGTCCCGGTCAACGTCGGTGCCCGCGGCAGCGACCTGGAGCACGTGCTGCGCGACTCCGGCGCGCGGCTGGCGATCGTCGACCCGCCGCTGGCCGAGCGGATCCCGGCGGTCGCACCGGCGCTGGAGGTCGCGCCGTGGCCGGTGCTGGAGGCAGAGCTGGCCGCGGTCCCGGCCGACCCGCTGCCGCCGCTCGCCGACCCCGACCCGCTGCTGAACCTGCAGTACACGTCGGGGACGACCGGCCTGCCGAAGGCCTGCATGCTGACCCACGGCTACTGGCTCGGCCTGGCCGAGCGCTGCGGCGAGCTGCTGGGCCTGCGCGAGGACGACGTCTGCCTGGCCGCCCAGCCGTTCAGCTACATGGACCCGCAGTGGATGACCGCGGCGATGATCGCCTGCGGCGGCGCGCTCGAGATCCTGCCGCGCTTCTCCGCCTCGACCTTCTGGCGCTCGGCGGCCGACAGCCGCGCGACGGTCACCTACCTGGTCGGCACGATGCCGCTGCTGCTGCTCCGCCAGCCCGAGGATCCGGTCGAGCGGCGCCATCGGCTGCGGCTGGTGCTCTGCTCCGGGATCGTCCCCGACCTCCACGCCGAGTTCGAGCGCCGCTGGGCGGTGCCGTGGCGCGAGGCCTACGGGATGACCGAGACCGGGCTCGACCTGGCCGTCGACCGCGACGACGCGGCCAGCGTCGGCAGCGGCTCGATCGGTCGCCCGGTGCCGGGCAAGCAGGCGCGGATCGTCGACGGCGACGACCGGCCGGCGCCCGACGGCACGGTCGGCGAGCTGGTCGTCCGCGGCGGCACCACGATGCGCGGCTACTGGAACCGTCCCGAGGACACCGCCCGCACGATCCGCGACGGCTGGCTGCACACCGGCGACCTGGCGGTCCGGCGGGCCGACGGGCGGTTCTGGATCGTCGGCCGGCTGAAGGACATGATCCGCCGCGGCGGCGAGAACGTCGCCGCGGCCGAGGTCGAGGCGGTGCTCGCCACCCATCCCGACGTGGCCACCGCGGCGGTGATCGGCGTGCCCGACCCGCTCCGCGGCGAGGAGGTCAAGGCGGTCGTCCAGCGGTGCCGGGGCGCGACCGCGACCGCCGCCGAGCTGCGGTCGTTCGCGGCCGAGCGGCTGGCACCGTTCAAGGTCCCGCGCTTCTGGTCGCTGGTCGACGAGCTGCCACGGACGCCGTCCGAGCGGGTGGCCAAGCACCAGCTGCCGCGGACCGCCGCGGACGCCTGGGACGCGCGACCGGAGCTGGCCCGATGAGCCCGTCGGTCACCTGCGGCTGGCGTCCGGGACCGGTCGCCGAGCTGACCCTCCGTCGCCCTGACCGCCACAACGCGGTCGACGAGCGGCTGGTCGAGGATCTGCACGCCGCGCTCGACGAGGCTGCCGCCGGCGGAGCGGCGGCGCTGGTGCTGGTCGGCGAGGGGCGCTCGTTCTGCTCCGGCCACGACGTCGGCGCGCCGGCGATGGATCCCGCCGCCACCCGCCACCACGTCGAGCGGCTGCAGGACGTCTCGCGGGTGCTGCGGGCCGGCGTCCCGAGCGTCGCGGCCGTCCGCGGCTACGCGCTCGGCGCGGGCTTCGAGCTGGCGCTCTCGTGCGACCTGGTGGTGGCGGCCGAGGACGCCCGCTTCGGCCTGCCCGAGGTGCCGATGGGCCTGGCGATCGGCGGCGGCGCGTCGGCGCTGCTGGTGCGGGCGCTGGGCGCGGTCCGGGCCCGCGAGCTGGTGCTGCTCGGCGGCCGGATCGAGGCGCGACGGGCGCTCGAGCTGGGGCTGGTCAACGAGGTCCGCCCGGCGGACGAGGTCGCGGCCCGGGCGCTGGAGCTGGCCACGCGGCTGGCCGGCCAGCCCGCGACCGCGCTGGCGACGGCCAAGCGCCTGCTGGGCGCGGTCGACGCCGAGGAACTGGAGGCGGCCTACGTCCGCGAGACCGAGGCGATGCTCGCCTCGGCCGGATCGGACGAGGCGCAGGCGGCGGCGCACGCGTACGCCGCCGCAAGGCGATCAGGCGAGGAGAGCAGCCGATGACCATCGGACCGGACGGGACCACGCGCCGCGAGGCGCTGCGACGGGTGGGGGCGGGCGGCGCGCTGCTGACGCTGCCGGGCCTGCTGGCCGCCTGCGGGAGCGACGGCGGCAGCGGCGGGCGCCGCCGGACCGACGGCGTCGCCGGGCCGGCGAGCGAGCGCGAGATCGACAGCCTCACCTGGTCGGTGCCGGAGCGGCCGGAGACCCTCGACATGGCGACCGGCTACAACACCAACGGCATGATGGTCGCCGCCCTCGGCCTGGAGGGGCTGGTGGGGCTCGACGACCGCCTCCGCCCGATCCCGCTGCTGGCCGAGTCGTGGCGGCAGGAGGGGCCGCGGCGGACCGTCTACCGGATCCGTCGCGGCGTGAAATTCTGGGACGGCACGCCGCTGACGGCCGAGGACGTCGCCTTCTCGCTCGGCCGCCACATCGATCCCGACGTCGGCTCCCAGCTGGGCACCTTCTACGGCAACGTGGCGGCGATCGAGGCGACCGGGCCGCTCGAGGTGACGATCCGGATGAAGCAGCCGGACGCGCTCTTCCCGCACGCGCTGGTCGAGAGCTTCGTGGTGCCGAAGCGGCTGGCCCAGCGGCTCGGGCGCAAGCTCGGCCAGGCCGGTCCGACGGTCAACGTGATCGGGACGGGGGCGTACCGGATCACCCGCTTCGACGACGTCCAGGCGACGGTCGAGCGCAACGAGGGCTACTGGGGGCAGCGGCCGCTGGTGCGGCGGGCGACGCTGAAGTTCGTCACCGACCCGCAGGCAAACCTGCTGGCGATGCGGGCGAAGGAGGTCGACGGGACGTTCGAGTACCCGCTGCCCCGCGCCCGCAACTGGGACCGGCTGCCGGCGGTCCGGACGGCCTACTCGCCGGGGATGGCGGTGGCGTTCCTCTCGTTCGACCTCAGCCGGCCGCCGTTCGACGACCTGCACGTGCGGCGCGCGATCGCCCACGCCACCGACCGGGCCGGGATCGTGCGGGCCTTCCTCGGCGGCCACGGCCGGCCGGCGACGGCGATCCCCGCGCCGGAGAGCTGGGCCGACCTGGCCTCGCCCGAGGAGGTGCGCAAGATCTACGCCCGGATCCCCCAGTACGGCTTCGATCTGGATGCGGCGCGGCGCGAGCTGGCCCAGTCGGCTCACCCCCGCGGCTTCGCGGCCGAGGTCAGCTTCCCCAGCAACTCGCCCGAGCAGGGACGGGCGCTGGTCAGCCTGGGGGAGTCGCTGAAGCAGATCGGGATCCGGCTGCGGGTCCGCGAGCAGTCGCAGACGGCCTGGCTGGCGGCGCTCTACGCCCACGAGAACCTGGGCCTGCAGTTCCTCTCCCTGACCCCGGACTACGTCGATCCGGCCAACTTCCTGATCGGCGTCTACCCCAGCGCCAACGCGACCGAGAACAACTTCAACATCGCCAACTTCAAGGACCCGCGGGTCGATCGCCTGGTCGCCGAGCAGGCCGCGGCCAGCGACGACGGGGTGCGGGTGCGCGCGATCGCCGAGATCCTGCGCGTGTCGGGCGAGCAGCTGCCCTACTTCCCGGTCTGGTGGGAGGACACCCCGGTCGCGCTCCAGGAGCGGTTCGTCTACCGCGGCTTCAACAGCGTCTACTACGCCCAGAACTGGTTGGGGCGGATCGCCTTGCGGAGCTGACGAGCGGGCGACCGTAGACACGGACATGCGCGACCTGCGAGCGTGCGCGCATGTCCACCCGCACCACCATCTCCGCAGCCCTCGCCGGCGTCGTCGCCGCCGCCGGACTCGCCGTCGGCGCCGCGCCCGCCTCGGCCGCGCTCGGCCGCGCTCGGCGAGTGTCCCTCGGGGAAGCTCTGCCTCTGGTTCAACAGCAACTACGCCGGGGCGCGCTCCGACCTCCAGATCACCGACGGCAGCCTCGCCAACGAGCTGTTCAACGACGGCCCGGCCGGACGCAACGGCTGGCTGGTCCAGGTCGAGGACAACGCCGCCTCGGTCGCCAACCGGACCGGCGGCTACGTCGAGCTGTACGGGCGCCGCAACTGCCAGCTCGGCGACGGCTTCGGTGATCTGCAGGCGGGCGAGGAGGACAACCTCGCCGACCTCGGGCTCAAGAACAAGGTCTCGTCGGTGAGGATCTGGGTCCGCTCCCAGAACCGCGACGCCTGCGCCAACGTCAACTCGGGCGGGTACTGAGCCGGGACGTCGCGCCTAGTGACCCGAGCCGTTCCAGGCCGCGCGGAGCTGGTCGCGGTGCGACGTGGCGATCGATGCGCTCGCGCCCACATCGACGGGGGTCACCATGCAGTCGGAGGCGTTCGAGCTGTGGGCCATGCCGATGAAGTGGCCCAGCTCGTGGCAGGCGAGCACCCTGCGTTGGTTCGAACTGTATGCGTAGGAGGTGTTGAGCTGGAGGTGGCCGTGGCCCGCGTGGTATCCGGCGTTGTAGGCGTACCCGCCCCACCCGGTGGCGCCGTAGCTGGTGTCGACCGCGTGGACGATCGAGGCGTCGTGGCCGGTGGTCGGGAACCGCAACGACCCGTCCATCTTGGAATGCCATGCCAGCTGCGCCCAGCGGACCTCGTCCCAGAAGGTCGTGCTCGTCCCGTTGATGAAGTTGATGTCGCGGCCATGGCGGTTGTGCGAGAGGTTGCCTCCGTCGTACAGGACGTGCCCCGACGCCGGCGCCGTGAGTCCTGCGCTTGTGGCGGCTATCGCCGCGAGCGTCACGAGGAGGCGGTGGCCTCTCATCGCATCGCCTCTCTGATCGTCGCCGCGACCGCCTCGATCGACTGACCGTCGAGGACCGCGGCCGTCGGGGAGTCGGTCAGCGACGATGCCCGGCCGTCGCGGATCTCGATCCGTCCCTCGGGGCCGAAGGGGATCAGCAGGCCGTCCTCGGCCCGGCGGGTCGCCAGCAGCATGTAGACCTGGCCGGGCTCGTACGGGGGATCGTCCGTGATCCAGACCGTGTCGTTGCCGGTCTTGAAGAGGCGGATCCGCCCGACCGCGTCGCCCTTCCACTGCTCCTCGACCCGCAGCGTCACGACCTGGGTCGGGAGCGGCGCGGCGTCGGCAGCGCTCGGCGTCGGCAGCGGCTCGCCGGTCTCCACCCGCACCACGGTCGCGGCCCCGGCGAAGTCGGCCCCGCGGACCAACTCGGCGAACGACGCCGGACCGATCCACGAGGCGTGGGAGCGGGCCCCGTGGCGCTGGGCCGGCGTGCCGCCCTTCGCCCACGGGCGGGCCGAGCCGGCCGTGAGCACGAGGCCCACCGCGACGGCCGTCACGAGGGTCACCGTGGCGAGGCTCGTGAGGACGGTCCGGTTCATCGCTCGCCGCACCCTAGGAGCGCCGCGGTCGGCCCGCCAGTCCGATCGATCACAGCTCCTGCCCCCCCTGGCCCGTGATAAAACACAATCGCGTCCCCATTCGGCGTAGGCTCGCTCCCGAGCGCCGACCGGGTCGCGGTCGGCGGGGGCCAACGACCGAGGGGGCGCCTGATGGTGCGTGTGGTGGACGTCGCGGGGATGCGGATCCAGATCGACCAGGAGCTGACGACCGGCTACGACGATCCGGCGAAGATCGAGCCCGATCGGCAGCCGCAGCAGTACATCGACCAGAACGCGTTCAGCTGCGACACCATGGTCGAGACGGTGATGCTGACCGCGCGGCAGGCGAAGTTCAGCGCCGCGATCACGGTGCTGTCGGCGGACGATCCGGCCGAGGTGGGCAACTGGACCGTCGGGTTCGCGCAGAACGTCGTCACCTACAACCGCTACGCGTTCTACGGCGACGATCTGCGGGGGCAGATCACCGAGAACTTCCAGTACGGCGCCGCGCTGCGCGACAGCGACATCGGCTCGCTGCCCTTCTACGAACGCGGCGGCGGCGCGACCGAGGAGCTGCAGATCGGCGTGCCGCTGCAGATCGAGTGCCGGGACGACCCGCGGTGGCCGGTACCGGTGGCGATCCACGGCCGCGGGGTCGACGCCTCCCTGACCCAGACCCAGGCCGCCAACCGCTTCATGATCTGGCTGATGCTGGCCCGGACGACCGACCACGACCGGCGGATCGTGCTGCTCGGCCGGGCTCCCTGGCGGGCGACGCTCGACGCCAAGGAGGTCGGCGGCGGGATCGTCTGGACCGACCCGGTGACCACGGTCTTCGGCGCCGTGCAGCCGCTCGAGCAGCAGTACGACGCCAGCACCATCCCACCGGTCGGCGGCGGCGAGCTGGTGCCCGACCTGCGCGAGCTCGAGGCGCACACCTACATCCAGGGTCACCTGACCCACAACGACGGCGGCGAGCACCGGCTGCTGGTCGAGTGGATCTACACCGACGCCGAGTGCGCGGTCCCGTGGGAGCAGAAGCCCGACCCGACCACCATCCGCAACTGGCTGGCCGGCGAGCAGACGCCCTAGCCGCGGCGGCGGCCGGCCAGCCAGAGCGCGGCGACCGCGACCGCGCCGCCGACCGGCGGCCGTTCATCTGCGCTTCATGGGCCCCTCGCGAGCATGGCCCCATCGCTCATCCGACTCCCTCAGGAGACCACCATGCTCACCACCTCGTTCCGCTCCCGCCTCGCCCTGATCGCCGTCGTCGGCGCCTCGCTGGGCACCGCCCTTCCAAGCGCCGCGTCGGCCGACGCCGACGCGATCCGCCCCACCAACGTCCCCGACTGGACCGTCAGCGAGGGCCAGACCTCCGACCTGCGGATCAAGCTCACCTGTCAGCGCGGCTACGGCACCTGCACCTTCCTGGTCGACGCGATCCCGCTGACCGCCGCGCGGCCCGGGGACTTCGTCGCCAAGACCTCGCCGGCCCGGGCGAAGCTGAAGATCCGCCGCGCCGGCCACTCGATGATCGCGACGGTCCGCTTCACCGCCGTCGCCGACGGCGTCTGCGAGGGCACCGAGACCGCCCGCGTGCGGGTGATCAAGCGGACCCGCCGCGAGGGCCAGCGTCGCGACTACGGCGACATCACGATCGAGGACCGCGACTGCGACACCCCGCCGACGCCCAAGCCGGACCCGACGCCCGACCCGCAGCCGAAGCCCGATCCGACGCCGAAGCCGGACCCGGCCCCGCCGTTGCCCGCCGACTCCGGCAGCCCGACCGTCCGCACCACCGCGCTGACCAACGGCACCCTCGGCGAGTGCGTCACCCCCGACTGGATCGGCACCCAGACCACCGGCGGCTGGTTCAACCGCGGCTGCGCGGTCAAGGTCAGCTGCCCGCCCAGCGCCCAGGTCTGCAGCGTCCATTCCGAGTCGCGCCACGTGCTCGAGCGGGCGATCGACGGCGAGCGGCTGTCGCTGAACTCGCGGGTCACCGTCTTCAGCGCCGGCGGCGTCTCGTACTGGTTCCGCGACCAGTCGTCGGCCAACCAGGGCTTCACGCGCAACGAGGACCCGGGCGTGATGATCCGCGGCGGCGAGTCCGCGCGGGTCGAGTGCAACGGCGTCCGGATCGCGCCGACGGTCCCGAACCGCTCGCTGATCGGCTGCTCGCTGGCCGTCGAGCGGGTCTCCTAGCGGCGCGGGACGCGGGCCCTGCGACCGCTAGGTCCAGGGTCCGCTCCCGATTGTCGGCCTCGGCGCCGCTGCTGTCTGATCGGCCCTCGACGTTCGTCCACGTAGGGGGAGAGAGATGCAACGCACGGGTTCCAAGCTGTCGCTGCTGGCGGCGACCGCCTGTTCGGTCGCGCTGGTTCCAGCCGCCGGCGCCGAGGCCAAGCCGACGCCGCTGAAGCCGCTGCTCGCGCCGCTGCTGAATCCGCTGCAGGCCGTCGACCGCGGCCTGCTCGACCTCGACGGCGACCGGGCGGGGCTGCTCGAGGAGCTGCTGCTGGAGAGCTGCAACCCGCTCACCGCCAGGGACACCGACGGCGGCGGGATCGCCGACGGCGTCGAGATCGACCGCGGCCTCGACTGCCTCAACCCCGCCGACGACAAGGAGGTCCCGACCGACGATCGCGACGGCGACGGCTTTCCGGTACCGGAGGACTGCGACGACCACGACGCGGCGATCCACCCCAACCAGCCCGATCCGGCCGACGTCAAGGCGATCGACCTCGACTGCGACGGCTTCGACGGCGACCCCGACGACGGGATCTTCGTCACCCCGACCGGCGACGACGGTGCCGCCGGCACCCGCGAGGCGCCGCTGCGCAACGTCCAGAACGCGGTCGACCTGGCCTCCGCGACCGGCAAGGACGTCTACATCGACTCCGCCGTCTACAGCGCGGACACCGCGGGCGTGATCCTGCGCGACGGGGTCAACCTGTACGGCGGCTACCGGGCCGAGGACGGCTGGTCGCGGATCGCCCTGACCAGCGCCACGCGGATCGAGGGCTCGCCGCAGGCGGCACTGGCCCAGGACGGCGTCGCCGCCGAACTGCAGCTGCTCGAGCTGCGCGCGACCCCCGACGCCTCGACCCGCAGCGTCTACGGCCTGCGGGTGGTCCACGAGACCGGCACCGACGCCGCGATCACGCTCCGCAAGGTCCGCGTCCGGGCCGCCGACGCGGTCGCCGGCACCCGCGGCGCCCACGGGGCCGACGGCGCCGACGGCAACCCCGGCCAGGCCGGCGGCCCGGGCGACGAGGACGGCGATCGCGGCAGCGGCGGCAACGGCGGCACCAGCCCGCTCAACTACGGCGGTCGCGGCGGCAGCGGCGGCCACGAGGACCAGGACGGCAACTTCGGCGCGCCGGGCGAGGGACCGTTCGGCGGCAACCCCGGCCGCGGCGGCTTCGAGCACGGCTGCGACGGCGGCGAGGATGGCGTGCCCGGCCAGGACGGCGGCGCGGGCAGCTCCGGCAGCCAGGGTGCCGGCGGCACCAACAGCCTCGCCGAGGCCCGCTTCACCTTCGTCGCCGACCTCGCCGAGCCCGGCGGCAACGGCACCGACGGCAGCGGCGGTGGCGGCGGCGGTGGCGGTGCCGGCCAGGGCGGCGCGGCCTGCGTCGACGGCGGCGGCGCGGGCGGAGGCGGCGGCGGGGCCGGCGGCTTCGGCGCCTTCGGGGCCGGCGCGGGCACGCCCGGCGGCGGCTCGTTCGGCATCTACCTCTACAACGCCCGCGTGCGGGTGCTCGACGGCTCCAGCGTCGTCGCCGGCGACGGCGGGCCCGGCGGCGACGGCGGCCGCGGCGGCGTGCCCGGCACCGGTGGCGCCGGGGGCGTCGGCGGCAGCGTGACCGACGACGGCGTCGGCACCCCGGACGGCGAGGTCGGGAAGGGCGGCAAGGGCGGCAAGGGCGGCGACGGCGGCCGCGGCGGCCACGGCGGCGGCGGCGCCGGTGGTCCGAGCGCCGCGATCGGCCAGTTCGGCAGCGCCGGCTCCGAGGTCGTCGGCTCGACCCTCCAGCACGGTGACGGCGGCCCCGGCGGCGACGGTCCTCGCGGCCCCGACCACGACGGCCAGAGCGGCCTGTCCGGAGACCTCCTGCCGTAAGGCGGAGCCCGACGGGAGCGACACGCATGCTCAAGCACGCCCGCAAGGCGCTGGCGGTGGCCGCGATGGCCGTCGCCGCGCTCGCCCCGGCGTCGGCGCCGGCCGCGCCGACGCCGACGCAGCACCTCGACCTGCTGCCGAAGAACTGGCTGCAGCCGGTGATCGACGACCTCGACCGGGGGGAGCAGCTCGGGCGGGTCGTGCAGGACCTGCTCTGTCCTCCCGTGACCGAGGTCCACGAGCTGGTGGACGGGATCCCCGGCATCAGCTCGCTGACCGACGTCCTGAAGACCGGGGCCTGCAACGCCCGGGTCCTCGACTACTCGTTCCACACCGAGTTCGTCCGCCCGGACGGGACGGTCGCGGTCAAGAACATCCCCGCGACGCTCGAGGTCCCGACCGCGCTCGACGTCGACGACGACCAGGCGCCGGAGTTCATCGCCACGCTGTCGGTCTTCTCGCTCGACAAGGCCAAGTTCGAGATCCACCGGGTCGGCGGGGTCCAGGAGCACCTGCCGGTCTCGGTCGAGGCCGTGATCGCCGACCCGTCGAACACGGCCCGGCCCGGTCAGCCCTCGGACGGCGGCTTCCCGCGCCAGCGGCTGGCGGTCGGCTACGACGCCAAGGGCTCGGACGCGCCGACCACCTGGACGACCGACGTCCGGCTGACCGACGTCTTCGGGCTCGAGGAGGAGGACCCGCTGAAGTTCGGCGCCACGATCACCCAGACCGGGGCGACCGGGCCGGTGGCGATCCTGGCCGAGCTGTTCGACCGCGAGACGCTGGCCGGCGACCGCCGCAACCGGATCATGACCCGGCTGGAGCAGCAGCAGGTCCCGGCGCGGATGGCCGCGGACTTCGTCTTCGGCGAGCAGATCACCGCCCACCTGCGGACCGCCGAGCCGATCACCACCAAGGTCCTCGCCCGCGTCCAGGACGACGAGCTGGACACCGAGGAACGGATCGAGGCGACGATCGCGAAGGTCCCGCGCGAGCTCGACCTGACGATCGCCACCCGCGAGGTCACCGACGCCCAGCCCGACGACCCCGAGATCAGCGACCGGGCGATCGAGTTCGACGCGAGCGAGCCGATCGAGCGGCTGACCGCGGACATCACCTCGCGGACCGGGGCGCCGTTCTACAACAAGGTGGTCGACACCGGCGCGGTCGACATCCGCCACGCGCCGACCGGCCTCTCGGCGCGGCTGAAGACGATCGACCGACGGGTCGAGAAGCTGCTGATCACCACCCGCGGCGGCCCCGTCGGGCAGATCGAGGCCGCCTTCGGCACCAACGGCGTCCCGATCGAGGACGACCAGCCGGGCGCCTACCTGAAGAACGTCGACGGCGAGGGACGCGGGCGCACGCAGTACCGCTCCACCGCGCTGCGGCTGTTCGACGTCGAGCGGGCCCGGATCGAGGGCACGTCGCCCGAGGGCGCCGGCAACGCGATCCTGCTCGACGCGGTCATGAAGCCCGGTCCGGTGCGGGCGATCTTCGAGGACCCCGACATCCAGGCCGAGGCCTTCATCCGCGACATGCCCCACGAGGCGCACCTGTTCATCGACCCGACGGCGCCGCGGGTGACCTACGACGGCTCGGCCCCGATCGGCGAGATCCAGCTGGAGGCGGTCAGCGGCGAGCCGCTGTTCGCCCGGGCGACGCACCTGAACGCCACGATCAAGGATGTCCCGTCGACGATGGACCTGCAGATCAAGCAGGCCGGCGACGCGATCGAGTTCGTGACCGACAACCCCGTCGGCCAGATCGACGTCGCGGCCTCGGACGGCCACGGCGAGTCGCTGGAGCCCGAGGAGCAGGGCGTCATCTACCGCGACCAGCGCGACCGCTGGCTGCTGACCGCCCGGATCTTCGGGCTGCGGCAGGTCAAGCTGACCCCCGACCCGCTCGACGTGCTGGTCCGGGTCGGCGAGGGCCGCTCGTTCCTGGCCAAGGCCACGATCGCCCAGGACGACCGTCCCGAGCTGAAGCTCGACGCCCGGATCGACCGCCTGCCCAAGCGGGCGCAGCTGAAGCTGACCGACTCCGACAGCGCGGGGACGCACGTCGTCTTCGACGCCGACAAGCCGATCGAGCGGCTGCGGCTGACCGGTAGCAACCTGGAGATGGTCGAGCGGGCGAAGGAGATCAACCTGGAGCTGGACGCCGTCCCCCGCCACGTCGAGGCGAAGATCCCCGAGAGCGGGCCGATCGTCGACGCGACGGCCTCCGATCCGCTCGGCCGGCTGCTGATCCAGGTCGCCGACGGCTCGCTGCGGCCGCTGCCGTCGAACCACGACGGGATCGTCTACCACGACACGCCGCAGGAGTACGCGATCTCGGCCCAGGTCTCCGGTCTGCGCTCGGCGCGGGTCGAGGAGGTCGAGTCGGACGACGGCAGCTTCAAGCTGACCGACGTCGCCGTCGACCTGGTCGACGCGCCGCGGGTCTTCGCGATCGACATGAAGACGATGAGCGAGGACAACACCGCGACCGGCGTCCCCGAGTACGTGCGCGGCTACATCGACCGCCCGCAGCCGCGGACCGAGGTTCGGCTGCGCACGCCGAAGGAGGGCGCCGAGGGCAAGAGCGAGCTGCGCTACCGCGCGGGCGGCCCGATCGACGAGCTGCACCTGGCGACCGACAAGGGCGAGCTCGGCGTGCTCGACGCGACGCTGTCGAACCTGCCCAAGTCGCTCGACGTCTGCTTCGACGCCGGGCAGCGGTGCCGCACCAACGACTCGCCCAACCAGCACCCGGAGGTCTCGCTCGAGGTCACGGACCACGGCACCAGCCAGAGCCCGATGACGATCGACGCGCTGGTCTGCCTGGAGCCCAACAGCGAGCTGGAGTGCCGCTCCTCGGACCATCGCAGGAAGTTCATCCGGGCCCGGGACATGCAGGTCGGGCAGCTCGTCTTCGACGCCGGCGCGCCGGGCAGCCCGGTGCCGGTGCCGCGGGTCTATATCGACACCGACCACCGGCCGGTGACCGGCACCATCGACTACCGCGACGACGGCGGCTTCCCCGGCACCTGGGACGGCGTGACCGCGAAGTTCCCGGCTCCGGACGGCTTCCGGGCCCGGGACCGGGCGATCATCGGGGCGAGCACCTCCGGCGACGTCGCCTGCGGGGGCGGCACCAGCCTCTCGCTGATCGGGCTCCCCGACCTGTCGCTGACCGCGCTCCTCTGCGGCCTGTGAGGCGTCCGACGCATCCCTGACCGGTGGCCGGGCCGTCTCTCGCGGGGCGGCCCGCCGCCGTTCACCGCCGGCTCAAGCCCGCGGCGCGGGCGGCCGATGCTGTGTGCACCGTCCCCGTTCGCCTGGATCTCGTGCCCGTGACCGTCGCCCTCCGTCCGTTCCTGCTCGCGCTGCTGCTGCTCGCCGTCGCGGTTGCGGCGCCGGCCGCGGCCCGCGCGCAGGCGCTGCCGCCCGAGCAGCCGGTCAGCGGGACGGTGGTCAGCGCGCTCGACGGTACGCCGGTCGCCGGGGTCCACGTCCGCTTCGCGAGCAGCAACGCCGAGGCCCGGACCGCGAACCCCTCCGACGCCGAGGGCCGCTTCAGCCTCAAGATCCGCGCCGGGACCTACCTGGTCGAGGCCACCAACGACGACGTCGGACCGTTCACGGGCACCGACGACCGCTGGCTGGTCGGCCCGAGCGACGGATCGTCGAACTACGAGACGGCGCCGCCGGTGACCGTCGCGGAGGGCCAGCCGCTGACCGGCGTCGTGGTGCGGGTGGCTCCCCGGCCGCGCTACGACATCTGCCGCAACGGGCTGCTGGTCGAGGGCTACGAGGGACCCGATCCCGCCGGGCCGCCCGCCGGCTGCCCCTGGGGCCGGATCCCGAAGATCACCAACCTGCCGTGGGACTACGCCGCCGTGGTCTACGTGCTCGGGACCTTCCGCCCGACCGACGCCCAGCTGGCCGAGGCGGGCTTCACGCGCGACAGCCTGCGCGCGGCCGGCGAGTGGATCCTGGCCCACCCCGACGCCGGCTGGCCGACCGTCGACGCGCGGGTGATCGCCTTCCTCCGCCAGGGGATCGCCCAGATGGAGGCCGAGGCGGCGCGCAACGGGACGCCCTCGCCGGTGGTGCCGCTGAGCCCGCTGGGGCGCCCGACGCCGCCGGTCCCGGTCGTGCTCGGCCGGCCGACGCGGGTGCCCGCCAGCGGCGCGTTCGGGATGCCGGTGACCTGCGTCGTCCGCGAGCGCTGCCGGGGCACGGTGACCGTGACCACCCGCGCGCGGGCCACGGCCGGCCGCCGCGCCAGCGTTCGCACGGTCACGATCGCGCGCCGCAGCGTCCGTTCGCGCCGGACCGGCACCGTCGCCCGGCTGCGGCTGAACGCCACCGGCCGCCGCCTGCTTCGCACCCGCCCGCGGATCGCGGTGACGGTGGCGTGGAAGGCCCCGGGCCAGCGGACGGTCCGCGAGCGGCGCACCGTCCGCCGTCGCTGACGGGCGCGGCGGTCAGCGCGGGCGCAGGCCGTCGAGCAGCAGGTCGACCATCCCCCGCAGCGCCTCGGCGGTGGTGACCCGGCTCGTGCGGACGAAGTCGGGATCGGTGAAGGTCAGGACCGAGGCGAACATCACCTCGGCGACGACGCGGCCGTTGACCGGGCGGACCTCCCGCTCGTCGATCGCGCGGTCGATCAGGGTCTCGAGCATGTCGCGGCAGACGGCGATCCAGCGGTCGAGCAGGATCCGCGCCGGCGGGTGGTCGCGGACCGCGTCGAGGTAGCGCGGACCGAGCTCGGCGAAATCGAGGGCGCCGCTGGTCAGCATCGCGGCGCTCCGCTCCATGTTCGTGCCCGCCTGCTCGATGGCCAGCGCGCCGCGGAGCGAGATCCGCCGCATCATCCGGTCGAGCACGAGCAGGAAAAGGTCCTCCTTGCTCGGGGCGATCTCGTAGAGGGTGCTGCGTGAGCAGTTGGCCTCGGCGGCCAGGTCGCCCATCCGGACGCCGCGCAGGCCCTCGCGGCGGAAGACGACCTCGACCGTGTCGAGCACCTCTTCCTGTCGCGGCGAGAAGCGCCGCCGGCCGGGGGCGCGGACGCCGGGATCGGCGATCCGCCCCGAGAAGCTCATCGGTCGAGGCTAGCAGCGGTCCGTACCCTCGCCGCGCCCCGCGCGTCGGCGGCCGGCCCGCGCGGGCCGGCCGCCGAGACCGCGGCTACTGCGCCTCGTGGAACCCGCGCGACGGGGCCAGCGTGGCGGAGACGGGGCGGCCGAAGAAGTCGCGTCCGCCGTTGTCCGGGATCAGCGCGCCGCTGCCGACCGCGGGCGAGGTCGCGGCCAGCTGGTAGCCGCCGACGTTCTCGATCCCGTACGGCGCCTCGGTCGGCGGGTCGATCATCTGCGGGTCGGCGGTGATCTTCTGCGGGTCGGCCGGCTCGCCCGCGGTGTGGTTGCCGTAGATCAGGTTGTTGCTGATCGTGGTGCCGGTGCCCCGCGGCAGCTGCCAGGTGCCGGTGCCGTGGTTGACCACGACGTTGTTGCGGAACCACCAGCCGTTGTTGTTGTCGCCGCTCCAGCCCTGCTGGGCGATCGGCGGCGAGTTCAGGCCCGGCTTGATGTAGATCGTGTTGTTGTAGATCTTCGAGCCGTTGAGCAGCCCGCTCGACAGCGACACGATGCCCTTGTCGCCGGCGAAGCCGTCGTTGACGCTGAGGTTGTAGCGGACGGTCGCGTTGCTGCCGGACCCGAGGCCGCCCATCAGCAGGATCAGCCCGCCCTCGTTGTCGTGGCTGTAGTTGTGCTGGACGATCGTGTTGTACGCGAACAGGTCGACGTCGTAGGCGTGGCCGTCGACGACGTGCGTCTGCACGCGCGAGACCTCGTTGAACTGGATCACCGTGTTGGTGGTCTTGGCCACGAACATGCCGACCGTTCCCGGCTGGGTGCCGGACGAGGTGACCGAGCCGGCGCCGTCGACCGTGTTGCGCTCGATCAGGTTCTCCTTCGAGCCGCGCAGGATGATGCCGTCGCTGTCGATGTCCTTCAGCGTGTTGCGAGCGATCGTGACGTTCTTGCTCAGCGCGTCCTGCGAGACGAAGTAGAACAGGAAGCCGGTCGAGTAGTCGTCGAAGTTGATCCCCGTGCGGCCGACGCGCTCGACCACGTTGTCGGTGATCTGGACGTCCTTGTAGCTGCTGGCGCCGTTGCCGAGACCGTTCATCGTGTCGGCCACGACGGAGATGCCGCCGTTGGTCTGGGCGTTGGCGCCGTTGCAGGTGAAGCAGCCGTTGACGTCGCGGACGTAGTTGTCCTTGATCGTGATGCCGGTCTTCAGCGTGCCGCTGGTGTTGTTGACCAGGATCCCGACGCGGTTGCTGCCGACGACGTTGGCGGTGCCGTTGTCGTTGGTGACCTCGAGGCCGGTGATCGTCCAGTGGTTCTGGTTGACCAGGTAGACGGCCCCGCCGCCGGCGCCGCCACCGGTGACGTTCTTGCCGTCGACGATCGGCTTCGCGCCGCCGCCGTAGTTGCCGATCGTGATCGGGTTGCCCGCGACGCCGGAGCCCTTCGGCCGCAGCTGCTCGACCCAGGTCTGGTCGCTGTGCAGGAGGATCTTGTCCCCCTGCGAGAAGGTCGTGGCGTTGACCTTGGCCAGCGTCTTCCACGCGGCCTCGGGGCTGGTGCCGGCGTTGGCGTCCGAGCCGCCGGCGGCGTCGACGTAGTAGGTGGTGTTCGCCGCCGAGGCGGTTCCGGCGAAGCCCAACGTGCCGATGACGACGGCCGCCGTCGCGGTCGCCCTGCGAAGTCTGCTCACTGACCCTGCTCCTCGATTCGACCCTGGTGGTGACGCCACGCCGCCTCGATCCAGTCCGGACAAAGACTGTACTAACGTCTGTGAAATAGTACAGTAGTCGACCGGGGCGGCGGCGTGCAAGATATCTGCACTCCAGCAGCTACATGCAGGCCAGACTGTTAATCTCCTGGTCATGGGGACGGGCACGCGACGGTGGGGAATGGCCGTGCTCGCGGCCTGCGGGCTGGCGATCGGCGGGGCCGTCAGCGCCCAGGCCAGCCAGCTGGTGGAGATCACGATCCCGGCGCGCAACGGCGAGATCAACGAGCGCTGGTACTCGTACTCCGGCCCGCCGCGGGCCCGCGTCCTGCTGCCCGACGGCTACGACCCGCAGCGCGCCTACCCGCTGCTGCTGCTGCTCTCGGGGCTGAACAGCAACTACAAGGCCTGGTCGCACCCGAGCGGCGGCGACATCGCGCGCACGGCGGCGGGCCTGAACGCGATCATCGTGATGCCCGAGGGCGCCAGCGGCTGGTACGCCGACTGGTGGAGCGGCGGCCGGCGGGACGGTCCGCGGTGGGAGAGCTACGTGCTCGACCAGGTGCTGCCGCAGGTCCTCGCCCGCTACAAGATCCGGCCCGAACGGCGCTACCACGCGATCGCCGGCGTCTCGATGGGCGGGCTCGGCGCGGCCTACCTCGGCGGGCGGCTGCCGGGCTTCTTCGGCTCGGTGGCGGTCGTCTCAGGCTTCGTCGACCTGGCCGTCTACCCCTCGCTGCTGGTCGGCGCGGCGCAGTCGGCGTTCGCGCAGTTCAACTCCGGGGCGCCGCTCGACCTGCAGGGGGTCGAGGGGCCGCCCGGCGGCTTCTACGAGCGCGGCCACGATCCCGTGAAGCTGGCCTCGAACCTGCGCGAGACGCGGGTCTACATGGCCAGCGGCGACGGCACGCTCGGGCCCGAGGCGCTGCGGCCCGACATGCTCGGCTACTGGATCGCCGAGACGCTGGTGATCGCGCCCCAGTCGGTCAACTACGCCGCGGCGCTGCGGGCGGCCGGGGTCGACGTCCGCTACGACCGCGCGACCGGCTACCACGACTCCGAGACCCCCCGCCGCGAGCTGCGCAACGCGATCCGCTGGGGGCTCTTCGAGCCGGTCGACGAGCGGCCGACGAGCTGGGTCAACGACACGGTCGCCACCCACGGCCGGCTGTGGGAGTTCGACTACCGCTTCGACGCCCCGCCCGATCGCGTGGTCCGCTTCCGCCGTGCGGGCGGGCGGCTGACGGTCAGCGCCGCCGGCTCGCCGGTGCGGATCACCGCCGCCGGCTGCCGCTTCCGGATCGAGACGCCGGGCAGCGTCCCGGTGCCGAACGTTCCCTGCACCGCGGCCGCGTCGCCGGCGGCGCCGGCCAGCCGCGCCCGTCCGCGGGTCACCCGGATCCGGCTGACGGCCGGGCGGCTGGCGCTGCGGGTCTCCTCGCCGGCGACGGTGCGGGTGGCGATCGAGCGCCGGGGCGACCGCGGCGGCTGGCGGACGGCGCGCCGGCTCTCGCTGACGAGCGACCGGCGCTGGGCGACGCTCCGCCGCTCGCTGCGGCGGCTGCCCGCCGGCCGCTACCGGGTGGTCGTCCGCGCGCGCAGCCGGGCGAGCGGACGCACGCGCACGGTGCGCGTCGTGCGCGCCCTCCGTTGACAACTGACGCGAACGTCAGTTAGGTTGCTCCCGCTGGTGCTGGCAAAGGTCCTGGCCGTTGCCAGCACCAGCCCCGGACACGCCCGTCGTCCGCGGGCCGACCGAGCACGAGCCAGGGCCGATGGGGAGACGTTCGATGACCGCTGGATCCACGTTGCTGCGGCTGGCCGCGCTGGCGCTGCTGTGGTGCGTCGCCGGGAGCGCGCAGGCGCAGGCGGCGCCCGTCCAGCGCAGCGGCTACATCACGATGGCCGACGGGGTTCAGCTCCGCTACGCCGCCGTGCTGCCCAGCGCCGAGGGCCGCTTCCCGGTCGCGATGAAGTACGACGGCTACTGCGAGGGCACCTCGCCGCTGACCTGCAACGACGTCGACAACGCCAAGTCGCTGCTGGCCGCCGGCTACGCGATCGTCGGGGTGGCCGTCCGCGGCACCGGCTGCTCGCAGGGCACCTTCGAGTTCCGGTCGCCGGTCGAGAGCACCGACGGCAAGGCCGCCGTCGAGTGGGCGGCGAGCCAGCCGTGGTCGACCGGCCGGGTGGGGATGTTCGGGACCTCGTTCCCGGGCCTGATGCAGCCCGGCGTCGCGGCGCTGCACCCGAAGGGCCTGGCCGCGATCGCGCCGTGGCAGATCGTCGACGACCTCTACCGCGACGCGGCCTATCCCGGCGGGATCGCCAACGCCGAGTTCGCGGTCCTCTGGGCCCTGCTCGACCAGCTGCCGGTCTCGACCTCGAGCTCGGTCGACGGGCTCACCGCCGGCGATCCGCAGTGCGGGCTGAGCCTGCTCCACCAGCTCGTCACCAACCCGCTGAACAACATCGCGCTGACCGCGCTGCTGCACCCCAACATCGACCCGTTCTGGCACGAGCGGGCGGTCGCGGCCGCGGCCGACCGGATCGACGTGCCGGCGCTCTTCTGCTCGACCTGGCAGGACGACGAGACCGGCAGCCGCAGCATGTGGACGCTGTGGCCGCGGCTCGACCCGAAGCGGACCTGGGGGATCGCGGCCAACGGCTACCACAGCATGTGCGTCCGCTCCAAGCGGATCGGCAACGACCTGGTGCGGTTCTTCGACCGCTTCGTCAAGGGCGAGCGCAACGGCTTCGACCAGACGCCGCGGATGCAGCTCTGGCACGAGACGACCAACGTCCGCGACGCGACCCCGGCCTGGGTCACCACCAGCGACCGCTGGCCGCCGCCGACCCGCACCGAGCGGCTGTACCTGGGTCAGGGCGGGGCGCTGACGGCGGCGCCGCCGCGCGGCGAGCAGCCGGCCGATCGTTACATCACCCACACCCAGTCGGCAGGCACCGACAGCGGGGTGATCTTCGGCCAGCGCAACAAGATGTGGAAGCAGCCCGGCGACCCGGCCGGCGCGGTCCCGTACACGACCCCGCGGCTGGCCCGCGACGTCGAGCTGCTCGGCCCGCTGAGCCTCGACATGTGGATCCGGCCGTCGCGCGACGAGACCGACCTCCAGGCCACGATCACCGAGGTCCGGCCCGACGGCAACGAGGTCTACGTCGCCCGCGGCTGGCTGCGCGCGTCGCACCGCAAGCTCGACGCGCGCCAGAGCACCGAGACGATGCCGGTCCAGACGCACCTGGCCTCCGACGTCCAGACGCTGGTCCCCGGCCAGGTGATCCCGGTTCGCCTGGAGGTGCTGCCCTTCGACCACGTGTTCCGGGCCGGGTCGCGGATCCGGCTGGTGATCGACTCGCCCAGCCAGACCGGCGGCTGGAACTTCCTGCCCGGCCTGCTCCCGGGCCCGAACGAGATCCTGCACGACGCGGCGCACCCCTCGCGGATCGTCGTCGGGACGGTCCCGAGCCCGGTCGTCCCCAAGGGCCACTCGACCTGCGACACGCTGCTCAACCAGCCCTGCCGCCCGAACGCCTTCCCCGCGTCGGCTCCGGCCGGCCGGCTCGACTGGCCGCGGGTGGTGGCCGCACCGACGTCGCCGCCGGCCGCGAAGCCGAAGCGCCCGCGGGTCCGGATCGCCCACCTGCGGGTGCGCCGCGACGGGCTGCGGGCCTCCGGCACGGCGCGCCGCGCGAGCGGCGGCGCCCGCGTCCGCCGGGTCCAGCTGGCGGTCGCCCGGCGGGTCGCGGGCGGGCGCTGCCGCTTCCTGACCCGCGGCGGGCGCTTCGGTCGCCCGCGGGCCTGCGGCCGGCGGGTGTGGGTGGCGGCCCGCGGCACCCGCGGCTGGAAGCTGCGGATCGCCGCGCGCCTGCCGCGCGGCGACTACCTGGTCGCCGCCCGCGCCGACGACGCCCGGCGGCTGCGGAGCGTGGTCCGGGTCCGCCGCACGCGGGTCGGCTGAGGCTGAGGTCAGCTCGGGTCCGACGGCGGGTCGGGCCCGAAGGCTGCCTCGGCGAAGCCGCTGAGTCCGTCCCAGGCGACCTTCATCAGCCGGTCGACGACGACCTCGAGCGGGACCTCGGGGTTGCGGCGCCACCAGCGGGCCAGCTGCTCGCCGCCGCCGGAGACGATGTGGGCGTAGGCCCGGACCTCGTCGGGATCGAGCTCGGGGACGACCTGGCCGGCGAGGGCGGCGATCTGGTCGGCGGCCAGGAACCGCAGCTCGGCGGCCAGCTCGCCGGCGGGCCCGGCCGGCAGCGAGCCGGTGCCGGAGAGCACGTCCCAGCTGGGGCCGTGCTCCTGGACGAAGCGGAAGTAGGCCGCCATCCCGGCCCGCAGCTGGTCGCGCGGGTGGCCCTGGTTGAAGATGCTGGCGTCGACGAAGCGCGCGTAGAGCTCGGCCCGAGCAGAGCGCACGCAGGCGATGTACAGGTCCTCCAGCGAGGCGAAGTGCTCGTAGAGCAGCGAGCGGGTGACGCCGCTGCGCGCGGCCACCAGCTCCATCGTCGCGCCGTGGTAGCCGACCTCGCCGAAGACGGCCTCGGCCGCCTTCAGGATCAGGGCGCGGCGCGCCTCCTTCGTCAGCCGCCGTCGCGGTCCGGCCTCCGAGGCGCTCGCCATCGGTCGGGATCCTAGCGCACGCCGTTGCTAACTGACGTGGGTGTCAGTAGGCTCGCCGGCGATGGTGGCGGAGCGGCGATCGACGACGGTGGGCGGTGGCCGTGGGCCTCGCCGCTGACGCGGTCGGGCGGCGCGCCCGGCCCTGGTCCGGGGTCGTCGACGGGCGCTGGCTGATGGCCTACGCCGCCGGCCTCGGGCACGCCGAGGACGTCTACTTCGACACCACCCGCGCGCCCGGCGTGGTCGCCCACCCGGTCTTCCCGATCGCCCCCGAATGGGCGCTGCTGACCCAGCCCGAGAGCGGTCTCGACCTGGGGCTGTCGGTGCCGGAGGCGCTGCGCGGCGTGCACGCCGGTCACGACCTGCACCAGCACCGGCCGATCGTCCCCGACCGGCCGATCACGGTCGAGGCGCAGGTGGTCGGGGTCGAGCGGGCAGCGGCCGGCGCGCGCACGACGACCCGCTTCGACGGCCGGGCCGAGGACGGCACGGCGCTCTGGACCTCGTGGATGCGGACCGTCTACCGCGGGGTCGCGGTCGACGGCGAGGAGCGGCCGCCGGCCGATGCCCCGCCGCCGCCGGTCGCGGCCGACGAGCAGCCCGACCGCCGCGTCCGCGGGATCGCGATCGACGTCGCCGCGCCCCACGTCTACGGCGAGTGCGCGCGGATCTGGAACCCGATCCACAGCGACCGCGCGATCGCCCGCGCGGTCGGCCTGGACGGGCCGATCCTGCACGGCAGCGCGACCCTCGCCCACGCCGTCGACGAGGCGCTCACCGCGCTCGGCGCCGGACCGCGACAGGTGCGGCGGTTGGGGGCCGGCTTCCGGTCGGCGGTCGCGGTCCCCTCGGCGATCGCCGTCGTCGTGACCGCGACCGGCCGGCAGGCCGACGGCGACCGCCTGGCCCGCTTCGAGGTCCGCGAGGAGTCCGGTGGGGTCGTGCTGCGCGACGGCTTCCTGGTGGTGGGGGAGTAGCGGGCCGGCGACCGGGGCCGGCGTTAGCCTCTTCGCAGGATGGAGCTTGAAGACGGACTCCGATCAGCGCTCGGCGCGCTTCGGATGCTGGACGCCGGAACGTTCAATGAACTTGGCGTCTACGAGGGAGGCGACCACGGGCGCGTCGAGGTCGCCAACGACTCAACGGGGGAGTACTCCAGCCTGTACCTAGGCCACATCGAGGAACTCATAGTCCGTGGCTACTTGACGCGGCGCGACGAGTTCATTCGACTCACTCCCAAGGGGCGTGGTGAGCCGAGACGTACGGCTCAAGAGGTGGCCGTCGGCAAGATCGTGCAGGAAAAGGACCGCCGTAAGGTCATGGTCGTCTGCGGACGCAACCAGTTGGCGATTGATGAACTGTTCGCGTTTCTCCGGGCGATTGATTTGCAGCCGGCGGAGTGGTCGACCCTTGTCAAGGACACGCGGACTGGAGCGCCCTATGTCGGCGAAGTCCTCGATAGGGCGTTTGTCACGTCCCAGGCAGTCGTGGTGTTCGCTACCCCTGATGATGTCGCGACCTTGCGCACCGAGTACCGCGGGGTCGACGAACCGTCCTACGAGACGGAGCTGACGCCCCAAGTTCGTCCGAACGTGCTCTTCGAGGCAGGCTTGGCATTCGGTAGCCATCCCGCGCGGACGATCCTGGTCGAACTAGGGACGCTTCGCCCCGTCAGTGATCTCTCTGGTCGTCATGCCGTCCGCCTTAACGGTCATTCCGGACCCTTGCGAGAGATCGCGATGCGGCTGAAGACCGCCGGGTGCGCGGTTGATCTGGAGCGCGAACCCTGGCATCGACCGCGGGACTATCCGAACCTGGACCCGTCCTCGTTGCCCCGCAGCGTGAGCGTTTCGCAGCAGCCCGCCTTCGACCCCCCCGATGCGTCGTTACAGCGGAGTGAGGAGCCCCGGGTAGAGGCCGAGGAGCCACCAGCCAGGAGCGGCGCAGCCGACGCGCCGGCCTCCGGGCCACATGAGCGCCTGCGGCAGCTGCTGCGGGAAGGCCGCCAGCTTTCTCAGTACGCGAGCGCAGCCGCTCTGGGCGCGGTTCCGCAGAGCGCCAGGGTGACAAGGGCGGACGCGGACGTTTGGGCTGGGCGTGTCGTACGGCTTTTGCGACGACTCGATGCGGGCTTGGTCGCCCATTTCGAGTACGTGCCTCCGTCGGAGCGACTCCGTTTCGGGGCGGGGGTGGAGATCACACCGCGCTTTCTGCGGCGCCTGGAACGCCGGGTCGCAAACCTCAGCGACATCGTTGAGGATCTACCGGGAGATCAACCCGCAGCCGTGTAGCGACAGCTTCGCAGGCTGAGCACGGAGAATCCGAGGCTAGTGCCAACTCGCGCCTTGCTTCGCGCTTTCCCCCCCAAGGCGGCTCGTGGCATGACGTTCATCGGTCCCGAGCGACCGCCCCCGCCCGCTTCACGTCAGCTTCATGCGGCGGCCGCCAGGGTGATCTGGTCCGTCCGCCCCCGTGGAGCGCCCGATGCCCTTCCCCGCCTTCCGCCCCGTCCTCGCGGCGGCCACGCTGCTCGCCGCCCCGCGGGCCGAGATCCAGGGCCAGCCGGTCGGCCGCTTCCGGCCCGGCCCCTTCGACGGCGCCGCGGCGGCCTACGAGGACCGCGTCGACGACTACGTCACCTCCGAGCCGGCGCTCGACTACGCGGCCGGATCGATCCTGCTGCTGGCCGCCGTCGGACCCCGTTCCTGACGGCCGGCGGCGGAACGGGGGACGATCGACGTGTTCGGTGTACGGGGACGAAGCTATGCTCGCCCGATGCGGATCCTCGTGGTCGAGGACGAGGAGGAGCTGGCGGTCGCGGTCGCCGAGCGGCTGCGCGCCGAGGGCTTCGGCGTCGACGTCGCCGGCACCGTCGCCGAGGCGCGCTTCCACGCCGACCTCCACTCCTACGACGCCATCGTGCTCGACCGGCGGCTGCCCGACGGCGAGGGCGGCGCGCTCTGCGGCGCGTGGCGGCAGGCGGGCGTCGAGACGCCGATCCTGCTGCTGACCGCGATGGACCAGACCAGCGACGTGGTCGACGGCTTCGGCGCCGGCGCCGACGACTACCTGACCAAGCCGTTCGCGACCGAGGTGCTGGTGGCGCGGATCCACGCGCTGCTGCGCCGCCGTCCGACCCGCCGCCACGACGCGATCGACGTCGGCGCGCTGCGGATCGAGCCGGCCCGCCGGCGGGTCCGCCGTGACGGGGTGATCGTCCCGCTGACGACGAAGGAGTTCGCGCTGCTGGCCTTCCTGGCCGACCGCGCGGGCGAGGTCGTCGACCGCTTCGACATCCTCGAGCACTGCTGGGACCACGCCTACGAGCCGGAGTCGAACGTGGTCGACGTGCACGTGGCGGCGCTGCGGCGGAAGCTCGGCGCGAGCGCGATCGAGACGGTCCGCGGGGCGGGCTACCGGCTGGCGGACGGCTCGTGACCGGCGACGAGCTGGCGCGGCTGCGGCGGCGCCTGGCCGCGTCGTACGCGGCGGTCTCGCTGGTGGTGCTGCTGGTGCTGGCCGTGCTGGTGGTGATCGAGGCCCGCGACCAGCGGCGCGAGCAGCAGGACCGGCTGGTCGAGCGGACCGCGCTCTCGGCCGACGGCTTCGCCTACCCCGAGGGCGAGCCGAGCCACCTGGTCGTCGACCGCCAGCCGGACGGCTACTTCGGTCCCGCCCGGCGTCCCGGCGCCCCGGTCGCCGTCGTCGACCCGGGCGGGCGGATCGTCGGCGGCCCCCGCGACCTGCTCGACGCGGCCGCGGCCCGCCGGGCCTACGCGCGGGTCCGCAACGGCGGCCGGCTGCAGCTGGTGACCGACGAGACCGGCGGCGAGCGGGTGCGGGTGGCGACGAGCCCGGTCGAGGGCACCGACGGGGTGCTGGCCGCGATCGTCGCCGTCGAGCCGCTGGCGGCGGTCACCGACGACCTGCTGCCGACCGGCCTGCGGGTGGCGGCCGCGACGCTGGCCCTGTGGCTGCTGACCGTCGCCGCCGGCTGGCTGCTGGCCGGCCGGGCGCTGCGGCCGGCGGCGGCCGTGGCCCGCCGCGAGGAGGCGTTCCTGGCCGACGCGGCCCACGAGCTGCGGACGCCCGTGGCGGTGATCCGGGCGCGGGCCGAGCAGGCCCTGCGCGAGCTGGGACCGTCGCCGCCGGCGGACGCGCCGGTCGGGGCCCTGCAGGCGATCGAGCGGGCGGCCGAGCGGGCCTCGGGGACGATCGCCGACATGCTCGAGCTGGCCCGGCTCGACGCTCGTCGCGGCCGCTTCGAGCGCGAGCCGCTGCGGCTCGACCTGCTGCTGGAGCAGCTGGTCGAGGAGTACCACGAGACCGCCGCCAAGGCCGGGGCCGAGCTGCGGCTGGAGGTCGCCGGCGAGGCGGTGGTGCTGGCCGACGAGCGGCTGCTGGGCCGGGCGATCGCCAACCTGGTCGAGAACGCGATCCGCTACGGCGCGGTCGGCGGCGCGATCGACGTCGGGCTGACGCTCGGCGACGGCGTGGCGCTGGTCGACGTCCACGACCACGGTCCCGGCGTCCCCCCGGCCCAGCGGGCGGCGATCTTCGACCGCTTCCACCGCGCCAGCGGGACCGCGGGCGGCTCGGGGCTGGGGCTGCCGATCGCGCGGCTGGTGGCCGAGTCGCACGACGGCGGGCTCGAGCTGCTGCCGGCGGCGGAGGACCGGCCGGGGGCCCGCTTCCGGCTGCGGGTGCCGTTGGCGGCGGCGCCCGCCAGCGACTGAGGGCGATCCCGCCGGCCCTTCATGGGCGCTTCATCCGCCCCCTGCGAGGTTGCCTTTCGTCCACTGAACGCCGATGCTGGAAACCCGCAGCAGCGGCACGAAGCCACCCGAGGCCCTCCCATGCGCAAGCCGTCCACCCTCCGTACTCCAGCGCTCCTGCTCGCCGGTCCGCTGCTGCTCGCCGCCCTCGCGCCCGCCGCGTCGGCCGCGTCCCGTCCCGACCTCTCCGTCAGCGCCGGCAGCGTCCGCGTCAAGGCCGGCGCCGTGAGCGGCTCGGTCGGCGTCCGCAACCAGGGACGGGTCGGAGCGACCACCGTCGTCCTGCGGGCCGAGCGCTCCAGCCGTCGCCGGACCGTCCAGACGGTGCGGCTGAGCGGTCGCCGCCGCTCGTCGACCCGCAGCGTCCGCTTCCGGGCCACGCCAAAGGGCCTGGTCGCCGGCCGCTACCGCCTGCGGGCCTGCGTCGATCCCGCCAACGACGTCCGCGAGCGTCGCGAGGGCAACAACTGCCGGACCGTCGGCACGCTGACGATCGGCGCGGCCGGCACGCCCGATCCGACGCCGAACCCGGATCCGACGCCGAGCGGCGGCCGCGACCAGCCGGCGGCCCCGCCCTGCGGCACGCCGGCCTGCGCCCCGGCGGCGATCCCGGAGCGCGAGAAGCCGTTCGCGATCGACGACGCCCTCGGTCGCTACTGGGCCTTCGTCCCGACCGACTACGACCCGGCCCAGCCGACCCGGCTGCTGGTCTGGCTGCACGGCTGCGGCGGCGAGAGCGCCGGCGACCTGTTCGTGGTCGGGGACTACTACGACGACCAGCGCTACATCTCGATCGCGCCCGACGGCGCCGACGGCGGCTGCTGGAGCATGAGCACCGGCCCGCGCCGCGTCCTGACCGCGATCTCCGACGCGATCGCCCGCTTCCGGATCGACCCCCGCCGGGTCGTGATCGGCGGCTACTCCTCCGGCGGCGACCTCTCCTACCGGACGGCCTTCTACAACGCCAAGACCTTCGCCGGCCTGCTGGCGATGAACACCGCGCCGTTCCAGGACACCGGCTCGACCGCCTCCGCCTCGCTGGCCGCCGCGGCCTGGAAGTTCCCGGTCGTCCACGTCGCGCACAGCGCCGACGACGCCTACCCGATCGCCGGCGTCCGCAACGAGATCCAGACCCTGAAGGGCGGCGGCTTCCCGGTCACCTTCGTCGAGCGGACGGGCCACCACTACGACCCGAACCCGGGCGAGCCGAACTACGTCGCCGGCCAGCCGAGCACCGACGAGGAGATCCAGTCGCAGCTGGTTCCGCACATGAAGGACGACTGGACCAGCCCGGCGTCGTAGGCGGGGCCCGCCCCGAACCACGATGATCCCGGTCGTGGCCGAGAGACGGACCAGGCTGGGCGCGCGGACCGACGTCGCTCGCCGGCAGCGGGGGCGGGCGACGATCGATCGGCTGCTCGACGCGTCGCTGGCGATCGTCGAGCAGGAGGGGTTGGAGGGGCTGACGACGACGGCCGTGACCCGCGCCAGCGGGGTCAGCGTCGGCAGCCTCTACCACCACTTCGGCAGCTTCGAGGGGCTGGCGGCTGAGCTCTACGCGCGTTCGATGGCGGCGCTGCTCGACGCGCTGGTGGCCGAGCTGGAGCGCAGCCGGACCGCGCGCACCGGGGTCCTCCGGTTCGTCGAGGGCTACCTGCGGTGGGGCGTGGAGCACCCGGTCGAGGCGCGGGTGATCCACGGGTCGGCCTTCGCCGGCTTCCTGGCCGCCAACGCCGCGGCGGTCGATGAGGCGAAGGGTCCGCGGATGGCCCGGATGCTGGCCTGGATCGAGCCCTTCATGGCCCGCGGCGACGTGGTCCGGTTGTCGCCTCCGATGCTCGAGGCGCTGCTGGTCGGACCGCCGGCCGAGGCCACCCGGCGCTGGCTGGCCGGCGCCGCCGGCTACGACCTCGACGACGCCCGCCGGGCGCTGCCGGAACGGGTGTGGCGGTCAGTTTCTAGAGAGTAGTTCTAGAATTTCTCTCGGTTTGTGGGTAAGGTGTCGGCCGTGGCCCACCAGGAGCGGACCGTCGTGGTGACCGGTGCCAATCGCGGCATCGGGCGCGCTGTGACCACGGATCTCGTCTCCGCCAGGGGGTGGCGGGTGATCGCGGTCTGCCGCGATCCGCGCGAAGGCGAAGGGCTGCGACGGGCGCTGGCCACCTGCCCCGGCGAGGTCCGGGTCGTCATCGGCGACCTCGCCGGGGCACGCGTCGCCCGCGAGGCGGCGGCGCGGATCCGCGCCGCCTGCGACCGGATCGACGTCCTGATCCACAACGCGGGCGTCTGGCCGGCTCGCCGCGAGCTGGTCGAGGGTGGCGTCGAGCGGGCGTTCGCCGTCAACCACCTGGCCCCGTTCCTGCTCAACCACGAGCTGGAACCGCGGCTGGTCGACGGCGGGCGGATCGTCCAGGTCAGCGCCGGCCTCCACGTCAAGGGCCGGGCCGACGTCGAGCGGGTCTGGAACGGCGCGAGCTTCCACCCGATCCGCACCTACGCCGACACCAAGCTCTGCAACCTGCTGACCCTGGCGCGGTTCGCGGAGCGGCTGCGGCCGCGCGGGATCGCCATCAACGCCGTCCATCCGGGGGTGATCCGGACCGGGCTCGGCGACCGCGGCGGTCCGCTCGGCCTGCTGCTGCGACTGGTCAAGCGCGGCTGGGCCGACCCGACCGACGCCGTCGCCCCGATCGTCCGGCTGGCCCGCGACCCGGCCCTGGCCGGCGTCAGCGGCCGCTACTACGAGATCGAGCAGGAGCAGCCGCTGGCGCCGCTCGCCGCCGATCCGGTCGTGGCCGACGCCGTCTGGCGGCAGGCGCGGCGGCTCTCCGGGCTCGACCCTCTGGCCGCGGCCTGACCGCTGCCCTCAAGCGCTGGTCGCGACCTTCCAGAGGTGGCCGTCGGGGTCGCCGAACCAGCCGTCGTAGCCGCCCCACTGGGCGGCGGTCGGCGGCTTGACGAGGGTCGCCCCGGCCGCCTCGGCCGCGCCCAGCAGCTCGTCGACCTGCGCGCGCGAGTCGACGATCACGTGCAGCGATACCGCCCGGAAGCCGGAGCCGTCGGCGGCGACGCCGGCGTCCTGGGCGGCGGTCTCGCGGTCGACGAGGGCCAGCGAGGTCGAGCCGGCGCCGAGCCGCAGGCGGGCGAAGCCGGGCACGTCCTGCTCGATCTCGCCCCCCATCCCCTCGCCGTAGAAGCGCTTGGCGCGGTCGAGGTCCGCGACCCCGAGCAGGACGACGTCGATCTGGAGCGTGGCGTTCATGGGGGCGAGTGTAGGAACGGCGTTCGGCCCCGGCTTCTCGATTCCTGACCGGTCCGCGGGACACCTGCGTCACCCGTACACGACCGTTGCTATGGTCGGCCGACCGGTCCTCATCGGCCGGTCGACCCGGCGCCGTCCCGCCGCCGGGGCCGTCCCCCCCCGCGGCTCCAGGAGCACCAGTGAACCCGTTCCCCTGCCGCGCGACCGCGTCGAGCGGCCGCCGGTCACCCCGTACCGCGATCCTCGCCATGGCCGCCCTGGCGACGCTCACCGCCGCGCCGGCCGCCGACGCCGCCTGGGAGGTCGAGCGCTCGTGGGCGGTCGACGGCCTGATCGACCTCGACGTCTCCGAGCGCGGCGACGTCCGGGCCCTGATCGACGGGCCCGGATCGACCGACACGGTCCGCCGCTACGACGGCTCCGGGAAGCAGATCGCCAGCTGGTCGTTGCCGGGCGGCAACGCCCAGGTCGTCTCCGCCAACGGCGTCGACGGGACGATGGTGGTCGACGGCGACAGCGCCCTGACCGCGTTCGACGCCGCTGGCCGTCAGACCGGCCGCGGCCTGCTGCAGGTCGGAGGCCAGCCGCTGGCCCTGGGGCTCGGCTTCGCCTTCGACGGTCACGGCGGCTTCTACCTCTCGTACCTCGGCGGCGACAACGGCGCCGGGGTCGTCCGCTACGCCGCCAACGGCCAGCAGCTGGCGGTCTGGGGCGGTCAGGGCAGCGCCGCCGGCCAGTTCCAGCTGCCGAACGACGTCGCCGTCGACGGCCGCGGCAACGTCTTCGTGGCCGACGCCGGCAACGACCGGATCCAGCGCTTCGGCGAGTCGGGCGCCGTCACCGGCGGCTGGGGGCAGACCGGCACGGGCAAGGGCCAGTTCCGCAACCCGGCGGCGGTCGCGGTCGACCGCTCCGGCGACGTCTGGGTGCTCGACGGCGGCCTGATCTCGCCGCTCTCGGTGCCGCTGCGGCTGCAGCGCTTCTCCGCCGACGGCCGCTTCCGCGAGTCGGTCGCGGTGCCGACCGACCGCGGCCCGCGCGGATTCGGCCTGGCCGTCGATGGTCGCGGCCGGTTGGTCGTCGGCACCGGTCGCGGCGGGGTCCAGGGCGGCGTCTTCGTCTTCCGCCCGGTCGCCGACGGCCCGCGGGTGGCGTCCTCCTCGCTCCGCTATCGGCGCGGCCGGATCGCCGTCGCCGTCCGCTGCGGCGGGTCGCGCGCCTGCCGCGGGACGGTCCGGATCAAGAAGGGCAAGGCGACCCTCGGCCGCCGTGGCTACGCGCTGAAGGCGGGTCGCCAGGCGACCGTCGCGGTGACGCCGTCGGCCAGCGGCCGGCGCGTGATCGCGCGCGCCCGCACGCAGCGGGTGACGGTTCAGCTGAAGCCGTCGAAGGGCAAGGCGGTCAGCGCCGCGCTGACCCTGCGGCGCTAGCGCCGCAGCAGGGTCGGCGGCGCCGCTCTGCGACCGCCGTCACCAACGGTGAACGGCAGATCCGGACGCCGAACCGGACCTCCGCATGCCCGCCGGAGGACGGCCGTTCCTGACCTATCGTCCGGCGCGACCACCCCTCCGAAGGAGCAGCGAATGACCACGAGCCGGACCCGCCGGGTCCGTTGGACCCACGTCGGCGCGATCGCCGCCGCGACCATCGCCGCGGCGGCCACCGCGCCGGCCGCCAGCGCGGCGCGGACCGCCCGGGCGCCCGCGGTGACGCTGACCGCGCCGAGCGCCGGGACGGCCCTGGCCGCCCGCGTGACGGTGATCGCCGTCGCCCCGCGCGCCCGCGCGGTCGTCTTCCGCGGCCGCTGGGCCGACGCCGACGGCGTGCTGCGCTGGCACACGATCGGCAGCGATCGATCACGCGCCGACGGCTTCCGGATCGTCTGGCGGCCGGGCAACGCGGTCGCCGTCGACGTCGCGATCCGGGCCAACGCGCTCGACGCCGCCGGCCGCACGATCGGCCGCTCGGCCGCGGTCGCCGTCCGCCGGGCCGGCGGCGACCCGGGCGGCAGTGGCCACGGCGGCGGCAACCTGACCGTCGCCCAGCCGTTCCGCGTCTCCGGCAGCTGCGTCGGCGGCCGCTGCGCCCTGATCCAGCGCGAGCGGCCGACGACCGCCTCGCGCGAGGTCGGGCGGCTGCCGGAGGGCACCGCGGTGCGGGTCGTCTGCCAAGCGACCGGGGCCACGGTGGCGACGATCGGCGGCCGCTCCAGCGTCTGGGACCAGCTGCTCGACGGCAGCTGGGTCAGCGACCTGTACCTGTCGACGAGCGGTCGCGACGGCTTCACGGCGGGCCTTCCCCGCTGCTGATCCGGGCCCGCCGCCGCCCTCGGTCGTCGCGCGAGCCTGCGTACGCCGAACACGACATGCGCCGGCGGGCCTAGACTCCCGGGTCGCACGGGCCCCCCCTCCCGTGCCATCCCAAGCAACGCCCCGGGCGACCCCGTGCACACCAAGCGCCCGGGGCGTTGCGACGGGGCCCCGGCGGGCCCTCGCTAGACCGCGCCGCCGCGTGCCGCGGCGACGATCCGTCCCCGCTCGGAGCGCGGGAAGCGGTCGAGCATCGCCCGCAGCTCGTCGGCCGGGACGTCGGCCCCGAACGGCTCGCTGCCGGGCTCCAGCCGGACGCCGGCGGCGAGTCCACCGGCGACGACCGGGTCGAAGCCCAGCTCGTCGACCAGCGCGGCGACCGTGGCGAGGTCGTCGCGATCGTCGCCGGCGATCGCCACCGCCCGCCGATCGTCGGCGCCGGCGGGCCGGGCGCCCTCCTCCAGGTCGTGGTAGCCGACGTGGTTGAACGCCTTCACCACGCGCGCGCCCGCGAGGAACGCCTGGACCGTCTCGCTCGACGAGGTCCGCGGGTCGGCCAGGTCGTCGCGGATCCCGTCGACCTCCCACCAGTAGTTCATGGCGTCGATCACGAGCTTGCCGCGGAGGGCCTCGGCGGGGATCGTCCGGTACTTGCCGAGCGGCAGCGCGAGGATCACGACGTCGGCCTCCGCCGCCGCCTCGGCCGCGGTCGCGGCGACCGCGCCCGGCAGCATCACCTGGACCGTCAGGGCGATCCGCTCGACCGCGCCGGAGCCGGCGATCAGCACCCGGTGACCGGCGGCCAGTGCCAGCCGGGCGAGGACGATCCCGACCTTGCCAGCCCCGAGGATCGCGACCACGCGCTGATGCTCAGGCATGGATCGGCTCCTGCGCCAGCAGCTCGCGGACCCGCGGCGCGACCTCGCGGCCGAGCAGCTCGATCGTCCGTGCCCGCGCCGCCACCGGCAGCTCGAGCACGTCGTACTTGAGGTCGAAGCGGCTCAGCCGCAGGTCGCGGGCGACCGTCGCGATCTTCCGCGCGACCGTCTCCGGCGAGCCGACGAAGAGCGCGCCGGTCTCGACCTCGCGCTCGTAGCGCTCGCGGGTCGGCGGGTAGAAGCCGCGCTCGCGCGAGAGCCGCTCGACCACCTGACGCCAGTAGGGCCACCACGTCTCGCGGGCCTCCTCGTCGCTGTCGGCGACCAGGCCCAGCGAGTGCTGGCCGACCGGCTGCAGCGGCTGGTCGAACTGCTCCAGCGCCCGGTGGTACAGCTCGACGTGGCCGGCGAACCGCTGCGGCTGGCCGCCGATGATCGCCAGCATCAGCGGCAACCCGTAGCGGGCGGCGCGCACGACCGACTCGGGGCTGCCGCCGACGCCGATCCAGGTCGGGATCCCGCCGGCGGGCATCCGCGGGTGCAGGCGCTGCTCGACCAGCGGCGCCCGGACGCTGCCCGACCAGGTGACCGACGGCTCGCGCTGGAGCCGCATGAACAGCTCCAGCTTCTCCTCGAACAGCTGCTCGTAGTCGGCCAGGTCGTAGCCGAAGAGCGGGAACGAGTCGGTCGCCGAGGCACGGCCGAGGACGATCTGCGCGCGGCCGTTGGAGACCGCGTCGAGGGTCGAGAACTCGTGGTACTGCCGCACCGGATCGTTGGTGCTGAGGACGGTGACCGAGGTCCCGAGCGCGATCCGCTCGGTCGCGCTGGCGATCGCCGCCAGCAGCACCGGGGTCGCCGAGTCGTTGTTGCCCTCGCGGTAGTGCTCGCCGACGTTGAAGACGTCGAGGCCGACCGCCTCGGCCAGCTGCGCCTCGGCGACGATCAGCCGCAGCGTCTCGGCGTCGGAGAGGACGCGCCCGTCGTCGGCGGTCGCGAGCTCGCCGAACGAGTCCAGTCCCAGCTCGAAGTCGTCGTTCATCGGGTCCTCCCGTCCTCGGCCTTAATAGTTGACATGTCAATCGTTGCACGGCATGATTGACATGTCAACCAAGGAGGCAGGGATGGCCCAGCGACGACGGACGCTGCCGACCGCGGAGGAGCTGCGGACCTGGCGCGAGTTCATCGAGACGTTCGACGCGCTCCGCTCCGAGCTGTCGGCGCGGCTGCAGCGCGACTTCGGCCTCTCGGCCGGCGACTACGCGGTCCTGCTCGCGCTCAGCGAGGCCGACGGCCAGCGGCTGCGCCCGTCCGCGATCGCCGACGCGATCGGCTGGGAGCGCAGCCGGCTCTCCCACCACCTGGGCCGGATGGAGCGCCGGGGCCTGGTCCGCCGCGAGCAGTGCCCGGACGACAACCGCGGCGCCGAGGTGGTCCTCGACGCCGCCGGCCGCACCGCCTTCGACCGCGCCGCGCTGCCGCACCTGCGCGACGTCCGGGCGCTGTTCGTCGACGCGCTGACGCCGCAGCAGCTGGAGGCCGCCGGCGAGATCGCCGCGGCGCTGCGGGCGCGGGTCCCGCCGCGGGGCCGCGGCAGCTAGCCGTCCAGCACCGGGGGTGGCCCGGCCGGCCGGTAGTACGCTGTCCACAGTGGGGGACCGACGGGTCGACCAACAACGCCGACTACGGCGCGCGGCGCCGGCAGTCGGCGCCGCCCGGGACGTCGCCGATCCCGCCCCGCAGGCGACCCTCGGACGCGGCGAGCGGCGGCTGATCGCGCTCGCGACGGTGGCGACGCTGGCGATCGCGATCGCCGTCGCGGCCGGGAGCACGCCGGCCTACGCGGCCAACAGCGTCCAGATCGTGCTGACGGTGGCGCTGCTCGTGGCCACGGTCCGCTTCGCCCGGCGGGCGGGGGCGGTGCGGCCGGCGGCGCTGCTCCTTTGCGGGGCCTGGAGCCTGTACCTGATCGGCCTCTGCTGCTGGAACGCCTCGTACCTGGCCGACCTCTCGCCGGCCGCGCCGCGGGTCTGGGACCTGCTCTACATCGCCGCGCTGCCGCTGATGTCGCTCGCGGTCGCGCTGCTGCCGCTGCAACGGTCCGGCCTGCCGGGCGCGTTGCGGCTGCTCTGCGACGGGATCCTGGTCGGCGCCGGGCTGCTGATGATGACCTGGTCGCTGTGGGTCGACGACGTCCTCGACCCGGCGAGCTGGAGCGCCGACTACGTGATCGGCGCCCTCTACACGGTCCTCAACCACCTGCTGCTCGGCGTCGGGCTGGTGGCGGTGCTGCGGACCGGCCGCGCGCCCCGCAGCGCGCTCTCGTGGCTGACCGTCGCCTTCGGGATCTTCGCCGCCGCCAGCATCACCGAGCTGGCCCACGGCTTCGGCGGCCTGACCTTCGACAGCCGCTGGCTCTACGTGCCCTACACCGGCGTCGCGGTGCCGCTGCTGGTCGGCACGCTGCTGGCCGCGCGGGCCCCGGAGCGGGTGGTGATGACCGTCGCGGTCCCGGGCTGGAAGTCGCTGCTGCCGGTGGTGGTCGCCCTCGCCGGGGTCGTGGTCGAGCTGGCGACGCCGAGCGAGCACCCGTTCCCGACCTTCCTGCTCGCCACGCTGCTGGTGGCGATCGTGGCCCGCGAGGGCGTCGCCTACGGCGAGCGGCGGACGGCCCAGCGGGACGCGCTGCTGGAGGTGATGCGGGTCGAGGCCCGCGAGCGGCAGAGCCTGGCCGACGAGCTCCACGACGAGGTGCTGCAGGACCTGGCCGTGATCCGCTGGCACGTCGACGACCTGGCCGAGGGCGGCGGAACGGCCAGCCGCGACGCGGCCGTGGCCGGGATCGTCCGCGCCCAGGAGCAGATCCGGATGCTGCTGGCCGACACCCACCCGGCCGTCGCCGAGCAGCGCGAGCTGCGGGTGACGATCGCGCGGCTGGTCGAGCGCCAGGCCCAGCGGACGCCGGTGCCGATCGACGTCGAGGTCGGGCCGGTCGGCCGGCGACCGGTCGACAGCGTGCTCGAGGCGGTCGCCCGCGAGCTGCTGGCCAACGCGGCCAAGCACGCCCGCGCCTCGCGGATCGGGATCCGGATCGTCGCCCGCGGGAGCGAGATCGAGCTGGTCGTCCACGACGACGGCGTCGGGATGCCGAGCGGCGCCCACGCCCCCGGGCCGGGCCACGTCGGCCTGGCCTCGTGCGCGATGCGGGTGGCCGCGGTCGGCGGCTCGCTGGCGATCGCCCCCCGCCCCGGCGGCGGCACCCAGGCGACCGTCGTCGTCCCGGCGGCCGCGACCGTCGGCCCGGACGGCGGCGCGACGCCCGAGGCCGGGGGTCCGTCGTCGCCCTCGCGGTCGCCGACCGCGCTCCGACCCGCTCGCCGCTGACCCGCGGCGCCCCCGTCCCCGCGGCCCCGCTTGACGCGTGTGGCAAGGTGCGGCTGTGACGGAGAACGGCGGTACCGAGGAGCAACCCGCGCGGCGGCCGGCGATCGTCGCCGTCGACGACGAGCCGGCGGTGCTGGCGGCGGTCGCCCGCGACCTGCGGCGCGGGTTCGGCGACCGCTTCCGGATCCTCCGGGCCTCCTCGGGGGCCGAGGCGCTCGACCTGCTGCGCCAGCTCCGGACCCGTGGCGACGCGGTCGCGCTGCTGATCGCCGACCAGCGGATGCCGGGGATGTCCGGCACCGAGTACCTGGTCGAGGCGCGCAAGCTGGTGCCCGGCGCCAAGCGGGTGCTGCTGACCGCCTACGCCGACACCGACGCGGCGATCCAGGCGATCAACGAGGTCGCGCTCGACTACTACCTGCTGAAGCCGTGGGACCCGCCCGAGGAGCAGCTGTTCCCGGTCGTCGAGGACCTGCTGACCACCTGGGAGGCCGGCGCCGCGCTCGACGCCGGCGGGGTGCGGGTGGTCGGCCACCGGTTCTCGAAGGACTCGCACGACCTGCGCGACTTCCTGGCCCGCAACCGGGTGCCCGCGCGCTGGCTCGACGTCGAGCGCGACGGCGAGGCCCGTGAGCTGCTGCAGGTCGCCGGCGTCCACCCCGACGGGCTGCCGATGGTGCTGCTGGAGGACGGCTCGATCCTGGAGCGGCCGACCGTGCTCGAGCTGGCCGGGCGGCTCGGGGTCAGCGGCCAGGCGACCCAGGAGCACTACGACCTGGTGATCGTCGGCGGCGGTCCCGCCGGGCTGGCGGCCGCGGTCTACGGCGCCTCCGAGGGCCTGCGGACGGTGATGATCGAGCGCGAGGCGCCCGGCGGCCAGGCCGGCCAGTCGAGCCGGATCGAGAACTACCTGGGCTTCCCGGCCGGCCTCTCCGGATCCGACCTGGCCCGCCGCGGCACCGACCAGGCCCGGCGGCTGGGGGCCGAGCTGCTGACCGTCCAGGACGCGGTCGGGCTGCGGGCCGAGGGCGCCGGGCGGATCGTCGAGCTGAGCGGCGGCGACACGCTCAGCGCCAGCTGCGTGCTCGTCGCCTCGGGCGTCTCCTACCGCCAGCTCGACGCGCCCGGGTTCGCCGAGCTGACCGGGGCCGGGATCTACTACGGCGCGGCGATGACCGAGGCCCGCGCCTGCGCCGACCAGCAGGTGGTGGTGATCGGCGGCGCCAACTCGGCCGGGCAGGCGGCGGTCCACTTCGCCGGCTACGCGGGCCGGGTGACGATGCTCGTCCGCGGCCCGTCGCTGCAGGCCTCGATGTCGCACTACCTGATCGAGCAGATCGCGCGGCTGCCGAACGTCGAGGTCCGCACCGGCACCGCGGCGATCGCCGCCGAGGAGGCCGACGGCCGGCTGCGCGGGCTGCGGATCCGCGGCCCCGAGGGCGAGTCCGACCTGGCCGCCGACGCCTGCTTCGTCTTCATCGGCGCCCAGCCGCGGACCGACTGGCTGGACGGCGTGGTCGCCCGCGACGAGCGCGGCTTCATCCTCGCCGGACCCGACGCCCCGGGCGACCGCTGGCCGCTCCCGCGCGAGCCCTACCTGCTGGAGACCAGCGTGCCCGGGGTCTTCGTCGCCGGCGACGTGCGGGCGCGGTCGATCAAGCGGGTGGCGAGCGCCGTCGGCGAGGGCTCGATGGCCGTCTCGCTCGTCCACCAGTACCTGGCGGAGGCGTGAGCCCGATGAGCGATGGCGTCCCCGCCACCCGCGAGCAGCTGCGGACGGTCGACCTCTTCGACGGGCTCGACGACGACCAGCTCGACGCCTGGGCGGCCGCCGCCCGCGTGACCGAGGTCGCGGCCGGGACCGTGCTGGCCGAGCAGGGTCACCAGCCGAGCGGCGTCCACCTGCTGCTGCGCGGCACGGTCCGCAACTGGCTGATCGACGGCGATCGCTCCGAGCCGGTCGGGCGCCAGGACGCTCCGACCTGGATGGGCGCGGTGGCGGTGATCATCGACGGCGCCCACGCGGTCCGGATGCAGACCGACGCGGCGAGCACGGTGGCGGTGATCGCGGCCGACGAGTTCCGGCGCCTGACCTACGAGCACCCGGTCGTCCGCGAGCGGGTGATGGCGAAGGTCTCGCCGGTCGTCCACCGGCTGGCCGCGGTCGAGCAGAACCGCGAGCGGCTGGCCGCGCTCGGCACGATGGCCGCCGGCCTCGCCCACGAGCTGAACAACCCGGCCGCGGCGGCGCGGCGGGCGGCCTCCGACCTGGCCGAGGCGGTCGAGACGGTCAACGGCGCGCTGGTCAGCCTGATCGCGGCCGGGGTCGAGCGGGCCGAGGCGGCGGAGCTGGTCGCGCTCCAGCAGCAGGCGGTCCAGCGGGCGGCGAGCTGCTCGGCGCTCGACGCGCTCGACGCGGCCGACGCCGAGGACGAGCTGCAGGACGCGCTCGACGACGCCGGCGTCGTCGAGGCCTGGCGGATCGTCGAGCCGCTGGCCCGGGCGCGGGTCGACGGCGCCTGGCTGGCGCGGGTCCACGAGCTGGCCGGCGAGGCGACCGACGCGGTCGTCCGCTGGGTGGCGGCGACGCTCTCCGCCCAGGGCCTCGCGCGCGAGCTGCAGGAGTCGACGGCACGGATGTCGGAGCTGGTCGGCGCGGTCAAGTCCTACGCCTACGTCGACCGCGGCGAGGTGGTCGAGGTCGACGTCCACGAGGGGCTGGAGACGACGCTCACCGTCCTCGGCCACAAGCTCAAGCACACGGCGATCGAGGTCGTCCGCGACTACGACCGCACGCTGCCGCCGCTGATGGTCCGTGGCCCGGAGCTGAACCAGGTCTGGACCAACCTGCTCGACAACGCGATCCAGGCCCTCGGCGAGCGGGGCACGATCACGATCGCCACCCGCCGCGACGGCTCCTGCGCGCTGGTCGAGATCGCCGACGACGGTCCCGGGATGCCGCCCGAGGTCCGCGACCGGGTCTTCGAGTCGTTCTTCACCACCAAGGACGTCGGCCAGGGCACCGGCCTCGGCCTGACCACCGCCCGCAGCATCGTCGTCGACCGCCACCACGGCTCGCTGACCGTCGACTCCGAGCCGGGGCGGACGGTCTTCCACGTCTGGATCCCCTTCGAGAGCCCGGCCGCCGACGGCGACGGCCCGATCGCCGTCGCGCCGAGCGCTGCCTGAACCCGCACGCCGAGGAGCCTCCGATGCCCGCCTGCACCCACGCCGACCACGTCCGGATCACCGAGCTGCCGGAGGCGGTCGACGGCTGCGAGCAGTGCCTGGCCGTCGGCGGCGGCTGGGTCCACCTGCGGATCTGCCTGGAGTGCGGCCACGTCGGCTGCTGCGACTCCTCGCCCGGCCGCCACGCCTCGGCCCACGCGGCCGAGAGCGGCCACCCGCTGATCCGCTCGATCGAGCCCGGCGAGCGCTGGTCGTGGTGCTTCGTCGACGAGGTCGCGCTGCGGATCGACGCCGTCCGCGGCGAGCCGCGGATCCCGCCCTCGCCGCTGGCCGGGTGAGCGGCGGCCCGGTCGCCGGGGTGGGCGGGGCGAACGTCGCACACCGCCGCCGGCGCTCCGGCCCGTGCGACGTTCACCACCGCCAAGGGGGTGGAACGTCGCACGGGGGCGGGGCGGCGGGTGGGCGTGTGACGTTCCCCCCGCCCCACCCCCTCGGCCCGGTCAGCCGCGGGTCCCGGCCAGCGCCCCGCCGGCCTCGAGGAAGAACCGCGAGGCCCGCGCCACCAGCTCGTCGCGCGACCACTCCAGCTCGCCGACGTGCCAGGCGGCCATCACGTCGGCGACGGCGCTGATCCCCAGCTCGCCGGCCAGCTGGGCCGAGGCGCGGTCGCCGGCCGTCGGCCAGAAGAGCGTGGCGCGGGCGGCGATCTCGGCGGCCAGCGCGCGGGCGGTGACGGCGCGGCCGCGGGTGATCACCTCGCTCGACTGGCTCTCGTGGGCCAGCACGCTGAGGCGCGGTTCGGAGAGCATCAGGTCGACCAGGCCCTCGATCAGCGCGTGGGTCCGGGCCTCGGGCGAGTCGCCGCGGCGGGCGGCCTGCTCCAGCACGCCGGTGGCGACGGCGACGATGTCCTCGAAGAGCGCGTCGATCAGGGCCTCGCGGTTGGCGAAGCTCTCGTAGAAGTAGCGCTCGCTGAGCTTCGCGGCCTGGCAGACGCCGGTCACCGTCAGGTTCTTCGCGTCGCCGTCGGCCAGCAGCGCGCGGGCCGCCTTCAGCAGCCGCGTGCGGCGCTGCGCCTGGCGCTCGTCGGCGGTCAGGCCGTTGTAGACGCGTTGGCCGGCGGTGGACACGGCAGCCATGGTCGCAGAGACGACCCGAATCTGACAAGGGCCTTTCTTGACATCTGGAAATCGCTCTGTCAGAGTGGCGCCGCTCGCGAGCCCCGGAGGCGGCCGCGAGCGGGAGAGCGACGTGGATCGAACGATCGACAAGGGGGCCGGGCGACCGCCGGCGAGCACCCGCCGGGCCCCCCGCGGGGCGTGGCTCGACGGGCGGCTGGCCGGGGCGGCGCTGCAGGCCGGGGGGATGCTGCAGCTCGCCGGCCAGGCGTTCTGGCGCGGCTTCCGCCCGCCGTACTCCTACGGCCCCGAGCTGGTCGAGCAGCTGCGGTTCGCGCTCCGGATCTCGCTCTTCCCGCTGGTCCTCACGGCCTTCGCGCTCTCGTTCGGCCCGGCCGGCATCCAGGCCTCGAACTTCCTCGGCCTGTTCGGCGCCCTCGACCGGCTCGGCGGCGTCTACGTGATCGTCGTGATCCGCGAGTTCGCGCCGCTGGTGACGGCGATCGTGGTCGCCGGCGTGGCCGGGACCGCGATCTGCGCCGACCTCGGTGCCCGCCGGGTGCGCGAGGAGATCGACGCGCTCGAGGTGCTCGGGATCGACACCGTGCGGGCGCTGGTCGTGCCGCGGCTGTTCGCGATCGCGATCGTCTGCGTGCTCTTCGACGTCTTCGCGCTGCTGGCCGGCGTGCTCGGCGCGGTGCTGGTGGTGGTCCAGAACCACGCCCCGATCGGCCCCTTCTTCTCGACCTTCTTCAGCAGCGCGACGACGCTCGAGCTGGCCGCCTCGTTCGTGAAGTGCGCGATCTACGGCGTGATGATCGCGATCGTCTGCTGCTACAAGGGGATCAACGCCTCGGGCGGGGCAGCCGGCGTCGGGCGGGCGGTCAACCAGTCGGTGGTCGTCGCCTTCCTCGCCACCGGCGCGATCAACTACGTCTTCACCCAGCTGCTGCTGGCGACCAACCCGATCCTCTCGGAGGTCCGCTGATGGCGGTCCGGGCCGCCGGCCGCCGCGCGCGCGAGGTCCGCGACGGGCTCGACGCGCTCGGCGACGGCGCCGAGTTCGCCTGGCGGGTCACCAGCGGCGCGCTCAGCCCGCGGATCCGCCGCTACCTGGTCGAGGTGCTGCGGCAGGCCAGCCTGCTGATCACCGGCTCGGTGCTGATCGTGCTCGGGCTGGTCTTCGCGCTCGGGCTGGCGATCGGGATCGAGGGCGCCTACGCCTCGAAGATCGTCGGCGCGCCCTCGGTCGCCGGCGCCTTCGCGGCGATCGCCGACCTGCGCGAGATCGCCCCCTACGCCTTCGGCTACATGATGGCCGCCAAGGTCTCGACCGGCTACGTGGCCGAGATCGGGACGATGCAGATCGCCGAGGAGGTCGACGCGCTCGAGGTGATGGGCCTCGACTCGGTGCTCTTCCTCTGCTCGACGCGGCTGCTCGGCACCTGGCTGATCCTGCCGTTCGTCTACGCGATCGCGATCGTCGTCGCCTACGTCGGCTCGTTCGTCGCGGTCGTGATGCAGGTCGGGCAGGTCTCGGCCGGCGGCTACCTGGAGCTGTTCTGGAAGTTCCAGAGCCCCCAGGACTACCTCTTCTCCGGGATCAAGGGCATGGCGATGGCGACCTTCGTGGTCCTCGTCGGCTGCTACTACGGC
Organism: Patulibacter defluvii; assembly: GCF_034096925.1. Lineage (NCBI taxonomy): Bacteria > Bacillati > Actinomycetota > Thermoleophilia > Solirubrobacterales > Patulibacteraceae > Patulibacter > Patulibacter defluvii. The sequence continues at coordinate 305,114 of NZ_JAWZSQ010000001.1, forward strand.
TACCGCGTCCGCGGCGGGCCGGTCGACGTCGGCCGGGCGACCGCGCGGGCGATGGTCGTCAACCTGATCGGCGTCCACGTGATCGGCATCCTCGGCTCCCAGCTCTTCTGGGGCGGGATGCCCCGGCTCCCGATCGGCGGCTGAGCGGTGGCCCGGGTCACCACGAGCACGCGGCGGCGGATCCGGCGCGGGGCGGCGGTCGCGCTGCTGGTGGCGGTCGTCGTCGCCGTCGCGCTGCTGGTCGCGGGCGGCGGCGACGACGGCTACCGGGTCCACGCGCGGTTCGTCAACGCCGGCCAGATGGTCGAGGGCGCGACCGTCCAGGTGGCGGGCCGCCGGGTCGGCACCGTCACCCGCCTGACCCTCGCCGACGACGGCACCGCCGACGCCGAGCTGTCGCTCGACGACCGGGTCGTGCGGCCGCTGCGGCGCGACGCGCGGGCGGCGATCCGGGCCGTCGGCCAGGCCGGCGTCGCCAGCCGCTTCGTCGACCTGACCCCCGGCTCGTCGCGGGCCCCGGCGATCGCCGACGGCGGCACCCTGCCGCTGGCCCAGACCCGCGGGATCGTCGACCTCGACGCGATCCTCGACCGGCTCGACGCGCCCGCCCGCCGCGACGTCCGCGGCCTGATCCGGGGCGCGTCGCGGATCTACGCCGGATCGAGCGCGGCCTCGTTCAACCGGATGCTCGCGCGGCTCGACCCGGCGCTCGGCGAGACGGCGCGGCTGTTCGGCGAGCTGGAGGCCGACGGCGACGACGTCGAGCGGCTGATCGTCCGCGCGGGCGATGCGGCCAGCGCGATCGCCGCCCGTCGCCAGGACCTGCGGCGGGCGGTCTCCGGCACGGCGCGGGCGCTCGGCGCGGTGGCGGAGCGGCGGACCGCGCTCGACGGCGTCCTGCGACGGGCGCCGGCCGTCCTGCGGATGGCCCGCGGGACCCTCGCCGGGGTCTCCGTCACCACCGCCCGCCTGCGCCCGGCGCTGCGGCTGGTGCCGGCCGCCGCCGCGCCGCTCGGGCAGGTGGCGCGAGCGCTGCCGCCGACGCTGGCCCGGGCGACGCCGGTGGTCGGGCGGCTGCGGCGCGACCTGCCGGCGGTCCGGCGGACGCTGCTCGCCCTGCCCGCGCTGCGGCCGTCGGCGGTCGAGGCGCTCGGCCGCACGCGGACCGCGCTGGCGGCGGCGACCCCGATCCTGCGCGGCGTCCGCTACTACGGCAGCGACTTCATCCTCGGCGTCCTCAACGGGCTCGCCGGCGTCGCGGTCGGCAACTACAACGAGCTCGGCCACTACGCGCGGCTGGAGTTCGTGCAGAACGTCCAGACCCTGCTCGGCGGGGCGCTCTCGTCGCTGGTGCCGGCGCTGACCGGCGGCGGCCTGCTGGGTCCGATCAACGTCCGCACCCACCTCGACGCGCGCTGCCCCGGCAGCACCGCGCCGCCGGCGCCGGACGGCTCCAGCCCGTGGGTCCCCGACCCGTCGATCTGCGACCCGGCGGACAGCATGCCGGCCTCGGTGAACCAGCCGTGAGGCGGGCCGGCCTGCTGCTCGCCGCGCTGCTGGTGGCCGCCGTCGCGGCGCTGCTGCTGCTGCGCGGCGGCGGCGAGGGGGAGGGCGACTACCGCTTCGACGCGATCTTCGACACCGCCAAGGGGATCGTCCCCGGGCAACTGCTGAAGGTCGGCGGGGTCCGCGCCGGCCGCGTCGAGGCGGTCCACCTGACCCCCGGCCACCACGCGCGGATGAGCTTCAGCCTCGACCGCCGCTACGCACCGCTGCGGCAGGGCGCGCGCTGCCGGATCCTGCCCGAGGGCTTCATCAGCGAGAGCTTCGTCGACTGCGATCCCGGCCCCCGCGGGCAGCCGCCGCTGCGGGCCAGCGGCGACGCGCCGCCGACCGTCGCGCTGGAGCGGACCCAGATCCCGGTCGCGCTGCAGGACGTCGTCGACCTGTTCGCGGTCCCGACCGCCGACCGGATCCGGGTGCTGCTGAGCGAGCTGGGGCTGGCGACCGCCGGCCGCGGTCGCGACCTGAACGCGATCCTCCGCCGCGCCAACCCGGCGCTGACCGACGCCCGCTCGCTGCTGGCGGTCCTCGACGGCCAGCGGACGCGGCTGGCCGACGCGGTCGCGGCCAGCGACGCGGTGCTCGCGCGGCTGGCCGGCAGCGACCGGGCGATCCGGCGGCTGGTCGATCGCGGGGCCGCGGCGACCGCCGTCACCGCCGGTCGCGAGCGGGCGCTGGGGGAGGGCGTCCGGCGGCTGCCGGCGATGCTGGCCGAGGCCGACGGCGGGCTCGACGCGCTCGACCGGACCGCCGTCCGGCTGACGCCGCTGGTCCGCGACCTGCGGGCCAGCGCGCCCTCGCTGCGGCGGCTGACGACCGTGCTGCCGCGGTTCGCCCGCACCGGCACCCCGGCCCTCCGCGACCTCCAGCGGCTGGCCCGCCGCGGCCGCCCGCAGCTGGCGGCGCTGCGGCCGCTGGCCCGCGACGTCGAGCGGCTGGTCGGCCGGCTCGGCGCGCCGCTCGACCGCGCCCGCCGGCTGCTGGTCGACACCCGCGACCGCGGCGGGATCGACGAGACCCTGCGGCTGCTCTACTCGCTGTCGACCGTCACCGCGCTGCGCGACGACGTCTCGCACATCGTCAGCATCTTCGCCGGCGTCTATTCGCAGTGCCTGCTGAACCGCAGCGCCCCCGGCTGCAGCCACGCCTACGCGGCGCCCGGCAAGGGGCTGGTGCCGGTCAACGACCCGGCGTCCGGCCCGCGGGAGGCGACCGACCGCGCCGCCGCCGATCCCGATCCGACCGTCGAGCGGCTGCGCCGCCGCCTACGGGAGCTGCTGCGATGAGCGCCCCGACCCGTCGTCGCGCCGCCGGCCGCGGACGGCTGCTGGCGATCGGCCTGGCCGGGATCGCCGTCGTGCTGGCGATCGTCGTCATCGCCTACCGGGCCAACAGCGGCCTGCCCTTCCAGCCCGCCTACCGGATCACCGTCGAGGTCCCGAACGCGCTGCGGCTGGTGCGCAACAACGACGTCCGGATCGCGGGCGTGCGGGCGGGCCGGACCGACCGGGTCGAGGCGGTGGTCGGCGGCCGCCGCACCCACGCGCGGCTGACCCTGGCCCTGCGCGAGGACGTCGGGCCGCTGCGCTCCGACACCCGCGCGCGGGTCCGGCCGGCGTCGATCCTCGGCACCAACTACCTCGACCTGCTGCCGGGCGAGCGCGGTCGCGAGCTGCCCTCGGGGTCGGCGCTGCCGCTGGCGCGGGCCTCCTCGACCGTCGAGCTGACCGACCTGCTGGACGTCTTCGACCGCGCCAGCGGCCGCCGGCTGCAGGCGCTGCTGGGCGAGGTCGGCCCGGGGCTGGCGGGCCGCGGCCCGGCGCTCAACCAGGCGCTCGGCGACCTGCCCGGGACCCTCCGCGAGCTGGCGCTGGTCAGCCGCGCGCTGGCCCGCCCGGACACGCGGCTGGGGCCGTTCGTGGTCGCGCTCGACCGCGCGGCGCAGGCGATCGCGCCGGTCCGCGGGGCGCTGGCCGGGGCGATCGAGGGCGCGGCGGGCACGCTGGCCACGCTCGCCGACCACGGCCCGGCGCTGGCCGCGACCCTCGACGCGCTGCCGCCGGCCGAGGCCTCGACCACCCGCGCCTTCGTGCGGCTGCGGCCGGCGCTCGACGACCTGGCGCGGCTCTCGACCGCGCTCGAGCCGGCGGTCGGGCTGCTGCCGCGGGCGGTCCCGACCGTCAACCGCACGCTGACCGCCGGCCTCCGCCCGCTGCGCGACCTGCGGCCCTTCGCCGGCGCCCTCGGCGAGAGCCTGGTCGGCCTCGGCGACCTGGCCCGCACGACCGGCGTCCGCGGCGCCGTCCAGCGGACCGAGGACGCGATCACCGCCGCCGACGGCACCCTGCGGACGCTGCTGCCGGCCCAGCTCCAGTGCAACGTGATCGGGCTCTGGGCGACCAACTTCGCCTCGACCTTCGGCAGCCTCGGCACCGGCCAGGGCCCGGCGGTGGCCAACATCGGCGTCACTCACCTGGGGGCCGAGGGCGAGCTGCTGCAGAACCCGCGGCCGTCGCGCAACGCCAACATCAACCTGCTGCCGAACGTCGACCGCCGGGAGTGCGAGTCGGGCAACGAGCCGGTCGGCGGCGGCCAGCAGCTCGGCAACCCGCGCGGCCACCAGCCGGCCGCCACGCGCGAGACCCGCCAGCAGCCGGCGATCCGGCGGCTGGCCGATCGCGCCGGCCTGCTCGACCGCGGGAGGAGCGGCCGGTGAGCGCCGAGGTCGTCCGCCGCCGGGCCCGCCGCGCCCGCACCCGCCGGCTGGCCGCCGCGCTGATCGCGCTGGCGCTGCTGGCCGCGATCACCTTCGTCGCCTTCTGGCGTGGCGCGCTCTCCGGCGGCTACGAGATCGAGGCCGTCGTCGGCACCGCCAACCAGCTGCGGCCGGGGGCGGCGGTGCGGGTCGCCGGCCTCGACGTCGGCCGGCTGGAGGCGATCGAGCCCGGCCCCGGCACCAGCTCGCGGCTGCGGCTGCGGATCGACGACGACGCGCCGCCGATCCACGACGACGCCGGGGTCCGGATCGCGCCGCGGCTGTTCTTCGAGGGCAACGCCGCGATCCGGATCGCTCCCGGCACCGCCGGCCGGCCGCGGATCCGCCCCGGGGCCACGATCCCGCGCTCGCGGACCAGCGTCGCCGTCCAGCTCGACCAGGTGCTCGACGTGCTGACGACGCCGGTCCGCGACGGGCTGCGGCGGACGGCGGCCGAGCTGCGCCGCGGGCTCGGCGGCCCGGCCGGGCGCAGCGGCGCCGACGGCCTGCGGCGGGCGACGCGCGAGCTCGACGGCGCCCTCGGTGACGTGACGACGGTCGAGCGCGCCGTCCGCGGGGTCCGCCCGGGCGACCTGGAGGGGGCGATCGCCGGCACCGCCGACAGCGCCGAGCAGCTGGTTCGCGACCCCGCCGCGCTCCAGGGCGTGGTCACCAACAGCGCCCGCCTGCTCGCCGCGCTGGCCGACCGCGAGCGGCAGCTGGGGGCGTCGGTCGACGGTCTGCTGGCGGTCCTCGGCGACGCCCCCGCGACGCTCCGGCGGCTGGACCTGGCGCTGCCGGTCGTCGACCGCTTCGCCGGCGCGCTGCGGCCGGCGCTGCGGGCGGCCCCGCGGCCGCTGCGGCGCACGGCCGAGGCGCTCGAGCAGGTGCGCGCGATCACCGCCCCCGGCGAGCTGCCGGCGACCCTCGACGCGCTGCGCCCGATCACCGCCGACCTGCCGCCGCTGGCCGAGCGGCTGACGGGGACGCTGCCGCTGCTGGCCGACGCGATGCGCTGCGTCGACCGCAACGTGCTGCCGACGCTGCGGATGCAGGTGCCCGACGGCAAGCTCTCGACCGGCCGCCCGGTCTGGCAGGACGCGCTCCACATGGGCGCGGCGCTGGCGGGCGCGTCGCCGAACTTCGACGGCAACGGGACCACGATCCGGCTCGGCGTGACCGAGGGCGAGCAGGCGCTGGAGGGCGTGCTGCCGGGGATCGGGACCGTCTCGACGCTGGCCGCCGACGGCGTCGGCTCGCTCAGCCCGGCCTGGCTCGGCTACGGGGTCTCGCCGCCGTTCCGGCCCGACGTCCGCTGCACGACCCAGGCCCTGCCCGACCTCGACGCGCGGTCGAGCGCCCGGCTCCAGGGCTTCCGGCGGACCGCGGCGACCCCGGCCAAGGAGGCCCGGGCGGAGCAGCGCGCCGCCTCGCGGGCGCTGCTCGGCCGGCCGCCGCTCGGCGGGAGGGGCGCGCGATGACCCGCCGCACCCTCGGCTTCCTGGTCGTCGTCGCGGCGATCGTCGTCACGGGCGTCGCCGCGGCCGCCTACGTGCTCGTCCACCAGCGGCTGCCGGTGCCGTTCCGCGACGTCTACGAGCTGCGCGCGTCGCTGGTCGCCGCCGACGGCGTGGCGCCCGGGCTCGGCCAGCCGGTCCAGGTGGCGGGGGTCAAGGTCGGGACGATCACCGCCGCCCGGGTCGAGCGCGGGCGGGCGCTGGTGACGCTGGAGATCGACCGTCGCGAGCTGCCGGCCGTTCACGCCGACGCCAGCGTCGCGCTGCGGCCGGTGACCCCGCTCGACGACATGCGGATCGAGCTCGATCCCGGCCACCGTGCCCGCGGCCCGCTGCCGCCCGGCGGCCGGATCGACCAGGCCCGGACGACCACCCCGGCCGCGCTCGACGAGCTGCTCGGCGCGCTCGACGCCGACACCCGCGACTTCCTGGCCTCGCTGATCTCGTCGCTCGACGCCGGCACCGCCGGCCGCGGCGACGACCTCCGGCGGGCGCTGCGGACGCTTGGCCCGACGGTCGGCCAGGTGCGGCGGATCGCCGCCTCGCTGGCCGGCCGCCGCCGCGAGCTGTCGCGGCTGGTCAGCAACGTCGCCGTGATCACCCGTGCCGCCAGCCGCGACGACCGGCTGGCCGCGCTGGTCGCCGACGGCAACCGCACGCTGCGCGCCGTCGCCGACCAGGACGCGGCGCTGCGGCAGGCGCTGACCCGCCTGCCCGGGACGTTGACGACGACCTCGCGGGCGCTGCGCTCGGGCGGCGGCCTGGCCGCCGAGCTGCCGCCGACTCTGACCGCGCTGCAGCCGGCCGTCCGCCGGCTGCCGGCGACGCTCGCCGCGCTGGAGCCGTTCAGCGCCCGCCTGCGCGACGCGCTCCGCGACGACGTGCGGCCGCTGGCCCGCGAGCTGACCCCGCTGCTGGGCGAGCTGCGCCCGGCCGTCTCCGGCCTGCGGACGGCCGAGCCCGACCTGCGCGGGGTGCTGCAGTCGACGAACTACCTGCTCAACAGCCTGGCCTACAACCCGCCCGGCGACGACGAGGGCTTCCTCTTCTGGGCCTCGTGGTTCGTCCACAACTGGAACTCGCTCTTCAGCACCGCCGACGCCCACGGCGGCATCGGCCGCGCGATGGTGATGGTCAACTGCGGCCAGCTGACCCAGCTCGCCGACCTCGGCCCGTTGCTCAAGCTGCTGCTCGGCAGCCCGACCCTCTGCCCCGGCTGATGGAGACCCGCACGCCGACCCTCCGCCAGCTGCTGCTCCCGATCGGGTTCGCGCTCTTCTGCGCCGTGCTCGCGCTGGTGGTCTGGCGCAGCTTTGGCGGGACCGTGCCGCTGGAGCCGCGCGAGTACCGGATCACCGCCAGCTTCCCGCAGGCGTCGAACCTCTTCGCTCAGGCCGACGTGCGGGCCGCGGGGGTCGACATCGGCCGCGTGACGCGGGTCGTCCGCCGCGGCCGGCGGGTCGACGTCGAGATGGCGATCGATCCCCGGATCGCGCCGCTGCGGCAGGGCGCGCGGGCGATCCTGCGGACCAAGACGCTGCTCGGCGAGACCTTCGTCGAAGTCGCTCCCGGCTCGCGGCGGGCGCCGCTGATCGAGGACGGCGGCCGGCTGCCGGCGGGCAGCGTGCGGGCGGCGCAGCGGCTCGACGATGTGCTGGAGACCTTCGCCCCCGGCACCCGCCGCGACCTGCGCGAGCTGATCGCCGGCAGCGCGCGGGCCTTCGCCGGCCGCGCCGGTTCGCTCAACGGCGCGGCGGCCCAGCTGGCGCCGGCGGTCGGCGGCGTCGGCGCGGTCCTGGAGCGGGCGCGGCGCCAGGAGGACGGCCTGCGGCGGCTGGTGGCCGGCTCCGGCGACGTGCTGGCGGCGGTCGGCGAGCGCGACGGCGAGGTCCGGGCCGCGATCCGCGCCACCGACCAGGTGCTGGCGGTGACCGATCGGCGGCGGGCCGAGCTGGGGGCGACGATCGAGGCGCTGCCGCCGTTCCTGCGCCAGCTGCGGCGGACCGCCGACGACCTGGCCGGGGCGGCGCCCGACGTCCGCCGCGCCTCGGCCGCGCTGCGGCGGGCGGCCCCGGCGCTGCCGGCGGCGCTGACCGCGGTGGTCCGCGACGGGCCGGCCTTCGAACGGCTCTTCCGCGAGCTGGCGCCGGTGCTGCGGACCGGCCGCCGGAGCCTGCCGGCGCTCGACGAGACCGCCGCCGCGGCCCGCTCGGCGCTGCCGGTGGCCGACGTCGCGATCCGCCAGCTGGTGCCGGTGCTGCGGCTGCTCGAGGCCAACCGCAGCTCGGTCCACGGCGTGCTGGCGAACGTCGGCCAGATCCAGAACGGCACGATGGTCGGCCCCGGCAACCGGGTGATCCACTACGGCAACGGCCTGCCGACGATCTGGAACGAGATCGTCGGCGGCTGGGTCAAGCGGCTGCCGACCAACCGGCTCAACCCGTATCCGAAGCCGGAGAGCCTGCGCGACATCGCCAGCGGCGGGCTCAAGGCCTACGACTGCCGCAACACCGGCAACCCGCTCTACCTGCCGCCGATCGGCCCCGGCGCGCCGCCCTGCGTGGAGCAGGGCCCCTGGACCTTCGACGGCGTCCGCGCCTACTTCCCGCGGCTGCGCGAGCAGCCGCCGACCCTCCGTCCCTGACGACCCTTCGACCTTCCCGACGCGGGCCGACCCAGGCGCGCATCTGACAAGAGAATTGTCACTTATCCCGAGGAGCACCCGATGCCCACCGCACTCCTGACCGCCACGATCGAGCTCGGCGCCCAGCGTCCGGGCGACGGCCAGATCCCGCTCGCCCCCGTCCTCCACGCCGACCACACCGCCGCGCTGGTGATGGTGATCGCGGCCTTCGCCGGCGTCGCCGCGGCGCTGGTCTGGGCGCTGGTCAAGCTCGTCCGCGGCGGCGAGACGCTGCCGCTGGTGCTGCTCGCGGCCGGCGTCGTCGCGGCCAACATGGAACCGCTCGGCGACCACGTCGGGCTGATCGTCTACGCGCCCGACGTCCCCTGGTTCGACTACTGGCTGATGGGCCGCCAGATGCCGTCCTTCATCGCCGTCGGCGAGGCCAGCTACATCGCCTTCGGCGGGTACTACGCCTACCGGATGCTGGCCAACGGCCGCTCGGTCGGGCGGGTGGTGCTGATCAGCGCGGTGCTGGTCGGGATCCCCGAGATCCTGGTCGAGGTCGGCTGGCACCACTGGGGGATCATCAGCTACTACGGCGACAACCCGACCCGGATCCTCGGCGTCCCGCTCTACTCGATCGTCCAGAACTCGACCCTGCTGCCGGTCCTCGGCCTGGTCGCGTTCCTCGGCGCCGAGCACCTGCGCGGCGTCCAGCGGCTGTGGCTGCTGATCGCGGTCCCGGCGGTCACGATCGGCTACATCGTCGGCGTCAGCTGGCCGGTCTACGTGGCGATCCAGTCCTCGGCCGCGGCCCCGATCGTGTGGGCGGCGGCGCTCGTCACCTGCGCGGCCTCGATCGGCGGCGCCTGGGCGGCGATCAACTACCCCGCCGTCCGCCGGCTGCGCGAGGCCGCGGCCGCCGGCCCGGCGCCGGCCACCAACCCCACGACCGCGACCGCCGCGGCCTGAGCCCGGAGCACGACGATGAGCCCCACGCTCCCCGCCCCGACCCCCACCACCCTCGCCCCGTCGGCGCTGCCGCTGCCGCCCGGGCCCCGCGGTCCCGCGCGGCTGCCGGCGCTGCTGCGCCTGATCCGCGACCCGTGGTTCGGCCCGGCCGCGCTCCAGCGCCGCTACGGCGACGTGGTCCGGCTGCCGGTGCCGTTCGCCGAGCTGATCCTGCTCGGCCACCCCGACCAGATCGCCCAGGTCAACGTCGCGCACCGCGAGCGCTACGGCCGCGCGGCGATGGTCACCGACACGATGCGGGTCCAGGGATCGCCCCACCACGCCTCGTGGTTCGAGGACGACGACGAGTGGGCCCGCGGCCGCAAGCTGCTGCAGCCGCACTTCACCCAGAAGGCGCTGGCCGAGCTCGGCGGCCTCTTCACCGAGGCGATCGTCGAGCAGGTCGACGGCTGGGGCGCGGCGGCCGACCGCGGCGCCCCGCTGGAGCTGCACGAGCAGCTGAAGGCGCTGGCCCTGGCCGTCCTCTACAACGCGATGTTCTCGCGCCGGATCGGGCCCGAGGAGATGCACCGGCTGCTGGCGGCGCTCGACGACCGGATGGTCGCCACCACCGTCCGCACGGCGATGTTCCCGCTGCCGGGCTGGCTGCCGCGACCGCGCCAGGCGGCCGGCGCCCGCGGCGACGACTGGCTCGACCACCACCTGGCCGAGCTGGTCGCCGACCGCCGCGCCGCGCCGACCGACGTGACCGACGTCCTCAACGTGCTGCTCGACGCGCGCTACGACGACGGGACCCCGCTCGAGGACCACAAGATCCGGACCGAGATGCTGTTCCTCGTGATCGGTGGTCACGAGACGACGGCGGCCGGGATGGCCTGGACCTTCGCGCTGCTGGCCCAGCACCCGCGGATCGCCGAGCGGGTGCGGGAGGAGGTCGACGCGCTCGGCGGCGCCGCGGTCGGGCCCGAGCACCTGGGGCGGCTGCCCTTCGTCCGCGCCTGCTTCGACGAGGCCTCGCGGCTCCAGGGCAGCCTGGTCATCAACCCGAAGCTGGCGCTGGAGGACGACGAGCTGGGCGGCTACCGGATCCCGCGCGGGGCGACGGTCCTGTGGTCGAACGTCACCCTCCACCGCGACCCGCGCTTCTGGGGCGCCGACGCCGACCGCTTCCGGCCCGACCGCTGGCTGGAGGGCAACGCCCCGGCGGCCGCGTTCCAGGCCTTCGGCCGTGGCCCGCGGATGTGCCTGGGCAAGCGGCTGGCCTACATCGAGGCGGTCTGCACGCTCGCCACCGCCTTCCAGCGCTACCGCTTCGCGCCGCCGCCGAACTGGGAGATCCGCCACCAGTACCGGATGTCGATGGGCGTCCGCGGCGGGGTGCCGCTGCGGCTCACCCGCCGCTGAGCCGGGCGGCCCGCGGCGGGTGCAGCGTGACCGGGCAGCCGCCCTTCATCCCGGTCGAGATGTGGAACTGGTGGCGGGGGACGAAGCCGGGCGCCAGCCGGAAGCGGTAGCGGCGGCGCGCGGTCACCAGCGCGAAGGCGGCCTCCATGTAGGCCAGCCGCATCCCCATGCACTTGCGCGGCCCGAGGCCGAAGGGCAGGAAGGCGCCCTTGTGGATCTCGTCGCGGGCGAAGCGGGCGGGGTCGAAGCGCTCCGGGTCGCGCCAGTGGCGGGGGTCGCGGTGGAGCGCGTAGGGCGAGATCCAGACGATCGACCCGCGCGGCACCCGGTGGCCGCCCAGCTCGGTGTCCTCGATCGGCGTGCGGCTGAACATCGGCCCGCCCTGCAGTCGCTGGGCCTCGTCGAAGACCGCGTGCAGGTAGGGCAGCCGGTCGAGGTCGGCGGCGGTCGGCGGGCCGTCGCCGAGGGCGGCGATCTCGTCGTCGAGGGTCGCCGCCACGTCGGGGTGCAGGTCGAGCATCGCGACCGTCCACGAGAGCGCCGAAGCGGTCGTCTCGAAGCCGCCGAAGATCAGGCCGAACAGCTCGCTGCGCAGCTCTTCGTCGGTCATCGGCCGGCCGTCGTCGTCGCGGACGTCGAGCAGCATCTGGAGGATGTCCGAGCCGCCGTCCGGCAGCGGCGCGGCGCGGCGCTCGCGGACCATCCGGTCGAGGAAGGCGTGGATCCAGCGGATCGCCCGCTCGCCGCGGCGCTGGTAGGGCAGCGGCAGCCCGCGCGGGGCGTTGGTGGCGATCATCTTGAAGGCCGCGTAGTAGGCGAAGGTCCGGAAGGCGACCACCGCCTCGTCGATCGTGCGGTCGTCGAGCCGGGTGGTGAACATCGACCGCAGCAGCACCGACATCGTCAGGTCGCTCCAGGGTCCGTCGAGGTCGACCGGGCGGCCGCTGCCGACGTGCGCGCCCCAGCGCTCGATCCGCTCCTCGATCGCCTGCCCGACCAGCGGGCTGACCGCCTCCAGCTGGCGGGCGCCGAACTTCGGGCTCAGCAGCCGCCGCATCCGCTTCCAGGGCTCGCCGTCGGAGACCGGCAGCGGCAGGTGGCGCTCGCTGCTGAAGAGGGCGTAGTTCATCTCGCCCTTGCCGTAGTCGCTCGCCCGCCGGTTGAAGACCTCGACGACCAGGTCGGGGTCGTTGACCAGGATCAGCTCGGCGCGGCCGGGGACGGGCACGCGGACGACGTCGCCGTAGCGGTCGCGCAGCCGCTCGGGCGCGCGGTAGATGTCGCGCAGCAGCAGCGGCAGCGCGCCGACCCCCGGCCAGCCGCGGGGCCCGGGCGGCAGCGACGGGCGGACGGCCGCCGGCGGGGCGGCGGCCGCGCCGTGGTCGACCGGGCAGCGAGCGGCGGCCGGGGCGGCGGGGCAGGAGGGCTCGGTGGGGGTCATCAGGATCGGAGGCCGACGGCGGCGAAGGCGTCGTGGTCGAGGCAGGCGCTACCGATCCGGCGCAGCATCTCGCCGGAGACCGCGCGCGGCTGCATGTCGCCGGGCATCAGCCGCGGCGGGCTGAAGGTCGGCGCCCAGAAGGCGAGCGCGCCCCATAGCTGGGCGCGGTAGCGGTCGCGCAGCGCCGGCGGGTCGGGGGCGGGACCGCCGCGGCGGTGCAGCTCCTCGCCGTAGAGCGCCAGCAGGTCGTCCTCCCAGGCCCGCCGGTCGTCGACGGCGAGGACGGTCGAGAGCGCGTAGGCCAGGTCGCGGGCGCCGTCGCCGAGCACCACCCCCTGCCAGTCGCAGAGCCCGATCCCGCCGGCCGCCGGGCGGTACCAGTTGCCCAGGTGGACGTCGTTGTGGAGCAGCGTCGGCGGCCGGCCCTCGTGGGCGGCGATCGAGGCCAGCACGGCCCGCCAGGTGCGCGCCGGATCGGCCCGCAGCGAGCGGTCGAGCAGCTCGCCGCACTCGCCCAGGCAGCGGCGGAAGGCCGACTCGACGTCGACCAGGGCGAAGGCGTCGCGCCACTGCCGCCCGTAGCTCTTGAAGCCGGCGGGCGGACGGTCGGCGAAGGTCGCGTGGACGGTCGCCAGCGTCCGCACCACCTGCTCGGCGTCGGCCCGGTCGACCTGGTCGCTCGGCCGCAGGAAGGTCGCCCCCTGGGTCGCCACCAGGTCCTCCAGCAGCAGCACCGTGGCCATCCGCCGCTGGTCGTAGGCGCCGTGGTGGCAGCGCGGCGCGGCGACGTCCAGCCGCTCCCGCAGCTGCAGGTAGAAGCGGGCCTCGACCAGGCCGCTGATCGCCTGCGTGATCCGCTGCAGGACGCCGGGGCTGGACTTGGCGAAGACGGTCTCCGGCAGTCCCAGCGGAGCCGGGTCGCGGTCGTAGCGCAGCCGCAGCCGGTGGCGGCTGGTGGTCCCGTGCGAGCCGTCGACCAGGTCGACCGCGACCACCCGCACGCCGGCCGGGCAGAGCGCCCGGGTCATCCAGGCGGGCGTCAGGTCGGCGACCCGCGTCGGCGCCACGGCGGGGTCGTCGCTGCGGACCGGCCGCACCCGCTCGACCGCGGCGCTGGCGGCGATCCGGCCCAGCTCGGGCAGCGCGCGCGCCCGCCCGCCCCAGCGCGCCAGGGCGCTCACGCCGCCACCGCCGTCGCCACCGGGGGCGCTGCGGTCGCTCGTCGCTGGTCGAGCGTGAACCGCAGCATCGCCAGCGGGATCGCCACGTTGAGGACCGCCGCCAACGCCCCCAGCAGCAGGAACGGCACGGTGCTCGCGCCGCCGTGCAGGGCCAGGTACGCGGGCCAGGTGCAGAGCAGCGCGACCGCGTAGTAGCAGCCGGGGATCACCGGCAGGAACAGCAGCGCCCGCCAGCCGCGCAGGTAGGGCGCGGCCAGCGTCAGGATCGAGGCCATGAACACGTAGAGGAACGCGTTCTGGACCATGCTCGTGATCGGCAGGCCGAAGATCCGCGTCGGGTTGTCGCCGTAGTACTCGAAGACGTTGGCCTGGATCGCCATGATCTCCAGCGGCCAGTCGATCACCCCGGCGACGACGGCGATCAGCACGATCCGCTGGAACGACGCCCCGCCGACGATCAGCCGGTGCAGGAACCAGGTGAAGAGCGAGAACATCGCCCCGATCCCGAGCGCGCTGACGGGGATCACCCGCCCGGCCAGGGTGTACAGGTCGCCGGGCGCGTCGGACGCGTACTGGAAGCCGAGGATCGCGTCGATGAAGGGCTCGTTCGGCAGCCAGGCGGTGGCGCTGGCCAGCACCACCAGCGGCAGCGCCGAGCGCAGCCGCAGCGCCTCGCGGCCGGCGACCAGGAACGACGCCGCGACCATCGCGAAGGTCGCCCCGGCGAAGATCCAGAAGACGGTCGAGCTGGCCCCGGTCAGGGGGCCGGCCGGATCGAGGAACCCGCTCTGCGCGCCCATGCTCAGGCGGCCTCGACCGCGGCCCGGACGATCGTGTCGGCGAGCGCTCGCAGCTGCTCGCCCTCGGCGTCCAGCAGCACGCCGTCGCGGGTCAGGAAGAACGACGCGCTGAGCCGCACGACGACCTCGGCCATCCGCCGCGCGTGGAGCGGATCGAGGGCGCCGGCCGGGTCGATGAAGCGGGCGAGGGCGGCGGTCGCGGCGCGCAGCCACGGTCCGCCGCGGTCGGCCAGGTGGGGCACGATCGCCTCCGGCTCCTCGGCCAGCAGGTGCGCGGCCAGCGGGTGCTCGCCGGCGGCGCGGGCGCCGACCGCGAACGCCTCGACGGCGCGGTCGACCGGGTCCTCCAGCGCCGCCGCGGCGGCGCTCAGGGTGGCGAAGAAGGCCTGGGTCTCGCGCAGCAGGATCCGTCGCAGCAGCTCGTCCTTGCCCCCCAGCCGGCGGTAGGCGGTCGGCCGCGAGACGCCGGCCCGGCGGGCGATGTCGGTCAGCGACGTGCGCGCCACGCCGTAGCGGGCGAACTCGGCCGTGGCGACGTCGAGCAGCGCCTCCAGCTCGGGATCGTCGCCCGCGTCGGGCTGGACGGCGACGTCCAGCAGCGCGGTCAGGTTGGGGTCGGGAGCGTCGGCATCCATGAGACGATTAGACAGTAGCGTCTCATCGACCAGGAGGCAAGCGGCGGAGGAAGAGCGGCAACGCGCCGCTCTAGGCCCTCAGGACGTCGCTTTGGACCGGTTCAGCATCGACGGTCTGTCGCATTGCTTGGGTCGCGTCCTGCGGATTAGCGTGATGATCGGATCGTAAGCAGGTCGGCGTGGGTCGGCCGCGGAGAGGAGAAGGCGCTGTGGGGAGCAGCATCAGGAAGACGACGGTGGCGGTGGCCGCCGTCGCGACGCTGGCGTCGGCGGCACCGGTGGCGTCGGCCGCCCAGCCGGCCGACGCGGTCTGGCGCAACGGGGCGGTCTTCACCGCCGACGCGAAGGGCTCGATCCGCCAGGCGGTCGCCGTGCGCGGCGGGCGGATCGTCTACGTCGGCAGCAACCGGGGTGTCCGGCGCTACGTCGGGCGGCGCACGAAGGTCACGAACCTGAAGGGCCGGATGGCGATGCCGGGCCTGGTCGACGGCCACATGCATCCGCTCGGCGGCGGCGCGGGCCTGCTCAAGTGCTCGCTGAACTACGAGCCGCTGACGATCGCCCAGATCCGCGAGCGGATCGCCAAGTGCCTGGACGACACCAAGGACAAGGGTCCCGACGCCTGGCTCCAGGTGATCAACTGGTACCAGGAGGCGATGGTCCCGGCCGGCACCAAGCTGACCGCGGCCGACCTCGACGACCTCAGCCCGACGCGGCCGATCGTCGTCAAGTCGAGCTTCGGCCACTCGGCCGTCGTCAACAGCACGGTGATGCGGCTGGCCGGCGTCACCGCCGCCACCCAGGCGCCGGTCGGCGGCTCGATCGACCGCGACGCCCAGGGCAACCCGACCGGGCTCTTCAACGACGACGCCCAGGACCTCGTCACCGACAAGGTCCCGGCCCCGACGGCGGCCGACAACGTCGAGTCGGCCCGCGCCGCGCTGAAGGCGATGCGCGAGCAGGGCATCACCTCGTTCCTCGACGCGGCTGCCGGGCCGGCCTCGATCGCCGCCTTCCGGGCGGTCGAGCGGAGCGGCGGGCTGACCGCCCGCGCCCACTTCGCCCCGGTCGTCTCGGCCGAGGCCGCGACCGAGCCGGCCAAGACCGTCGCCTGGCTGAAGGGCCTGCGGCGGCAGTACGACCAGGGCCCGACCCGCCGCAGCCCGAGCGTCACCGTCCGCAACGCGAAGATCTTCATGGACGGCGTCCAGCAGTTCCCGGCCTTCACCGCCGGCCTGCTGAAGCCGTACTTCGTGAACAAGGGCACCGACGCCGACCCGCACTTCGAGCCCGGCACCAACCGCGGCCCGATCTACGTCCAGCCGACGGCGCTGAAGAAGGTCCTGAGCGCGATCGGCGGCGCCGGCTTCGACCCCCACGTCCACTCGATCGGCGACCGCGCGGTGCGGGTCACGCTCGACGCCTACCAGGAGATGCGCAAGCACACCAAGGGCAAGGACATCCGCGGGGCGATCGCTCACGCCGAGATGGTCGACCCCGGCGACTACGACCGCTTCCGCAAGATCGGCGTCCAGCCGGTGATGTCGTACCAGTGGGCGAAGCCGGGGCCCGACTCGATCGACGCCCAGAAGGACTACATCGGCTTCGAGCGCTGGAACCGGGTCGAGCCCGAGGGCAGCCTCTGGAAGGCCGGCGCCCGGATCGCCTACGGCAGCGACTGGCCGGTCGACGCGCTCAACGAGTGGTACGCGCTCCAGATCGGCATCACCCGCCGCAACCCGGCCGGCGGCAAGTACGCCGGCAAGTTCAACGACCAGGCGGTGCTGCCGCGCAAGTACGCGCTGCGCTCGATCACCGCCAGCAGCAGCTACGAGCTGCACCAGGACCAGACCGGCGTGCTCGCGCCGGGCAAGCTGGCCGACATGATCGTCCTCGACCGCAACTTCCTGAAGGTCAAGGCGACCGCGATCGAGAGCACCAAGGTGCTGACGACGATGGTCGGCGGGCGGACGGTCTACCGGGCCAAGGGCTTCCGCTAGACGGAGCGCCCAGGTCGGCCGCGGCGGTCCCCGGACCGTCGCGGCCGGTCGCCGTCAGTGGGCGTGGTCGCCGTCGTGCTCGTGGTCGTGCTCGTGCGCGGCCTCGTGGGCGATCCGCGCCTGGGCGGCGTCCAGCTCGGCCGGGTCGATCAGGCCCCGCTCGCAGAGGACCGCCTCGAGCGCGGCGGTCCAGCGGGCGTAGTAGTCCCAGGGTTCGACGGGGCCCCCGTCGGCGCGGCCGGCCTCGCGCTCCCAGGCGCCGATCTCGTCGATCAGCCGGGCGCGGAAGTCGTCCCACCGCCAGCGGCCGGCCTCGGTCATCGCGACCGCGACCGAGAACGCCCGCGCCTGCCACGGCTGCTCGAAGACCAGCTCGCCGTTGGCCCGCGGCAGCGTCGCCTCGTCGCGGATCGCGTCGGCGGCGCTCACGGCGCGGGCTCCGCGGCCAGGCCGACGCCGACCATCGAATCACGGGTCACCAGCGCGGCCAGCTGCTGCTCGGAGAAGCCGTCGGTCCCGGCCGGCCGCATCGGCAGCACCAGGTAGCGGACCTCGGCGCTCGAGTCCCAGACCCGGATCCGCGTCTCCGCCGGCAGCTCGGTCCCGAACTCGCGGAGCACCGCCCGCGGCTCGCGGACGGCGCGCGCCCGGTACTCGGGGCTCTTGTACCAGGCGGGCGGCAGGCCGAGGACGCCCCACGGGTAGCACGAGCAGAGCGTGCAGGTGACCAGGTTGTGGGTCTCGGGCGTGTTCTCGACCACCACCACGTGCTCGGCGACGAAGCCGCCGACGTCGACCTCGGCCATCGCCGCGGTGCCGTCGGCCAGCAGCCGCCGACGGAAGTCGTCGTCGCTCCAGGCCCGCGCCACGACCCGCGCCCCGCGCAGCGGCCCGACGTCGTGCTCGTAGGTCGAGGCGACCCGGTCGACCACCTCGCTGGTCAGGATGCCCTTCTCGATCAGCAGGGCCTCGATCGCCCGCATCCGCAGGCCGACCTCGTCGGTGCTCACGTCACGTCCCCCTCGTCCGCCGGCCGCAGGTAGCTCTCGAAGAGGTCGGCCGACACGCTCTGCCCGGGCTCGGCGTCGGGCCAGATCGCGTGGGCGTCGAACCGCACGCTGTACAGGTGCTCGGTGCGGTCGTCGCCGAGCGCGGCCGCGTCGGGCAGCGCCATCGGCGGGTGGACCAGGTCGACGACGCCCTCGCGGTCCTGGGCGTAGCCGGGCAGCCGGGTGTGGCTGCGGCCGGGCGCCTCGACGGCGATCCGGCCGGTGCGGACGACGTCGCCGACGGCGAACCGCGGCGGGTCGGGCAGCTCGCGCAGCAGCGGCCCGCCGTCGCGCAGCAGCCCCTCGACCCGCTCCAGCAGGGCGGGGTCGCGGCGCTCGTCGCGGCCCTCGCCGGCGGCGACGGCGCTGGCGCGGTCCTGGATCTCGGCCGCGGTCAGCACGCCGTGGGCCTCCAGGCAGGACTCCAGTCCGTAGGCCCAGCGGCGGTAGTAGCCCATCGCGAACTGGGCGGCGGCGGGCAGGCCCTCCATCCGCATCCGCCACTCGTCGACCCCGTAGAGGCCGGCGGCCATCGTGCCGATGGTGAGGCCGATGCAGTGGCCCTCCCAGCCCTCGGGGTAGGGCGTCGGGCCGTCGGGCCGGGGGTCGATCGGCCCCAACCCGAGCGCGCCGCCGAGGTCGTGCGGGCCGTTGCGGACCGGTGGTTCGTCGGACACGGTCGCACTATAGATCGTCATAGCAGCGCTGTCAGGTGCAAATAGTCGCTACGGGGGAGGTGGACGTCGTTCTCAGACCCCGCGCTCGACCGCGATCGCGCCCCGCTGCTCGGCGGCGAGCAGGGCCCGGTGGTCGGCCTCGTTGCGGTCGGCGTAGGCGGCGGCGAACGCGACCATCGCGCGGTCGAAGCGGTCGCCGCCGCCCAGGTAGGCGGCGATCGCGGCCCGGTCGCCGCTGCGGGCGTGGGCGCGGGCCAGGGTCCAGCCGCAGAGCTCGGCGTAGCGGACCATCGCCTCGGGCTCGATCGCCTCGATCGCCGCCGAGCCCTTGCCGTCCCACAGCTGGCGGACGTAGTACTGGCGCTCGCCGACGGTCCCGACGTCGTCGGCGTCGAGCCAGCCGAGCAGCACGTCGCCGGTCGCCTGCATCAGCCGCTGGCCGACGACCACCCGCTGCCCGTGGTGGGCGAAGGCGCTGGCGCCGGCGTAGGGTTCCAGCACCGACGCGCTCGCCTCCTTGACCTGGAGGAAGAGCGGGTCGCCGTGCAGCTCGCCCAGAAGCAGCACGATCCAGGCGTGGGTGCCGACGCTGCCGACGCCGACCACCTTGTGGCCCGCGTCCTCGTAGCGGTAGCGCTCGGCCAGCCGCCGGTTCTGCGGTTCGAGGGTGGCGGCGTAGCGGTCGAGCAGCCGCCGGATCCCGGCCTCGACGGCGGTCGGGTCGAGGTCGCCGGTCAGCTTCGCGAGCGGCACCAGCACCGGCGGCCGGTCGGCGATCCGCGGACGGCCGTCGTGGTCCTCGGTCAGCTTGGCGAGCGCCCGCAGGCTGTCCTTGTTGCGGGCCTTGGTCAGGGCCCGGTCGAAGCGCCGGCGCTGGCTGGCGGAGACCTGGTCGACCCAGTCGCGGGAGGCCTCCTCGACGTCGAGCCGCGTGTACCACAGCTCCAGATCGCCGATCGCGGCGAACCCGGCCATCGCCCGCCGGTAGCTGCCGGCGGCCGCCCGCGCCGACGCCTGCCGCTGGTCTTCGTCGAACCCGCGGTCGCGGCCGCCGATCTCGAAGCTCGCCGCCAGCCGCTTGACGTCCCACTCGAAGGGCCCGGGCAGCGTCTCGTCGAAGTCGTTGACGTCGAAGACCAGGTGCCGGTCGGGGGCCTGGAAGACCCCGAAGTTCGACAGGTGCGCGTCGCCGCAGAGCTGGACCGTCAGGCCGGTGTCGGGCGCGGCCCCGAGGTCGGCGGCCATGATCGCCGCCGCGCCGCGGTAGAAGGTGAACGCCGACTCCAGCATCCGCCCGTAGCGGACCGGCACCAGCGCCGGCACCCGCGTCCGGTCCTGGGCCGCCAGCAGCGCCACCGGGTCGGCCCGGTCCTCGGCCGGCGCCCAGCGGCCGTGGGCGCCGCGCGGCAGCCGCTTGCGGGCGGCCCGCCCGGCCTCGGCACCGGTGGCGGGACGGTCGGCGGGGGGAGCCATCGGCGCAGCGTACGGGCGACGCGGGCGGTCGGCGAACGGGTCGACGGGGCTCGCGCGGTCTGGTACGACGGGGGTCGTGCGCGAGCCGTTGTCCCCCGGCGTCGTCGTCCGGCCGCTCGACGAGCGGACCTGGCCGGCCTTCGCCGCGCTGGTCGAGGCGAGCAACGGCGTCTGGGGCGGCTGCTGGTGCATGGGCTTCCACGTCAAGCTGAAAGGCCGCACGGCGCAGCAGAACCGGGCCGAGAAGGAGCGCCGCGTGCGCGAGCGGCGGGCCCACGCCGCGCTCGGCGGTGCGCTGGCCGCGATCGCGGCCGAGGGCGGCGGCACCGTCGAGGGCTATCCGGAGGAGACCGACGACCGCCGGCTGTCGGGGTCGTTCCTCCACACGGGGCCGATGGCCGCCTTCGAGCAGCACGGCTTCGCCCGCACGCGGCCGATCTCGCCCCACCGCTGGGTGGTGACGCGGCAGGTCGCGCCGGCGGGCAATTAGGGCACCCTTCATCCCCGCTATCATCGCCGCCGTCGATGACCGCGCCCGCGCCCACCCACACGTTCGGCGCCTCGCGCCTGCTCGCCCTGCCCGATGGCCGGCGGCTGCACCACATGGTCGCCGGCGCCGGCCAGCCAACCGTCGTCTTCGAGTCCGGAATGGGCTTCTCGCGCTCGATCTGGGGCCTGGTCCAGCCGGCGGTCGCGGAGCGGACGCGGACGGTGGTCTACGACCGCGCCGGCCTCGGCCGCAGCGACCGCGACCCACGACCGCGGACCCTCGCGCGGATCGGCGACGACCTGCGGGCGCTGCTGGCCGCGCTCGGTCCGGGGCCGTTCGTGCTGGTCGGCCACAGCTGGGGCGGACCGATCGTGCGGACGGCCGCGGCGGCGCTCGGGCCCGAGGTCGTCCGCGGCGTCGTGCTCGTCGACCAGACCGACGAGCGCTGCGACCTGTTCCTCGGCCCGGCGATGGAGCGGCGGGTGGCGTTCGGCAACCGGATGACGCCGCTGCTCGCCCGCACCGGCCTCTACCGGGCCTTCGGCGCGATCCCCGGGCGCCGGCAGCCGGCCGACGTCGTCGCCGACCACCGGCGCGAGGACTTCACCGTCGCCGCCGCCGCGGCGATGGGCGCCGAGCTGGCCGCCTTCCCGGACGAGATCCGCGCGCTGCGCGAGGCGCCGCCCGCGCTCGATCCGATCGCGGTCACCGTCCTCTCCGGGACCAAGCGCACGCGGTTCGACCGCGCTGGCCGGCGCCAGGTCGTCGCGGCCCACCGGGCCACGGCCGAGGAGGCGTCCCACGGGCGCTTCGTCCCCGCCCCGCGCTCGGCCCACCTGATCATGTTCAGCGAGCCGCGGCTGATCGTCGACGAGGTGCTGCGGCTGCTCGACCGATGAATTCGCCGGCCGAGTGCGGTCCCTGCTGGCATGAGCAAGCTCCTCTACTCGGCCACGATGTCGCTCGACGGCTTCATCGCCGGCGTCGACGGCGACATGTCCTGGCGGTCCGCCCACCTCGGCGGCGAGCAGCCCGACCCGGAGGTCGCCGGCCTGGTCGACCGGATCGGCGCGCTGCTGATCGGCCGTCGCACCTTCTACGGCGACGACCCCAACCGCGGCACCGACGCCGAGGGCGCCTTCGGCGGGCGCTGGCAGGGCCCCTCGATCGTCCTCTCGCACGATCCGCCGCGGTCGCCGCCCGGCCCCGACGTCCGCTTCGTCGACGACCTCGAGGCCGCGGTCGCGCTGGCCAAGGAGGCCGCCGGCGATCGCTACGTCAACGTCCTCGGCGCCAACGTCGCCGCGCGCTGCCTGGAGGCGGGGCTGCTCGACGAGATCCTGGTCCTGATCGCCCCGACCCTGCTCGGCGACGGCGTCCCGCTCTTCCGCCGCCCCGGCGGGGCCGACGTGCGACTGGAGCCGCGCGACCCCGCCCGCGACGGTCGCACCCGCTGGTGGTTCCGGGTCGTGCGCTGAGCTGGCGCGCTGACGCTCGCTGTGTCGGGAAGCCGACACGACGGCACGCAGTTGTTGACTGCACGCTTCGCGGCCGGTTGACTGCGACCGTCGTTGCGACCGCATGGGGTGGTCGCGGGGTGGGGTTCGCGGGCCTTTGGTCGGGCATCGCGTCCCACGAGCAACAGGTCTCTAGGGGGATCCATGACTGCGAACTCGCGGCGCCACGCGCGCCGTGCCGTCCTCACCGGAGGGCTGCTGGCCGCATCGCTGATCGCGGCCGCGCCGGCGTCGGCGGCCCTGGGCGGGGCGAACCCGGCCAGCTACAACCACGTGCCGGATCTCCGTTCGGTGACCTTCGGCGAGTCGGGTCCCGACCTGGTCGCCTGGTTCACGTTCGACGAGCCGCTGGCCTCGAACGCGATCGATCCGACCCAGTTCACGCTCGGCGGCTACGCGTCGAGCCAGCGCGTCCCGACCGCGGACGCGGCCTCGGTGGTCGGCAGCAAGCCGAACACCGTCGAGCTGCGCTGGACGTCGAACGACGTCGACTTCGACGAGACCAGCTACGGCGTGGTCAACGCCGGTGCGGTGCGGGCCTTCAACGGCAACCAGCCGAACCGGGTCGATTCGACCGCGGTCACCGGCGCCAAGGGCGAGTCCGGCACCCGCGCCCACTCGGTCCGCCCGGACCTGGTCGGGGTGCGGGTCGACGAGTCGAACCTGAACGCCAACGTCCTGATCTTCACCTACGACCAGCGGATCGATCCCGGCTCGGCCAACCCCGGCCAGTTCTGGTTCGTCAAGCAGGACGGCCAGACCGCGGTCGGCGGCTCGATCGCCTCGGCCAGCGGCTACGAGGTCGCCGTCCGCTTCCCGTCGCTGCCCGGCGACGACCTGGTCACCGAGGCGGTCAAGGCGGCCGACTTCGGCGGCGGCATCACCTCGGTCAACTACGGCAACGCCAGCTTCCCGGGCTCGGTCGCGGTCTCCGGCACCAGCGGCCTGACCGCGATGCCCGACCTGCTCTCGACCGAGTTCGTCGGCGGTGGCGGTTCGGCCTCGGTCGTCTACCACTACGACGAGCCGGTCGCCAACCCGATCGCGGGCGCCTTCGCCGCGGTCACCGCCGCCGGCGGCCTGCTGCCCGGCGCCTCCGCGGTGGTCAACGCCGACGGCAAGTCGGTGACGGTCAACTTCCCGAACGTCCCGGCGGTCAAGGCCCACGAGCACTTCGTGCGCGCGGCCGGCTTCGCCGGGGCGGTGACGAACGTCAACGGCGTGCCGAACATCGGCCAGTCGACCCCGATCGGCGGCAACGCCGGCGCCAAGTCGACCGGCTGGACGTCGGCCCCCGACGCGACCGCGGCCACGTTCAACAAGCAGAACGGCCAGGTCGACGTGACCGTCGACGCGCGGCTGACGATCCCCTCGGTCGATCCGACGCAGTTCACCCTGGTCGACGCCAACGGCGACACCGTCGTGGCCGGCGCCCAGTCGGTGATCAGCCAGGGCTCCGACGGCGCCCCGGGTCCGCAGACGATCCGCCTGCAGTTCCTGCCCAACCAGGTCGCGGCCGCCTCGGCGATCGAGATCAACGGCTGGAACGCGCCGTTCGGCAACAGCGGCGGCTTCGCGTTCATCGGCTCCAACCCGGTGCCGGACAACGTCAACGCGCTGCCGGTCGCGCAGTCGCTGTCGGCGGCGGCGTCGGCGGCGGCGATCGCGCCGGTCGGGACGTCGAAGAAGGTCCTGAAGCTGCGCAAGGTCAAGACGGTCGGCGTGCTGCCGGCGAAGGTCCGCAAGGCCCTGAAGCCGGCCAAGAGCGCCAAGCAGGCCCGCGCCAACGCCAAGGTCCTGAAGGCCTTCTACGCGACGTCCAAGCGGGCGAGCGCCTACAAGGTCAAGAAGGTCGCGGTCCGCAAGGCCGCCAAGAAGCGCTGAGTCGGCGGGCGCGCGCGGCGGCTCAGCCCGCCGCGCGCTCCAGCCGGACCACGCCGTCGACCCGGGTCGACGGCGCCGCGTCGCGGAACGCGTGCTCGACCTCGCGCTGGTCACTGGTCCGCAGCCGCCACGCGCCGTCGGGCAGCTCCAGCGCGCGGACGACCTCCTCGGGCGTCGGCAGCTCGACGTGCGGGTGCTCGGGCGAGGGCAGGTGGCCGACCACCAGCAGCGTCCCGCCAGGCGCGACCGCGGCGGCCGCCGCCCGCAGGACCCGCGTCCGTGGCAGCGCGACGGGGGAGTGCAGGAAGCTCGCCGCGACCAGGTCGAACCGCCCCTCGGGGAACGAGACGGCCAGGTCGTGCCGCTGCCAGTCGATCGCCGTCGGCGGCAGGCCGGACGCCTGGTGGGCGCGGGCCGCGGCGGCCAACGCGGTGGCCGAGATGTCGACCGCCGTCACCGTCCAGCCGCGCTCGGCCAGCCACAGCGCGTCGGCGCCCGATCCGCAGCCCAGGTCGAGCGCGGTGCCGGGCGTCAGCCCCTCCACCTCGTCGACCAGCGAGCGGTTGGGGCGGCCGCTCCAGCGGCCCCGGTCCTCGCGGTAGAACTGCTCCCACCAGGCGGTGGCGTCGGTCGTCTCCATCGTTCGAGGGTGGCGCGACGCCGCCCCGATCGGCAAGCGGATTTGCCGATCCGTCAAACGACGCGCGTCACGCGAGCGCCCGCAGCAGCCGCTCGTGCGAGGCTCGCCAGGCCCGGGCGACCGAGCGCGGGTCGCCGCCGTTGGCCGCCCGCCGCAGGGCCAGCCCGCGGACGGTGGCGAGGGCGAACTCCAGGTCGTCGGGCAGCGTCGGGCGGTCGCCCAGGTCGGGCATCGCGTCGATCGCCAGCCGGATCGCCGCGCTGGCCACCTCGCGCTCCAGGGCCAGCAGCTCCTCGCGCAGGTCGCCGTCGGTGCGGGCCGCGATCCACAGCTCGAGCGTGGCGTCGAAGAGGTCGCCCTCGACCGCCTGCCAGAGCAGGTCGAGCAGCGCGCCCATCCGGTCGCCGGCCGTCGGCGGCGGCTCGATCAGCGCCCGCAGCTCGTCGATCCGCTTCGCCGCCAGGTGCGAGACCGCGGCCGAGACCAGCGCTGCCTTGGTCGGGAAGTAGTTCACCTGGGCCCCGCGCGAGAGCCCGGCCAGCTCGGCGACCCGTCCGGTCGTGACGTTGGCGTAGCCGAACGCGACCAGGCACTCGATCGTCGCGTCGAGCAGGGCCGTGCGGGTGGCCGCACGGCGTTCGGCCTGGGTCATGTGGCTGGCGGGGCGCGTCGACATCTCCGTGGATCTTAGCGGCAGTTGTGCAGTTACGTGCAGAGCAGACTGTTATAGTCGCGCTCATGGGGAGCGGGGAGGGCTGCGTGCGCCGATCGACGACGCCGAGGGGACTGGTGGTGGCCGCGCTGCTGGCCGCGGCGCTGGCGCTCGCCGCGGCCCCGCCGGCCCGCGCCAACCAACTGGTCGAGATCACGATCCCGACCCGCCACGCCCAGATCTCCGACGCCTGGCTGCGCTACCCGGGCCCGCCGCGGGCGCGGGTGCTGCTGCCCGACGGCTACGACCCGGCCAAGCGCTACCCGCTGCTGGTCCTGCTGGCCGGCGCGATGAGCAACTACAAGACCTGGTCGGGCACCGGCTCGGGCCGGATCCAGACCACCGCCGCCGGCTTCCCCGGGATCATCGTGATGCCCGAGGGGGCGACCGGCTTCTACACCGACTGGTGGAACGGCGGCCGCCGCGGCGGCCCGTCGTGGGAGACCTACATCCTCGAGGACGTCCTGCCGGCGGTCCTCGCCCGCTACCCGATCCGCGCCGAGCGCCGCTGGCACGCGCTGGCCGGCGTCTCGATGGGCGGGCTCGGCACCGCCTACCTCGGCGGGCGGCTGCCCGGCTTCTTCGGCTCGATCGCGCTGATCTCCGGCGTGCCCGACCTGCAGCTGTTCCCCGGGATGGCGAACCTGGCCGCGCTGGTGCCGCAGGGGACCGCCGCCCAGCCGATCGACGGGTACCAGATCTACGGCGCGCCGGACGGCTTCTACGCCCAGGGGCACTACCCGCTGCGGCTGGCGGCCAACCTGCAGCACACGCGGGTCTTCATGGCCAGCGGCGACGGCACCCCGACCAGCGACGGCGAGCCGAACGGCAACAACGTGCTGACCGACCTGGCGGCCGAGGTCGCCCTCGTCCGGCCCGGATCCGACCACTACGCCCAGGCGCTGGCGGCGGCCGGGGTCGACGTCACCTACCAGCCGCACGAGGGCATCCACGACTTCGCGAACTTCCGTCGCGAGCTGCGCGACGCGATCGCCTGGGACCTCTTCGCGCCGGTCGCCGAGCGGCCGACCAGCTGGGTCAACGACACCGTCGCCACCCGCGGCCGGCTGTGGCAGTTCGGCTACCGCTTCGACGCACCACCGGACCGGATCGTGCGCTTCCGGCGCAGCGGCGGACGGCTGAGCGTCAGCGCCGCCGGCTCGCCGGTCACCCTCACCACCGACGACGGCTGCCGCCTCCGGATCGCCACGCCGGGGACGATCGCCGTCCCGACCGCCCCCTGCGCGAAGCCGCCGGCCCCGGCGGTCGCCAAGCCGACCGTGCGGGTCCGCCCCGGCCGGCTGTCCACCGGCCGCTGGCGGACCGTGCGGGTGGTCGTCTCGCCGGCCCCGGCGGGCACGACCGTGCGGGTCGGCGGCCGCCGGGCCTCGACCGACGACCGCGGCGTCGCCTTCCTGCCGCTCTGCGCCGCCGACCGCCGCGGGGTCCGGATCGCGGTCGCGACCCCGGGCCGCCCCGGGGTCCGGGTCCGGGTCCGCGCCCACGGCCCGGCGCGCGGCTGCCCGGCGGGGCGGGGCGCATGATCGGCCGCGCGCTGCGGGCGGTCGCGGCCGCGCTGCTGGTGGCGATCGTCGCCGCCGCGCCGGCGGCCGCCGCCGACCCGCCCGACCCGGGCCGGATCGAGCGCTTCACCTACGGCAGCGGGATCGGGGCCTACTCCTACGTCGTCTACACGCCGACCAGCTACGACCGCACGCGGCCCGCGCCGCTGCTGGTGATGACGCACGGCTGCCAGACCACCGCCGACCAGCAGATGCGGGCCAACGGCTACAACCGGCTGGCCGAGCGCGAGCGGTTCGTCGTCCTCTATCCGGACGTCGACTACGGCGCCACGATCCAGCCCGGGCCGCTGGTCCGCTGCTGGCGCTTCTTCTGGCCCGGGAGCTGGCACCGCGACGGCGGCGACGCGGCGGCGATCGCCGGGATGACGCGCGAGGTCGCGGGGCGCTGGCGGATCGATCCCGAGCGGATCTACCTGATGGGGATGTCGGCCGGCGGCTTCATGACGTCGATCCTCTCGGCCACCTACCCCGACCTCTACGCGGCGGTCGGGATCATGGCCGGCGGCGCCTACGCCGACCCGCTCTGCCTGCTCGGCAGTCCGGTCACGACGCCGGTGGCCGACAGCGCCCAGGCCGCGTTCGCGGAGATGGGTCCGCGCGCCCGGGTGGTGCCGCGGCTGGTGGTCGGCGGCGACGCCGACAGGGGCATCACGCCACCCTGCCAGGAGAAGGCGCTGGAGCAGGGCCTGCGGACGAACAACCTGGTGATCGGCGGCCGCCAGGAGGGACCGATCCCGCTGACCCCGGCCGCCGTCCGCGAGCAGCCGCCGGAGCGACCGGGCGGCTATCCGTCGACCGTCCGCACCTACCGCGACCCGAACGGCTGCGTGATCGGGGAGCGCTGGATCGTCCACGGCATGGACCACTTCTGGTCGGGCGGCTCGAGCGATCCGCGGCTGGCCGGCTTCACCGACCCGAAGGGCCCGAGCGGGGTCGAGATCTCGTGGCGGTTCTTCCGCCGCTACACCCGCGCCAGCACGGCGATGCCCTGCGCCGAGGCCCCGGCACCCGCGCCGCCCCCAGCCGTTCCGGCGACTCCGGCCCCGTCCACCGGTCCGCCGCGCTGCGCCCGGCGGACGGTCGCGATCCGGCTGCCGGCCCGCACGGCGACCGCCCGGGCCAGCTTCCGCGGCCGCCGGGTGCCGGCGCGGATCGTCCGCGGGCGGCTGCGGGTGCGGCTGCCGGCCACCCGCCGCAGCCGCACGGTGGTCGTGGTCCGCGCGCGGACCAGCTCCGGGCGACGGACCGTGGCCCGCCACGTCTACCGCGGCTGCGGCCCGCGGACCGACCGATGAGTTCCGCGGTCGGCCGCGGTCGAAGCGGGCATGACGACGACGCACGTGCTCGCGCTTCACGGGGTCGACCTGACCTACGACGTCCACGGCCCGCTGCCGACCGCCGACGGTCGGCCGCCGCTGCTGCTGATCGGCCAGCCGATGGAGGCCGGCGGCTTCCGGGCGCTGGTCGCGCGGACGCCCGAGCGGACGCTCGTCACCTACGACCCGCGCGGGCTCGGCCGCAGCGTCCGCAAGGACGGCCGCGACGACCACGACCCGACGGTCCAGGCCGCCGACCTGCACGCCCTGATCGGCGCGCTCGGGGCCGGCCCGGTCGAGCTGTTCGGCAGCAGCGGCGGGGCGATCGTCGGCCTCGAGCTGGTGGCCGCGCACCCGGGCGACGTCACGACCCTGGTCGCCCACGAGCCGCCGCTGCTGGCGCTGCTGCCCGACGCCGAGGCGGCCGAGCGCGCCCGCGGCCTGGTCCGCCAGGCCTACCTGGAGCGCGGCTGGGGCGCCGGGATGGCGGCCTTCATCGCGATGACCAGCTGGCCGGGCCCGTTCGGCGACGACTACTTCGCCCGGCCGGTGCCCGACCCGACCGCGTTCGGCCTGCCAACCGCCGACGACGGCCGCCGCGACGATCCGCTGCTCTCCGACCGCTCGTGGGCGGTCAGCAGCCACCGGCCCGACGTCGCCGCGCTGACCGCGGCCCCGACCCGGATCGTGATCGCGGTCGGCGAGCAGTCGGCGGGCCTCTTCACCGACCGGACCACGATCGCCGTCGCCGCGGCCCTCGGCCTGCCGGTGACCGTCTTCCCCAGCCACCACGGCGGCTTCATGGACGGCGAGTTCGGGTACGCCGGCCAGCCGGACGCGTTCGCCGCCCGCCTGCGCGAGGTGCTCGCGGGGGACTGACGGAGCGCCCGTTCCAGGCGTTCTGTGACGACTGAACTGGACAGCTGGCAAATTTGTGACCGCCGTCCTTCCCGGGTTATGGCGCGTCCGTCATGGTTCGCCATCGGTCGCTGACGACGTACGCGCCGCCGCCCTCGGCGGTGCGTGCCCTCGGCGGTCATCGTCCGTGGCCGAGGCTGCGTGACGACCCCGCCGACTGCCGGCCGTCGGCGGGCGAACCGTGCCATGCGCCGGCCCGTGCGAGGACCACGACGCATCGGTCCCGCGCGCCGTCCTCCCGACACGCAAGGAGATCCCCTGATGCGCTCGAGCCCCTGCCCGGACACCGGGTCGACCACCGATGCCCGCTGGCGGGCGCTGATCGCGGCGGTGCTCCTGCTGCTGCTCGGCCTGCCCGCGGTCGCGAGCGCTGCCAGCGGGACGATCAGCGTGCGACCGGCCAGCGACCGCGTCGCCGGCGACCAGTCGGGGACCGGCTTCGCGACCGCCGACCTCGCCGGCTTCGCGCCGATCGCGTTCGAGGCGCGGCGCAGCAGCGGCGGTCCCTGGTTCGATCTCTGCACCGTCGCCACCCGCGGCGCCACCTGCCGCTCCGGCCCCGTCGCCTACGACCGCTACGAGGTCCGCGAGAAGACCGCCCCGGCCGGCTGGAGCACGATCCGCCAGCTCTCGTTCGGCGGCGCCGACGCGGGCGCGGGTCCGCTCGTCGACTACGCCGGCAGCGTCCGGGTGAGCGCCGACGACAGCAACCCGACCGTGGTCCCGAACGCCGGCAACACCGTCGGCAACGGCCTCTTCCTGCTCCGGCGCGACAACGCGCCGATGCCCGAGACCTGCGGTGTCGGAGTCCGGCTGGTGCTCGACACCTCGGGCTCGATCGGGCGCGACGCGCCGACCTACGCCCGGGCGGCGAAGGGCTTCGTCGACGCCCTCGCCGACTCGCCGGCCAGCGTCCGGATCAGCAGCTTCTCGAACGTCTCGCGGCCCGGAACGACCCGCTACGCGATGGACGATCCGGCCCAGGTCGCGGCGGCCAAGCAGCGGATCGACGCCGCCTACGCGACGGTCACCGGCGTCACCAACTGGGAGGCCGCGCTGCAGGACGCCGTCTCGACCGACGGCGAGCTCGTCGTCTTCCTGACCGACGGCAACCCGACCACCTACGGCAACGGCAGCGGCGGCGGCCGCAGCCGGGTCTACCTGCACGACCTCACGACCGCGATCGCCTCGGCCAACCTCGTCAAGCGCGGCGGCCAGCGGATCGTCCCGGTCGGCGCCGGTCCGAGCGTCAGCGAGATCAACCTGGCGGCGATCTCCGGCCCGGGCGACTACTACACGGCGTCGAACCTGAGCGACCTCGACGACGTCCTGGACGAGGTCGCCAACCGCCTCTGCGGGGCCCGGATCCACGTCCGCAAGCTGGTCGACGACGCCGTCGGCGCGCAGGCCGGCTGGCGGTTCGCGGCCCGCTCCGACGACGCGGAGGTCTCCTACGACGACGACAACCCGGTCTCCGCCGGCAGCCCGGCCGAGACCCGGATCGACCTCGACCGGATCCCGGCCGGCGGCGCGACCGTGGAGCTCGACGAGCAGCCGACCGCCGCCCAGGAGAAGGACTACGCCTTCGGCGCCGCCCGCTGCCAGCTCGGCGGCTACCCGGAGCCGGACGCCGCGCTCGTCGGCCCCCGTCAGCAGACGCTGAAGGTCCAGCGGCGCCAGGACTGGTACTGCACCTACCGCAACGAGCGCCGCGGATCGGGCGAGCCGCCGGTCGTCGTGCCGCCGGTCGACCCGCCGAAGCCGCCGGTGGTGGTGCCGCCGGTCGACCCGCCGGTGGTCGTGCCGCCGGTCGATCCGCCCCTGGTCGCGCCGGGCCCGCGCGCGCAGACCGTCCGTCCCCAGCCGCGGCCTCGCGCCCGGCTCAGCGGACCGGTCGGCTGCGTGGTGCCGCGGACGGTGCGGGCCGACGTCGCCGGCGAGCGGATCGCGAAGGTCGTCTTCCGGCTCAACGGCCGCACGCTGCGGACGCTGACCAAGCCGAACGCGAAGGGCCGCTACCGGATCGACCTGCGGACGCGCCGGCTGGCGTACCGGACCCACCGCCTGACCGCCACGGTCACCTTCGTCAGCGAGGCGAAGACGAAGGCGAAGACGCTGCGGCTGGCCTTCAGCCGCTGCCGGCCGATCGTCGTCACGCCGAAGTTCACCGGCTGACCGGGGAGCGCGACGGCGTGCCGGCGATTCCCGACCTGACGATCCGCGGCGGCGCGCTGGCGCTGGTCGCGATCCTGATCCCGACCACCGCCCCCGCCGCCGGTGCCGCCGCGCCGGCCCCGGGGGCGGAGGCGGAGCAGCCGCAGCCCAAGCTCGAGCGGCTCTCGGACGAGCGCAGCTCGAGCTTCTGGGCCCATCCCGCGCGGGTGACGGCGATCCACGCCGACCACCGCTCGCGGGCGCGGGTCGTGGCTCGCACCCGCCTCTTCACCGAGGACCGGGTGCCCGAGGTCTACCTGGTGCTCGAGCGGTGGACGAGCGAGGAGGGCGACGAGTGGCTGCGGGTGCGGGTGCCGAAGCGGCCGAACGGCGTCACCGGCTGGCTGCCGGCCGATGCGCTCGGCGCGCTGCGGCGGGTGCGGACGCAGCTGGTCGTCGACCGCCGCCGGCGGCGGGTGACGCTGCTGGAGCGCGGCCGCCCGGTCCTGACCGCCCGGGTCGGGATCGGGATGGCGTCGACGCCGACCCCCTCCGGCCGCTTCTACGTGCGCGAGAAGCTGCGGTTCTCGGGCGCGCCGATGTACGGCACCCGCGCGCTCGGTACGTCGGCCTACGCGCCGACCCTCAGCGACTGGCCGAACGGCGGCGTGGTCGCGCTGCACGGCACCGACCAGCCGGAGCGGATCCCGGGTCGGCCCTCGCACGGCTGCGTCCGGCTGCGCAACGGCGACATGGCGCGGCTGTTCGCGCGGACGCCCGTCGGCACGCCGATCCGGATCGTCTAGGGCTGGATTTGGGATCAACCGATAGCCGCGCTTCGATAGTTGTGATCTGCTCCCTCCTCTCGTGGCCCCCCGTGCGCCAGCATCCGCACGATGCGGCGAGCCGACTGGACTCCGGGGCCCCGCCGGCCGCCGGTCCGCGGTCGGCGCGGCCGGATTGATCGCGACCGTCCATGGGCCAGCGGTCGCTAGGGCGGGACGAGCTCGCCCGGGCCTTCGGCGATCCCGGTTGGCAGATCGACTTCGCGGACGAGGTGGCCCGCGCGGTCGTGGCGCAGGCCGGGGACGACGCCGAGGATCTGGGGCTCTTCAAGGCGCTGCGCGCCAGCAACGCGGACAGCGTGCGGGTGTTCTCGCTGGTGCTGGCCGGGCAGGCCGATCTCGGCGTCGTGCCACTGGCGCCGCTGGCCGCGTCCTACGCCCGCGCGATGGCCCGCCGCGGGCTCAACGTCTCGACCTTCCTGCGGCTCGGCCACCTGGAGCACGCGGCGGCCTGGCGGGCGATCCTCCGCCGCTTCCACGAGCAGTTCGACGGCGGGCCGACGTCGGCCGCGACCGTCGAGGCGCTGGCCGACGCGTTCGTCCGCTTCGACAGCGAGTTCACCCAGGCGCTGCGTCACGAGTTCGAGCGCGAGCAGGAGCGGCTGCGGGTCGGCCGCTCCGACGTCTCGCGCTCGATCGAGCGGCTGCTCGACGGGGCCGACACCGACGCCAGCTGGCTGGTGCGGCGGTTCCGGTTCGACATCGACCTGCCGCACCTGGCGCTGGTCGCGTGGCGCGAGGATGACGCCGGCGACGACGGGTCGCTGCGCACGGCGATCGAGGAGCTGCTGGCCGAGCTCGGGATCCGCTCGCGGATGAGCGTCGAGCTGCCGGGCGGGCTGGTCGCGGCCTGGGCGCGGCCGGACGGTCCGCCCGAGCGCTGGACGGTGCCGGAGCCGCTGGCGCGCCGCTGCGGGGTCAGCGTCGGGCTCGGCACCCCCGGCACCGGCCTGGCCGGGTTCCGCCGCTCGCACCGCGAGGCGATCGAGGCCCGGCGGGTGGCGCGGCTGGCCGGCGTGCCGGGCGGACGGGTCACCCGCTACCTGGACGTCGGCGTGGTCGCGCTGGCCACCACCCGCGAGGTCGCCGCCCAGGCGTTCATGCGCGAGCAGCTGGGCGCGCTGCTCGAGGGCGAGGCCCGGCGGGCGGTCCTCCGCACCACCCTGCTCGAGTTCCTGGAGCAGCGCGGCCGCTCGTCGTCGGTCGCTCGCTCGCTCGGCGTCCACGTCAACACGGTCATCAACCGGGTCCGCGCGGCCGAGGCGCTGCTGCCGGCCGATCGCCCGGCGCGCGACAGCGACCTGGTGCTGGCGCTGCGGCTGGCCGAGCACGTCCACTGATCGCCCGACGCAGCGCTTGTGATCGTCCGCCACGGCGGGGGGCGAATTTGTGATCGACGGCGTACGGAATTCGCCGCCGGACCGGCAGTCTCAGGAGTCGTAGTGCCTGGCTGCGGCCGGCGCGCGGGCGCCCTCCCTCGGGGGCGTCCGCGCGGGACGCGCCGGCACGATGGGCAAGTCCGCGCGTGGTACCCAGCGCGCAGAACGAGAGCAGGAGCGGATGGACGCCGATCAGGCGCGCGCGGGCGCGGCGCCGACAGCGATCGAGGGGTGGGCGGACGCTCGCGGACGACGCCGTCCGCCGGGCGCGGCGGCGGGGCTGACGGTCGCGTCGGTCGCGGCCGCGCTGGCGCTCGCCGCCTGCGGGGGCGACGACCGCGGCGACGACGCGGCGCGGGCGACGGCGGCCGAGGGCCAGCCGCCCGCGGTCACCGCGGTCGCGGCGGAGAACCTCTCGCCCCGCGGCCTGCCCGCGGTTCCCGTCCTCCGCCACGCGAAGGGCGCGCGGGCCGACGTCCGCCCCGGGCGGTGCCCGACCGATCGCGGCCGGGCCGTCGTGCGGGGGACGGTCGCGAACCCGACCGACCGTCCGGCCGACTACGTGATCGCCGTCAGCTGGATCAGCGACCGCTCCGACGTCCGCGCCCGCGCGGTGGCGACGGTCGAGCGGGTCGCGCCGGGCGCGACCGAGCGCTGGGCGGCGCGCACCCGCGTCCGCGCCGGCAACGCGGTCCGGCGCACCTTCTTCGTCCAGCGCGGGGCGCTGCGTGATTGACCCGGTGCGGCGGCGGCTTCCGATCGCGTGCGCCGCCGCCGCGGCCCTCGCCGTCGCGGCGTGGGGGCCGGCGGCGGAGGCTCGCGCGGCCACGGCCGAGCTGCGCGACAGCCCGGTGGTCCTCGACGATCCGGACGAGCCGGCTCCCGAGATCGGCGACGTGCGGCCGAGCCCCCAGCGCGGCGCCTACCTGGCCAAGCTGCTGGAGCCGGCGGCGGTCTACCCGTCGCTCGACGCGACCAAGCCCGACGCCCGACTGGCGACCCGCACCCGCTACACCCACAGCGGCGTCCAGCTGCTGGTCCGTGACGCCGCCTACACCGCCGACGGACGGCTGCGGCTCGACGTCTCCGCCCCGCTCAAGCCGACCGGCCGCCCGGCCTGGATCGACGCCGACCTGGTGCGGCTCACCACCACCCGCCTGTGGGTGCGCGTCGACATCCGCCGGCGGTTGGTGATGCTGCTGCGCAACGGCCGCGTCGTGCGTCGCTTCCGCAGCGTCGTCGGCGCGCCGCGGACCCCGACCCCGGTCGGCCTGACCGCGATCTACGAGGCCGTCGGCGCCCGCACCCAGGCGGCCTTCACCGGTCGCTGGGCGCTGCACCTGACCGCCTTCAGCCGCGTGCTCGACCGCTTCGGCGCCGGCGACGGCCGGGCCGCCATCCACGGCCGCGGACCGACCGCGCTCGGCGACCCGCTCGGCAGCGCGCGGTCGCACGGCTGCGTCCGGATCGACAACGCCCCGATCGCCTACCTCCGTGCGCGGCTGCCGCTCGGGGCGCCGGTCGAGATCGTCGACGGGCGCCGGCCCCGCGCGCGAGCAGCTTCCCGATCGTCCTCCGGCGCGCGGCGCTGACACACACCGTCCGCGCCGGAGGGCGCTGGTCGTCGTCCGACGATCGGCGTCGCGCCCTCGGCGGGGCGGCGGGCCCGGCCCGTCGCCCCCGCCGCCGTCAGGCGGCCAGGTGGCCGGCCAGGCGCAGGGCCAGGGCCAGATCGCTGGTGCGCTCGCTGGCCGTCTCCGGCAGCAGCGCCTCGGCCGCCCGCACGCGGTTGATCACCGTGTTGACGTGGACGCCCAGGTCGTCGGCGGCCGACGAGGTGCGACCGCGGTGCTCGATGAAGGTCAGCAGCGTGGTCCGCAGGGCCGCGTAGCGCGGGTCCGGATCGAGCAGCGGGCCCAGCTGGCGCTCGACGAACTGCCGCGCCGCCTGCTCGCCGCTGGTGGCCAGCGCGACGGCGCCGACCTCGGCGTAGCTCGTCACCGGCGCCGCCGGCCGCGGGTTCAGCAGCGCCACGCGGTGGGCGGCGACCGCCTCCTCGTACGAGCGGCGGAGGCCGTCGACGCCCGGCTGCGGGGTGCCGACCGCGACCGCCAGGCCCAAGCGCTTGGGCAGCTCTGGCGGCACGATCCAGCGGTCCGTGCCGCCGCGGGGCCGGACCCACGCGACCGCGCCGTGGGGGAGCTCGCCGACCAGCCGGGCCCGCAGGTCGAGGTCGGACAGCAGCCGCTCCAGCGTCTCGCGGTCGACCAGCGCGTTCGACGGGTCGCCGCTGGCCGCCCAGGCCACCAGCGCGATCTGAGACAGCGCGGGGTCGTAGCGGAAGCGCCGGGCCAACGATCCGTCGTCCTCCTCGCCGTCGAGCAGCCGCTCGATCGTGCGGTCGCGGACCTCGGCCGAGAGCAGCTGCCGTTCGTGGTGGAAGACCCGCCGGACGCCCTCGATCAGCGCGATGTCGAAGCGGACGAAGTGGTTCGTCAGGTGCTCGAGCGCGTCGGCGTAGGCCGGCGAGCCGACGAGCCGTTCGCGCAGCCGCTCGCGGACCCCGTCCCAGGCGGCCTCGTGGGCGGCGGTGGTGATCCGCTCGAAGGTGGCGGTGTCGAAGCCGCGGCGGGCGAGCGCGCGGGCGAAGGCGGTCGACATCGGCGTGGCGAAGTCGGGGCCGATCTCGACCTCGCCGGAGAGCACCAGCTGGAACAGGCGGGTGTTCTCGGCGATCTTCCGGTCGGCCAGCCGCAGCAGGTCGGCGTCGCCGGCGACGGTCGGTTCTCGGGTCAGCGCCCTGACGAGTCGAGCGTTGAAGGAGGCCTGCCACTGCGGGTCGCCGAACGTGGCCGCGAGCGCCTCGCGCCAGGTCTCGACAGCACCCTGCGACGCAGACGCGGGCTGGCGGTGACGAACGTGCATCGATCTTCCGGTGCTGTCGGGGGGACAGGCCACAGCAAGGGGGGAAACGACCCTGGGGACCACGGCAAACGTAGCAAGCTTACGCC
Organism: Patulibacter defluvii; assembly: GCF_034096925.1. NCBI lineage: Bacteria > Bacillati > Actinomycetota > Thermoleophilia > Solirubrobacterales > Patulibacteraceae > Patulibacter > Patulibacter defluvii. The sequence continues at coordinate 341,656 of NZ_JAWZSQ010000001.1, forward strand.
GTCGGCGGGGACCTGGAATGGGCTCGTCCGGCCGGTTCGCTCGGACCCGAACGTGTGTGTTCCTCCCTGGTCCGAGCGTCGGAATGTGACCGTTCTGGTGGCCCACGGGCCACCAGTTCGCCACGCTCGATCGACAGGTCTGGGCGGACGTCCGCCGAGTTCCCGGCCCGCGATCGTCGAGGTGTCGAGTGTCGAGATCCATCCGTAGGTCCCGCGCGCGCTGGCGCCGCTGGCGTCGTTGGCGCGCCGCCCTCGGCCGCTCGGCGATGGGGCTCGGGGTCGACTCGATCTCGCGGGCGGAGCTGGCCGACTCGATCGAGCGGGCGCGGAGCGACGCGCTGCGGCGGGCCGTCGGTGCCGACGCCGGCGGCCGGATCGGTCGCGCAGCCGCGTTCGCGCTCGGCGGCTTCGTGGTCGCCCTCGGCCTGGCCGAGGGCGATCTGCTGCTGGCGGTGGTCGGCGCCGCGGCGATCGCGGCGACGGTCGCGATGGTGGCCTCGATCGCGGCGCTCGAGCGTCAGCCGGGCCCTGGCGCGCGGATCGGCGACCGGCCGATCGCCGTCCTCTCGCGCCACCGCCCGGGTTGGCGGGCGGCCACCGTCACCGCGCCGGAGCTGCTGGTCGTCGGCGTGCTCGCCACCCACGTCGTGCTGGAGGACCGGGCCGGCGCCCTCCACCTGGTCCGCCGGTCGGGGCCGCTGGCGCGGCTGCGGCGGGCGCTGCGGCTGGGCCGGCCGCCCGAGGCCGCGGCGCTGGGCGCCGGCGGCAGCGTCGGATCAGGCGTGCTGCCGGGGCGGCTGCCCGAGCTGGTCGACCCACTCGGCGAGCACGGTCGGTGACGGCCGCCGCGGGGGGAGCGCCCGCACCAGCCGGGCGCCGGCGCTGCGGCGGTCGACCAGGTACAGGGCGTCTTCCGCGTCGCGCAGGATCAGATGCCCCGGCAGCGAGCCGATGACCCGGATCCGGTGCGACGGGATCACGACCCGCTGCCACTGCCGGCCGTCCTCGGTCGGGGCGAGCACCGACAGCCAGGGGCCGGACGCGCGGTGCAGGTGGCGGCGCCGGGCCATCGCGCTCGCCAGGCCCCCGGCGGTCGAGGTGAGGGCGCCGGCGCCGGCCAGCCGCGCGTCGTCGACGGCGAGCGCGATCGACATCAGCGCGACCCCGGCCAGCACCGCCGACGTGCTCGCTCGCGGGGGCGCGGGCGGGGCGACCGAGGCGGTGGCGGTGCGCCGCGCGTGCTCGACCGAGGCCACGAACTCCTCGCCCGAGATGTCGCCGCCGACCAGCGCCTCGTGGAATCGCGCCTGCCGGGCGCCGAGTGCGTTCCCGGTCAGCAACAGGGAATCCGCGGGTCGACGGCGGGGTAGCGGGGGCGCATGACGTCGAGTCTGGAGCGTCCCGAGAGGGCCCAATAGGGTCACCGTCACAATGTCGGAATTGTGTGATTGATCTGCCCACAATCCGCGGGCGCGGCGGCGGTTTCCGGTACGGGCAGCGGCGGGCGTTGTTGGTGGTGGACTGTGATGATTCACATGGGAGCGCGGTGAACTTGTGACCGTCGGCCTATGGCGGCCCTACGTCTACCCCGCACGCTGTCGGTCCAGGGCACGAACGTGCCGGCGCACCGGTCGGGGCCGTCCTCGATCCGCGGCCGCCGAGCGCGGGCCGCGTCCGGCATACCCCCACCCCCCGTCGTGGCGCCCGCGCGCCGCAGTTCAGAAAGGAGCCCGTCATCGAGGCTCGCCCGTCGCTCCTCCGGCGCCCCGTGCGCCCGGTCGGCTCCCGACTCGGAGGTCCGTCGTCGTTCCCCGTTGACCCGTCGTCATGCGACTCCCGGCCGCCCCCGCCCTGCACCCGGTGACGCAGCGAACCGCGTCGTGGCACGAAGAGCTGGTCGCCCTCTGCGCGGACCCCGCGTGGCACGCCGAGGTCGCCGAGCGCGTCGCCCGCCTGGTCCACGAGCAGCTCGACGAGCTGGACGGCGACGTGGCGCTGATGGACGCCACCCGCCAGAGCATCGAGGACAAGATGCGGCTGTTCGCGGCGGTCGTCGCCGGCGTGGCGGACTCCGACCTCGAGCGGCTGCCGCCGATGGCCGCCGCGCACACCCAGGCGATGGTCCGGCGGGGCGTCTCGGCGCCGACGATGATGCAGATCTACCGGATCGCCCACGAGGTGACCTGGCAGGCGCTGCTGGTGCGGCTGAAGCAGCACTTCGGCGAGTCGTCGAACCTGGCGGCGGCGCTGGAGCGGGCGGCGACCGTCCTCCAGCGGTTCGAGACCGCGCTGTCGGACGCGCTCCGGCGCGAGAGCGAGCAGTCGCGCGACCGCGCCGGCCTGGTCGCGCGGGCGGTCGAGCGGATCCTGACCACCGCCGACCACGACGCCAGCTGGATCCAGCGGCAGATGCAGTACGACCTGACCACGAGCCACGTGGCGGTCGCGGCCTGGTGGCCGCCGCGACGCGACGGTCTGCGCGACGAGCCGGGTGAGCGGTCGCAGCGGCTCGACGTGCTGCTCGACGACCTCGACGTCGGCACGCCGCTGGTCGTCGACCTGGCCCCCGGGGTGACCGCGGCCTGGATCAGCGTCGGGCCGCTGGCCGGGCTGGAGGTGCCGGCGCCGCTGGCCGAGCGCCACGGCCTGCACGTCGCCGTCGGCCGGCCGCACCACGGCGTCGAGGGCTTCCGCCGCAGCTACCACGAGGCGCTCGAGGCCTACCGGATCGGGACCATGGCGCCCGACGGCCCGCCGGTGGTCCGCTACGCCGACGTGGCGCTGGTGTCGCTGATCGCGGCCGACGAGCCGGCCGCGCGGGCCTTCATGGAGCGCCAGCTCGGCGAGCTGCTGGCGCCCGGCGCCCGCAACCGCGTGCTGCGCCGGACCCTGACCGGGTTCCTCGAGGCCCGTGGCCGCTCGTCGACCGCGGCGGAGATCGTCGGGGTCCACGTCAACACGGTGATCAACCGGGTCCGGACGGCCGAGGAGCTGCTGCCGCCGACCGCCAGCCGCGACAGCGACCTGCTGCTGGCCCTGCGGCTGACCGAGTGGCTGCGCTGACGGCCGGCCGCGCGACGGTGGTCAGCGGCTGACCATCACCGGCGTGCCCGGAGCCAGCCGCGCGGCCATCCACCGGATCGGCTCGTCGTCGACCCGCACGCAGCCGTGCGAGCGGGCCGAGCCGAGCGGGTCGCCGAAGCTGCCGCGGCCGCGGCCGTGGAGCGCGACCCGGCCGGGGCCGCCGCCGTAGTCCTCGAGCACGTCGGAGTGGCTGGTGAGGGCCAGGGCCCAGGGGCCGAGGAAGGCCCGCGGGTCGCGCTGGCGGTTGCGCTCGTAGACCGCCGAGAGACCGAGCGGGGTCGGCGTCGCCGACGCGCCGACCACCGCCCGGGTCCGCCGCGCCAGCCGTCCGCGGCGGAAGACGGAGACGGTCCGCCGGCGGACGTCGATCTGGACCCAGTACGGCGTTCGCGAGAGCAGCGCGTCGTCGCGGCGGATCCAGCCCGAGCGGCCGTTGGGACGCGCGGGGAGCAGCACCCGCAGCCAGCGCTCGCCGTCCGCGCCGGCCGCCGCTTCCAGCACCAGCAGCTCCTGGGCGTGGTGGCCCCACGCGGTGGTGGTCGAGAGCGGCGACGCGCTGGCCGGGTCGTCGCGCCGGGCGCGGACGCTGGTCGGCGCGACGATCCGGGCGACGGTCGCTCCGTCGGCGCGCGACGGCGGCTCGATCGCGAGCGGATCGTCGATCGCGTCGGCGCGGGCCGGCCCGGCGACGGCCGCGGCCACGGCGAGCGCGAGCGCGGGGGCGAGGACGCGGCGGACCATGCCGCCACGGTAGGCCGTTTCCGGCGGTTTCGGGGCGGTTCGCCACGGGCCTGTGATGGCCCCACCAAAACTTCCAGAAACTTGTGATGAGACGTCTCGTTCGGCGGCCGTCGGAGCGACAAGATCCTCCCTGTCGGCGTGACCCCCCTCGCTGCCGACACATATCGTGACTGAGGGTGCGTGTGGCAACTCCCCCGCAGTCACGGCCCTGCCGGTCGGGCGCCCCGATTGACCCACGGGGCGCCCGATCAGGCGCATGTTGCGTCGTCCGGAGCCAGGTCCATGCGTACGCCCTCGTTCCCGTCGATCGTCCCGTCGAACCGCAAGCACCCGATTTCGATCGTGGTGTCGTTCGTCGTGGCGCTCCTCGTGACGGGACTGCTGCTGGCCGGCCCGGCGCCGGCCGCCGAACAGGCCCCCGTCGGCTGCGGCTACGGGCAGGGCGGACCACACGACACCACCCTCTGCTGGCTCGACATGTCGGGGGTGAACATGACGCAGGCCCGCTCGGCCGCCGGCCAGCCGATGACGATCAGCCTGCCCGGGGGCAACCGGATCGACTTCACGCTGCGGATCAGCGACGGCGCGAACGGCTTCCGCACGATCTCGACGGCGGCCTTCCCGACCTGGTCCGGCACGCCGGTCGGCAACGACATCTACCGCAACACGCCGGGCCGGCCCGTCCTCTACCAGGACAACGGCCAGAGCGGCAGCGGCGAGAAGGGCATCGTCAGGCTCTCCAACATCGTCGCCCGCGGGCCGTCCGGCGCCGCCTTCACCGGCTACGCCTTCGTGCTCGCCGACGCGGAGACGACCAGCGAGGACGAGGGACTGACCTTCACCTCCGACAAGCCGGTCGAGATCTTCGATCGGGCCGTCCCGCCGGGCTACACGCAGCCCTGCCCCGGCGGGCTCACCGGGGCCGGGACCACGAGCGTGCGCTGTCTGGGCTCGCTCTCGGGCGCGCGCCCCGGCAACCTCCTGACCTCGACCGCGGCCCCGACCTCGGTCGCGATCCGCTACCAGAACAGCTTCGGCGGGCGCCAGGGCATCGCCTTCGGGGTCCTGACGGCGAAGGTCGCGCTGTCGAAGTCGATCAGCTCGCCCCAGCACCCGGAGGACGGCTTCGAGATCGCGATCGAGGACCAGGAGGACAACATCATGCGGTCGGCCAACACCAACGGCGGGCCGAGCGCGACGATCGATCCGGTGACCGTGCTCACCGACAGCAGCGCGATGCCCTTCACGTTCGGGGAGACGGCCAACCCGGGCACCTCGCTCGCCGTCTACCGCCAGAGCTGGTCCTGCACCCGCAACGGTGTCCGCGACGCCGAGGCATCGTCGGCCACCGGCCCGCGTCAGGACCTGGTCCTGGGGCTCGGCGACGACCTCCGCTGCACGATCGTCAACACCGGCCCGCGGCCGTCGATGTCGCTGGTCAAGCGGGCCCAGCTCGATGACGCCAACGGCAACGACGTCGCCGACGTCGGCGAGACGATCACCTACAGCTTCGAGGTCGCCAACACCGGCAACCGCGACCTGACCGACGTCCGGATCGAGGACGACCGGGTCAGCGGCATCAGCTGCCCGCGGACCACGCTGGCCGTCGGCGAGCGGATGACCTGCACGGCCGACGTCTACACCGTGACCCAGGCCGACGTCGACGCCGGCGAGGTGGTCAACGAGGCGACCGCCCACGGCACGCCGCCGGACGGGCTCGATCCGATCGCGTCGCCGCCCTCGCGCACGAACACGCCGACGCCGAGCCCGAACCCGGCGATCGCGGTGGTCAAGCAGGCGCAGCTGAACGACGGCAACGGCAACGACGCCGCCGACGCGGGCGAGACGATCGACTTCACCTTCACGGTCACCAACACCGGCAACCGGACGCTGACCGGGATCACGGTCGACGACGACCTGGTCACCGGGATCAGCTGCCCGGCCGATCCGCTGCCGCCGGGCGAGAGCATGACCTGCACGGCCGACCGCTACACGGTGACGCAGGCCGACGTCGACGCCGGCCAGGTGGTCAACGAGGCGACCGCCAAGGGGACCCCGCCGGGCGGCGGCGAACCGGTCGTCTCCGATCCCTCGCGGACCAACACCCCGACGCCGAACCCCGAGCCGGGGATCGCGATCGTCAAGCACGCGCAGCTGAACGACGGCAACGGCAACGACGCCGCCGACGCGGGCGAGACGATCGACTACAGCTTCACGGTCACCAACACCGGCAACCGGACGCTGACCGACATCACCGTCGACGACGACCGGGCGAGCGGCATCAGCTGCCCGGCCGATCCGCTGCCGCCCGGCGAGAGCATGACCTGCACGGCCGATCCCTACACGGTGACGCAGGCCGACGTCGACGCCGGCCAGGTGGTCAACGAGGCGACGGCGAAGGGCACGCCGCCCGGCGGCGGCGACCCGGTCACCTCGGAGCCCTCGCGCACGAACACGCCGACCCCCGAGCCCGACCCGGCGATCGCGGTGGTCAAGCACGCGCAGCTGAACGACGGCAACGACAACGGCACCGCCGACCTCGGCGAGACGATCGACTACAGCTTCACGGTCACCAACACGGGCAACCGGACGCTGACCGAGATCACCGTCAGCGACGACCGGGTGACCGGGATCAGCTGCCCGGCGGGTCCGCTGGCCCCGGGCGAGAGCGTGACCTGCACGGCCGACCCCTACACGGTGACCCAGGACGACGTCGACGCGGGCCAGGTGGTCAACGTCGCGACCGCCCAGGGGACCCCGCCGGGCGGTGGCGATCCGGTCGGCTCGCCGCCCTCGCGGACGAACACGCCGACCAGCGATCCGGCGCCGGCGATCCAGATCAGCAAGCGGGCCGAGCTCGACGATCGCAACGACAACGGCCGCGCCGACCTGGGCGAGACGATCCGCTTCGCCTTCGTGGTCACCAACGTCGGCAACCTGACCCTCCGCGACGTCGGCGTCCACGACCCGATCGCGGGCGACGTCAGCTGCGAGCAGCGGACCCTGCGGCCGGGCCAGGAGACCGCCTGTGCCGCCGACGAGCCCTACCCGGTCACCCAGGCCGACGTCGACGCCGGCGCCGTCCGCAACACCGCCGTCTCCTTCGGCACGCCGCCGCGGCCCGCCGGCGGCACCGGCGAGCCGACGCCGGTGGCCAGCGAGCCGGCCCACACGGAGACGCCGACCACCGCCCCGGCGCCCGCGCTGACGATCGTCAAGCGGGCCACCGTGACGCCGGCCGAGCGGGCGGGGGGCGCCTGGGTCGGCGACCGGATCAGCTTCGACTTCGTCGTCACCAACAGCGGCAACGTGACCCTCCACGACGTCGGCGTCGACGACCCCAAGGCCGGGCCGGTCCGCTGCCCGGAGCGGACGCTCGCCCCTGGAGCGAGCGTCCGCTGCAGTGCCGAGCGGCCGTACGTCGTGAGCGAGGACGACGTCGCGGCCGGCAGCGTCCGCAACGTCGCCAGCGCCCTCGGCACGCCGCCGGGCGGGGCCGGGCCGCTGCGCTCGTCCCCGGCCGAGACCTCGACCCCGACCGCTCGCGCGCCCGAGCCGCCCCCGCCCCCCCCCCCGCCGCCGCCCGCCCCGCTGCCGCCCTCACTGCGGGTCGAGAAGCGCGCCGACGTCGCCCGCGTGGCCGTCGGGCAGCGGGTCGAGTACCGGATCCAGGTCACCAACGACGGCCCCGGCGCGGCCCGCGCGGTGCGGCTGGTCGACACCCTCGGCCAGCCGGCGACGGTGGTCGCGGTCCGCTCGAGCGTCGGCCGCTGCGGCGGCCGGCCGACCGCCTGCGAGCTCGGCGACCTGGCCCCCGGTGGCTCGGCCACGATCACCGTCCGCGTGCGGGCCCGGCGCGCCGGCACGCTCGTCAACCAGGCGACCGCGACCGCGGGCAGCGACGCCGGCGGCAGCGTCCAGGCCCAGGGCCGGGCGACGGTCACCGTCCTGCGGCCCGCCGCGCTGCGGATCCGCAAGACGGCCGACCGGCGGACCGTCCGCGCCGGCGCTGACGTCCGCTACCGGATCATCGTGACCGCGGTCGGGCGCGCGACCGCCTACGACGTCCAGGTCTGCGACCGGCTGCCGCGCGGCCTGGCCTACCGCTCGGTGCGCGGGGCGCGGCTGCGCAACGGCCGCGCCTGCTGGCGGATCGCGAGGCTGCGCGGTGGCCGCTCGCGCAGCTTCCGGGTGGTCGCGCGGGCGACCAACCTGGAGCGGCGGCGGACGCTGGTCAACACCGCCACCGCGACCGCGCTCAACGCCCGCAGCCGCTCGGCACGGGCCCGCGTCGTCGTCGTCCCGCGTCCGGTCCGTCCCGGCGGCGTCACCGGATGACCCCCGGCCGGGGCCGCGGTCGGGCCCTGCGAACCTCGCTCCTCCCGCGCGCCTCGCCGCCGCACGTTCACCTGGGTGAACGTGCGGGCGGGCGTCGATCGCGCTCGGTCTACCGCGTACAGTGGCGGACTCCGCGCCGGTGCTCCCCCCCGCAACCGGGCGGGGACCATCCGCGCAGAGCGCCGATGGCGAGGGGCGGCCGCCGGGCAGGCGGCCCGCCCCTGAACCGTGCCGAGCGGCCCCGCGGGGTTGGCCGCTGACGGGCACGCACCCGGTGGGGGCCGGGTGAGGTCGCGCTGGCGCGGAGGCTTGGGGCAGCCGCGCCAGCGCGACCGGACCTGCCGGCGATCGGCCCCGGCGGGTCGGCCCGCGCGTAGGATCGGCCGATGGGAGCGGGGACCGCGGACGGGACGGACGCCTCGGCGTCGCTGGCCGCCGCGCTCGCCCGGCGGCTGCCGGAGCTGAGCGACGAGCTGCTGGCGCGGCTGCTCGACGCGATCCCGGAGCTGCGCGGCGACGAGGCGGTCCGCGAGCTGCTGGCGACCAGCGTCCGCGCCAGCATCGCCACCGGGATCGACGTGCTCGCCCACGACATCGACGTCGGCGCGGTCGAGTCGCCGGCCGCCGCCAGCGAGTACGCCCGCCGGCTGGCCCAGCGTGGGGTGCCGGTCGAGGCGCTGCTGCGGGCCTACCGGATCGGCCACCAGCGCTTCCTCGAGTGGTGCCTGGCCGCCGCGGCCGCGCAGGGCGGCAGCGCCGCCGACGCCGTCGCCGCGCTCGACCGGATCACCCGCGTCACCTTCCGCTTCATCGACCGGGTCTCCGAGCAGCTGCTGGCGGTCTACGCCGACGAGCGCGAGCGGTGGCTGCGCAGCGCGTCGGCCGCCCGCGCGGCGCTCGTCCGCCAGCTGCTGGGCGACGCCCCCGGCGACCCCGACCAGGCCGAGGCGCGGCTCGGCTACCGGCTGCGGGGCTGGCACGTGGCGGTGACCGCCTGGCTCGATCCGGCGACGCCGACGGCCGAGGCGCTGCCGCGGCTCGACCGGCTCGGGGCGGCGCTCGCCGGTTGGCCCGGCGGGACCCCGCTGACGGTGCTCGGCGACGAGCGCTCGCTGTGGGCCTGGTTGCCGGTCAGCGGCGAGCGGGCGGTGACCGCCGACGAGCTGGCCGCGGTCGTCGACCCGGCCGCCCACGGGGCGTCGCTGGCGATCGGCCTGCCCGCCGAGGGGCCGGAGGGCTTCGCGGTCTCGCACCGGCAGGCGCTGCGGGCGCAGGCGGTGGGGGCGGCGGCCGAGCCCGCGGTCGGCACGATCACGCCCTTCGCCGACGCCAGCCTGCTGGCCTTCCTGACCGGCGACGTGCCCGCCGCCCGCGGCTGGATCGCGCAGATGCTCGGCGGGCTGGTCGGCCCCGAGGAGCCGGCGGCGCGGCTGCGCGAGACGGTCCGCGTCTTCCTCGGCACCAACGGCAGCTACACCGAGACCGCCGCCCGCCTGCACCTGCACAAGAACACGGTCCTCTACCGGGTCCGCAAGGCCGAGGAGCTGCGCGGGCGACCGCTCGACGAGGACCGGATCGGGCTCGAGGTGGCGCTGCTGGCCTGCGACCGGCTCGGCGCGGCGGTGCTCGGCGGCGACGACGGTTCGGGCTCGCGGTCCAGCTGACGGTCGCAGGTTCGGTCCCCGGGACCGACGACCGCCCGCCGGCCCCGTGGTGCGATGGTCCGCGTGCGGCAGCTGACCAGCCTCGACGCCCAGTTCCTCGCCGCGGAGGACGGCCGCACCCACGGCCACGTCTCCGCGGTGGCGATCCTCGACCCCTCGACGACCGCCAGCGGCCGGCTGACGCTCGCCGACGTGCGGCGGGTCTTCCGCGAGCGGCTGCACCTGCTGCCGCCGCTGCGCTGGCGGCTGGTGCGGGCGCCGCTCGACCTCGACTACCCCTACTGGCACGACGACCCGGCCTTCGATCTGGAGTTCCACGTCCGCGAGCTGCAGCTGCCGCGGCCGGGGACGATGGACCAGCTGGCCGACCAGGTGGCGCGGATCATCGGCCGGCCGCTCGACCGCAGCCGGCCGCTGTGGGAGGTCTACCTGATCGACGGCCTGGCGGACGGCAACGTCGCGCTGCTGACGAAGGTCCACCACGCGCTGGTCGACGGGATGTCCGGGGCCGAGATCCTGGGGATCCTCTTCGACCTCGAGCCGGAGGGGCGGACGGTGGCGCCCGACCCCGAGCACGGCCCCGACCGCCGCGCCGGGACGCTGGAGCTGGTGGCGCGCGGCGTCGGCAGCCTGCCGCGTCAGGCGCTGCGGCTGGCGCGTGGGGTGCCGGCGACCCTCCAGCACATCGACACGCTGCCGACGCTGCGCCACGTGCCCGGCGCGCGGCTGGTGGCGCGGGTCGGCGAGCAGGCCCACCGCGCCGCCACCCGCAACCGCGACGGGCGGATGCTGGAGCGGCCACGGGCGCGGGCGCCGCGGACCTCGTTCAACGGCCGGATCACGCCCCACCGGCGGGTCGCCTTCGCGTCGCTGTCGCTGCCCGAGATCAAGGCGGTCAAGAACGCCTTCGGGGCGACGGTCAACGACGTGGTGGTGACGCTCTGCGCCGCCGCGGTCCGCGAGTGGCTGGTCGACCACGGCGAGCTGCCGGAGGATCCGCTGCTGGCGATGGTGCCGATCTCGGTCCGGACCAAGGAGGAGCTGGGCACCTTCGGCAACCGGATCTCGGTGATGATCGCGCCGCTGCCGACCGACGAGCCGGATCCGGCCGAGCGGCTGCGGCGGACCCACGAGGCGATGCGCTCGGCGAAGGAGCGGCACCGGGCGGTGCCGGCCGACATCCTCTCGACGGCCAACCACCTGATCCCGCCGTCGCTCTTCGCCCGCGCGGCGCGGGTGACGGCCGGCGTCTCGGCCTCCAGCCGCTTCGCCCCGCCGTACAACCTGATCCTCTCGAACGTGCCCGGACCGCCGGTGCCGATCTACATCGCCGGCGCCCGCCAGGTGGCGAACTACCCGGTCTCGTTCATCCTCGACGGGGTCGGGCTGAACATCACGGTCTTCAGCTACCTGGACCGGGTCGACTTCGGCCTGGTCGCCGACCGCGACCTGCTGCCCGACGTCGCCGCCCTCGCCGGGGCGCTGGAGCGGGCGATCGACGACCTGACCGCCGCCGCGCGGACGCTGTCCTGAGGGCCGGGCGCGGGGTTACCCCACGGGGAATCGACCGCGGGGCCGGGCGGCGGCAGGCTGTCCCCGTCCCCCAACCCCCACGAGAGGACCGGACCGTGCCCGACGTCGTCGACGCCTACCTGCAGACCTGGAACGCCACCGACCCCGACGCCCGCGCGGCGCTGCTGGCCGAGCACTGGACGTCGGACGCGTCCTACGTCGACCCGCTCGCCGAGGCGGTCGGGCGCGACGCCCTCCACGCCACCATCGGCGCCGTCCAGCGGCAGTTCCCCGGCTTCGTCTTCCGTCCGGTCGGAAGCGCCGACGCGCACCACCGCCAGACCCGCTTCCAGTGGGGCCTGGGACCGGACGGGGCCGAGCCGGTGGTGGTCGGCTTCGACGTGGTGGTGACCGACGAGGAGGGGCGGATCGACACGGTCCTCGGCTTCCTCGACCGGGTGCCGAGCTGACCCGCCGCCCGCGTTTGCCGCGTCGCGGCGGCGGGCATACGCGCGCCAGGCCCGTCGATCTCGTGCCGCGGGGCCGACGGGCCCGCGGCCCGAGCCGCGGGGCGGGCTCGGCCGCCCGGCTCGCGGCCACGGGTCGGACGGTCGTCCCGCCCGTCGCGCGCTACCCTGCGGCTCGTGCCGAGCCGCAGCGCGAACGAACAGTGGGCGAAGGAGATCGCCAACGGGATCAGCCAGGTCTACAAGGACCTCTACGGCCGTGGTCCCGAGACGATCAACGTCTACGCGGTCCGTGGCCATGGCGTCCTCTGCGTGCTCCGCGGGACCCACTCGCCGGCGGAGCGCACGCAGGTCGAGGTCGGCGAGGCGCACCGGGTGCGCGAGACGCGGGCGCTGATCCAGACCGCCCGCCGCGAGGAGACCTTCCGGGTGGTCGAGGCGGCCACCAACCGCCGGGTCGAGCAGTACGTCCCCGGGTACGACCCCGAGGCCGACGTCGCCTCCGAGCTGTTCCTGCTCGAGCCGGACCCGGCCGATTCACCCGGGTGAAATCGGGTCCGCATCCCCCACGGAGGGGATGACCGACGTACAGTGCCTGCTCGCGGTCCCCGGGGATGGGCCGGAACCGCGTCGAGGCCGGCTGGGGTGTCGGCGAAACCTGACGAGAAACGAGGAAGTCGTGTCCCTTCGGACTCGATTCGCCCGGCGGTTCGCGTGCGTCGCGACCGTCGCGGTCGGCGTCGGCCTTCTGCCGGCGACCGTTCACGCCGCACCCGGGGTGCCGGCCGACCCGACGGTGGTCTTCCAGGAGGACTTCGAGCACGTGCCCTCGGCGGCACCGGTGCTGCTGGAGGACTACGTCTCCGCGTCACCGTTCGACGCGACCTACAGCGGCGACCCGTACTACCTGAACCCGAGCTACTGCAACGGGATCGTGACGTCGTGGAACTCGACCGCGAACGCGGCCTGCGGCGGCTACGACGAGTGGATCCGCGACTTCGCGCGGGCGCTCGGCCACATCGTCGACCCGGCGACCGAGGACGACAACCACGCGCTGTCGGAGTTCACCACCGGCGGCACGCCGCCGGCCAACGCCGTGGTCTTCGAGACCAACGCGCCGCTGGCGCTGCCGGCGGCCGGCGGGCGCTTCGTCTCGTTCTCCGTCGACGTCGCGGCCGCCTACTGCGGCAACGTCGCCGCGTCGCGGCCGCGCTACGACTTCTTCCTGCTCGACGGCGCGACCGAGGTCCCGGTCTTCCCGACGCCGATCCAGCCCTGCGCCGACGCCGGCGGCCAGGCGGTCAGCTTCAACGGCCGCAGCTTCCGCGTCGGCAGCTACCCGACCCACGGCGGCGTGCTGTTCGCCGGCAGCCAGCTGGGGATCCGCCTGCGCAACCAGGTCGCGGTCAGCGGCGGCGCCGGCAACGACGCGGCGATCGACAACATCCGCGTGCTCGACGCGACGCCGAAGCTCGACAAGTCGTTCGCGGCCCCGCAGGTGGCGGCCTCGGCGCCGGCGCGGCTGCGGCTGCGGGTGACCAACACCAGCGACTTGGGCGCGAAGGCGGGCTGGTCGTTCACCGACACCCTGGCGACCGGGCTGAAGGTCGCCGCGACGCCGAACGTCGCCGTCGAGTGCCAGGACGGCGCCCGCGATCCGACCGACGCCAGCGGGGTGACCGCGACGGCCCCAGCCGGCGCGGGCACGATCGCCGTCAGCGGCGCGCTGAAGAGCGGCGACGTCTCCTGCACGGTCGCGGTCGACGTCGTCTCGGCCGGTGGCCAGGCGGCCAGCTACGTCAACGGCCCGGCCAACATCGGCTCGCGGGTCGGCATCGATCCGCCGGACGCCGGCACCACGATCAGCTTCCAGGGTCCGCCCGCGGTCGCGATCACCGGCCCCGCGGCCGGCACCAAGCTGACGGTCGGGGCCCAGGAGCCGGTCGACTTCGGCTGCAGCGCGCCGGCCGGCGTCGACTCCTGCACCGCGACGGTGACCCCGCCCGGCGGCGGCGCTCCGACGTCGATCACCGACGGCGACAACCTGCCGACGGCCACGCCGGGCGTCTACACGATCACCGCCAAGGTGGTCGACGAGGTCGGCCAGGAGCAGACGGTCACCCGCACCTACGAGGTCTTCCCGCCGCCGACGGCGACGATCGACGGCCCGACGGCCGGTACCAAGCTGACGGTCGGGGCCCAGGAGCCGGTCGACTTCGGCTGCGCCGCGGCCGCGGGCGTCGACTCGTGCACGGCGACGGTGACCCCGCCCGGCGGCGGCGCTCCGACGCCGATCACCGACGGGGCGAACCTGCCGACGGCCACGCCCGGCGTCTACACGATCACCGCCAAGGTCAAGGACGCGCTCGGCGTCGAGCGGACGGTCACGCGTACCTACGAGGTCTTCCCGCCGCCGACGGCGACGATCGACGGTCCGGGCGCGGGCGCGCGCCTGCCCGTCGGCGGCCCCGCGCCGATCGACTTCGGCTGCGCCGCGGCCGCGGGCGTCGACTCCTGCACGGCGACGGTGACCCCGCCCGGCGGCGGCGCCCCGGTGCCGATCACCGACGGGGCGAACCTGCCGACGGCCACGCCCGGCGTCTACACGATCGCCGTCAAGGTCAAGGACGACCTGGGCGTCGAGCGGACGGTCACCCGCACCTACGAGGTCTTCCCGCCGCCGACGGCGACGATCGACGGTCCCGCCGCCGGCACCAAGCTGAGCGTCGGCGAGCGGACGACGGTCGACTTCGGCTGCACGGCGGCGGCCGGCGTCGACGCCTGCGTCGGCACGATCAAGCGCCCCGACGGCTCGACCGTCGCGATCACCGACGGCGGCGAGCTGCCGACCGACCAGCCGGGCAGCTACGAGCTGACCGTGAAGGTCACCGACGAGCTCGGCCAGACGAAGACCGTCACCCGCACCTACACCGTCTCGCCCGGTCCCAAGGCCGAGGTGGTGGCGCCGAGCACCGGCGGGCCGATCGGCCAGGGCGGCCAGGTCCCGGCCGGGTTCGCCTGCGCCGACGGCACCGCGCCGGTCACGTGCGAGGCCACGGTCCGCAAGCCGGACGGGACGACCGTGACCGTGAAGCCCGGCGACCCGTGGCCGACCGACCTGGTCGGCGGCTACGAGATCACCGTCACCGCGACCGACGCCGACGGCCGCAAGCACGTCGCCACGTCGCGCTACGAGGTCTCGGCCGCGGTTCGCCAGCCGACCAGCGAGGACGACCTGCTGCTGGAGTGCGGCCGGATCCCGCTGACCCTGATCGACGTCACCCGCGGCGTGCGGTCCCGCGGCGGCCGCTACGCGAAGACGACGATCGTCGGCGTCGCCGACCAGCGGTTCGTCGGCCAGCGGGTCGCGATCCGCTACCAGGGCGCCAACCGGGTCGTGGGCCGTCCGCTGGTCGGCCGCGACGGCCGCTTCCGGCTGACGATCGCCGACCCCGATCCCCGCAACCGGGTCAACGCCGAGAAGCGCCGCTTCCGGGCCGAGATCGGCGGCGAGCGGTCGCTGGCGCTGAAGCTGACCCGGCGGTTCGTCACCAGCTCGGTGACGGCCAAGGGCGGCAGCTGGATCGTCCGCGCGGTCGCGTCGCGGCCGCTGCTGGCCAAGCGGCAGGCGGTCGAGGTGCGGATCAAGGACGACTGCGGCGGCGGCTGGAAGGCGGTCGGCAGCGCCGGTCGCCTGACCGCGAGCGGCCGCTTCGTCCAGCACCTGCCGGCGCCGAAGGCGGGCCGCTTCCAGGTCGTCCGGCTGGTGACGGTCGTCGATGGCGAGGGCGGCCGCCGGGCGGGCCGCACCTACACCGTGCCGCGCGGCCTGCGGGGCGGTCGCTGATCGAGCGACCCGGCCTGCGCGCACGCCACCCGGTGGGGGCCGGGTGACCGTCGCGTCGGCGCGGATCCGCACGGGTCCGCGCCGGCGCGACGACGAGCTTGGGCGCGATCGGCGCCCGATCCCCGTGGGCGGCACCGACCCCACGAGCCTGGCGCCGGGCTCGTCCGCCGCCCGCGCGACCCGGCCACCCCCCGGGTCGTGACCGTCCGGTGCGCGAGGACCCACGCGCACGGGACGGTCCGTCCACCGGCGGCCGGGCCGTGAACGGTCGGCCCGGCCGCCGGTGGCCCTTCGCGGGACGCCGCCGGCTCAGTCCCCGGCGGGAGCCCGCTCGGCCACGGCCGAGCGCTCCAGCGCCGCCGCCAGCGTCGGCCCGGTGGTCGGCTTGGCGACGAAGTCGTCCATCCCCGCCGCCAGACAGGCCTGACGGTCGCCCTCGAAGGCGGCCGCCGTCACGGCGACGATGTACGGCTGGTGGTCGGCCGCCACCTGCTGGCGGATCGCGCGCGAGGCCTCCTTGCCGCCGAGCCGCGGCAGGTGCATGTCCATCAGCACCACGTCGTAGCGCTGGCGGGCGACGGCGTCGATCGCCTCGATGCCGTCGGCGGCCAGGTCGGCCCGGTAGCCGAGCTTCTCCAGCATCCGGATCGCCACCAGCTGGTTGGTCTGGTTGTCCTCGACGACCAGGATCCGGCGCGGCAGCCGCTTGGCCATCCCCGGGTCGAACCACGACGCCGCTCCGTCCGGCCCGGTGATCGCCGGCGCCGGCGGCAGCGGCAGGGTCAGGGCGAAGGTCGACCCGCGCCCGACCGTGCTCTCGACCGTCAGCTCGCCCTCCATCAGCTCGGCCAGGTTGCGGCTGATCGCCAGGCCGAGCCCGGTCCCGCCCTCGTTCGCCTGCCCCTGCGGCCCGGCGTGGACGAACGGGTCGAAGATCCGCGCCAGCCGCTCGCGGGCGATCCCGGGGCCGTCGTCGGCGACCGCGAACCGGATCCGGCCGTCGGCGGCGCGCTCGACGACGATCTCGACCCGGCCGCGTTCGCTGTAGCGGACGGCGTTGGCGGTCAGGTTGACGAGGATCTGGCGCAGCCGGGTCGAGTCGGTCAGCACGTCGTCGGGCAGCTCCGGCCCGATCCGGCTGGTCAGTTCCAGCCCCTTCGCGACCGCCTCGGGCCGGATCAGCTCGACGACGCTGCCGACGGTGTGCGAGACGCTGGTCGGGGTGATGCCGAGCGTGACCGCGCCCGAGTCGATCTTCGAGAAGTCGAGGATCTCGTTGACGATCGTCAGCAGGTGGTCGCCGGAGCTGCGGATGATCCGCGCGTGCTCGGTGCTGCGGGCGTCGCGCCCCTCGTCCTCCAGCAGCCCGGCCAGGCCGATGATCGCGTTCAGCGGCGTCCGCAGCTCGTGGCTGACGTGGGCCAGGAACTCGCCCCGCGCCCGGCCCTGCTCCTCGGCCGCCCGGCGGGCGATCTCGAGCGCGGCGTTCTCCTCGCTGCGGCGCTCGTTCTCGGCCCGCAGGGTCCGCTCCCGCTGCAGCATCTGCCGCAGGTCGACGATCGTGCGCTGCAGCCGGCGCCGGAACTGCAGCAGCAGGAAGCCGATCATCAGGATCAGCGCGATCGTGGCCGCGTACTCCGAGAAGTCGAGCACCCACAGCGGCGTGGCGCGCTTGGTCGCCTCGGGCGCGCGGTCGCCTTGACGCGCGAGCACCACCAGCAGGATCGCCACGCTGGCGGTGGCGAGCGACAGCAGCAGCCGCCGCTCCGACAGGTACTGCAGGCCGACCGTCACCGCGGCGACGCAGCAGAGGACGGTGACGATCGCGCTCTGCGGCAGCACGATCGCGGCGAACCCGACGCACGACAGCAGCGCGACGACGGTGACCGTGGCCGCGTCCTCGGGCGACAGCCGGTGGACCACCAGCGACGTGCCGCCCATCACCAGGGTGCACCAGAGGAACAGCCCCGTGACCAGCCGCTGGCCGCCCTCGCCGGTGATCACGCTCAGCGGCCCGATCACCGCCGCGACGATCGCCGCCACCACGGCGATCGCCAGCGTCCCCCGCCGCAGCGGCGTGACCGACGGCACGTGCGCCGCCTCGAGCACGCCGTCGGCCGTGCCGCTTCCCGCCCCGTCCCCCCGCATCGCGTGATTATCGCCGCTGGTCGGCGGCGTCGGCGGATCGCGTGCGGTGGATCCGGGCGGCGGCGCCGGTCAGCGAGCGGTAGCTCTTGCGCGGCCGGCCGGGACCGACCGCGACCGCCTCGCTCTCGGCCTCGCGGACCGTCACCAGGTACTCCAGGTAGCGGCGCGCGGTCACCCGGTGGAGCCCGAGCAGGGTCGCGACCTCGGCCGCGGTCAACCCCTCGCCGGCGGCCTGGAGGGCGCTGCGGACCTCGGCCAGCGTCTCCGCCGCCAGGTCGCGCGGCAGCCCGTCGCCGACCGTGCGGGTGCCCGCCACGGCGTCGACCGCCGACTGGTCGAGGGCGGCGGCGCGGAGCATCAGGATCCGGTCGCGGAAGCGGATCAGGCCCTCCTGCAGCCGCTCGGGCGTGAACGGCTTGACCAGGTAGTCGACGACGCCCAGGTGGACGCAGTCGCGAACGCTGTCGCTGTCGCGGGCGGCGGTGATCGCGATCACCTCGACCGCCGCCTCGGCCCGCCGCAGGGCCCGCAGCAGCGCGATCCCGTCGTGGTCGGGCAGGCCCAGGTCGAGCAGCACCAGCTGCGGGCGCTTCAGCGGCAGCAGCCGCAGCGCCTCGGCCGCGGTGGCGGCGACGCCGACGACCGCGAAGCCGGGCGTACGGGCGACCAGCCGCCGGTGGACCTCGGCCACCACCGGGTCGTCCTCGACGATCAGCGTCCGCCAGGGGTCGCTCATCCCGCCAGCCCGATCGTGACGCTGATGCCCTCGGGCCCGCGGTGGACGGCGACCCGCGCGTCGAGCCCGGCGACCTCCGGCACCAGCGGCCCGTGGTCCGGGGCCGGCGGGCCGGTGAGGACGGCGATCGTGGTGCGGCCGTCGACCCGGTGCAGGTCCAGCCGCACCCAGCGGTCGGGCGTCGGCTGGGGCGCGACCGCGGCGACGGCGTCGCGCAGCAGCCCGGCCACCAGCGTCAGCACGGCCAGCTCGTCGGCGCCGTCCGGCAGCCGGTCGAGCGCGCTGGCCTCGCCGACGGTCAGCCGGACGCCGATCCGGGCGGCCAGCGACGCCTCGGCCATCACCACTCCGCCGAGCGAGCGGACGCCGATCCGGGCGGCGATCGCGTCGTGGCGGCGGTGGTAGTCGTGCTCGACGTCGGCGACCACCTGGCGCGCGCCGGGCAGGTCGTCGAGGGCCAGCAGCCCGCCGATTCCGTGCAGCCGGTTGGCGTACTCGTGGGCCTGTTCGCGGAGCCCGTCGACGAGTCGGTCGACCAGCGCCAGCTCGGACCGGCGCCGCGTCTCGCGATCGGTCGCCGACGTCCCCACGATGCCCCCCTCGTCCTCCATCGACCCGTTCACCCCAGCAGGGACTATCGCCGATCGGGAACGCCGGTCGCAGCGCTCTGGACGGGAAGGCCGCGGTTTTGATCGCCGGGGCTGCTCGCAAGCCCGGGATCGGCCTCGCGGGGACCTACCGTCGCGGCACGGTGCCGCGACGAACGGGTGGGTCGTCCGGTCCGGCTCACGATGCACGCCGTTCGCAGCTTCACTCCGGGGACCGCGCTTCCGGTCCGTCGACAGGCCGACCTCGAGCGCCGACGAATAGTGGACGCCCTGGAGGCCGCCGCCGCCGCGCCGCTGGTCGTCGTCCGCGCGCCCGCCGGCTGCGGCAAGACCACCGCGGTCGCCCAGTGGCTGGCCCGCAGCGGGCGGCTGGCCGTGCGGCTCTCGCTCGGCGGTGCCCACGACGACCCGCGCCGCTACTTCGCCGACCTGCTCGCCGGCTGCGCGCCGGTGCTCGGCGCGCGACTCGACCCGGCTCGGCGGATGCTGGCCGCGGGGGCGCCGCTCGAGGCGGCGGTGGTGCCGCTGCTGGCGACCGCGCTCGACGACGGGCCGCCGCTGACGCTCGTCCTCGACGGCTACCAGGCGCTCCACGCCCCCGCCGCCCACCGGGTCACCGAGGTCCTGCTCGACGCCCTCCCCGTGGGGTTGACGGTGGTGATCGCGACCCGCACGCCGCCGCCGCTGCGGCTGGCGCGGCGGAAGGCGGCCGGGATCGTCGCCGAGGTCGGCGCCGACGAGCTGCGCTTCCGTTCCGACGAGAGCCAGGCGCTGCTCGACCGGCGGGTCGGGCTCGGCCTGCCGCCGTCGGCGGTCGCCGCGATCGCCGACCGGGTCGGCGGCTGGGCGGCCGGACTGGCGGCCGCGGCCGACGCCCTCGCCGAGCCGGACGCGCCGTCGGCGCCCGAGCGGCGGGCCGCCCGCGCCGCGACCGCCGTCGCCCGCGCGGTCCGGGCCCAGGTGGTCGAGCGGCTGCGGCCGGAGCTGCGGGCGTTCGCCGCCGCGGTCTCGATCCTGCCGCGGCTGACGGCTCCGCTGGCGACCGCGGTGACCGGGACGGCGGCCGCGTCCGAGCTGCTGGCCGAGCTGCGGGCCGCGACCCCGCTGCTGCTCGACGGCGACCGCCCCGGGGACGGCGACGGCGGCGGCTGGTGGCGGTGCGCCGACGTGCTGGCCGACGCGCTGCGGGCCGAGCTGCTGCGGACCCGGCCGGCCGACCTGCCCGCGCTGCACCGGCGGGCGTCGGCCTGGTTCGCCGAGGCCGGCCTCTTCGCCGAGGCGCTCGACCACGCGGGCGCCGCCGGCGACCACGACCGCGCGGCCGCGCTCCTGCGCGAGCGGTGGGTGGCGATCGCGGCCACCCGCGGGGTCGGCGCGCTGCGGGCCCAGGTCGACCGCTGCGCCGCGGCGCTCGGCGACGACGACCCGTGGGTGGCGGCCGTCCGGCTGGCGATGGCGACCCTCTGGGACGGCGTCGACCAGCGGGCGGTCGGCGGGCGGATCGCGGCGCTGCACCGGTGCCACGGCGACGACCCCGACGTCGCGCTGGCCTGCGCGCTGGTGCTGGCGCAGCCGTTCGACGGCGACGTCGAGCGGGCGCTGCGGGTCGGCGCCGCCGCCGGGGAGCGGTTCGCCGACCGGCCGTTCGCGATCGAGCAGCTGGCCGGTCCGCTCGCGTTCGCGCGCTGGCTGGCCGGCGACGGCGACGGCGCCCGGGAGCTGCTGGAGCCGCGGGTGCTGCGGCCGCAGTCGTCGGTGGCGGCGGCGTGGGCGGCG
This sequence comes from Patulibacter defluvii, assembly GCF_034096925.1. Classification (NCBI taxonomy): domain Bacteria; kingdom Bacillati; phylum Actinomycetota; class Thermoleophilia; order Solirubrobacterales; family Patulibacteraceae; genus Patulibacter; species Patulibacter defluvii. The sequence goes on from NZ_JAWZSQ010000001.1 coordinate 362,577, forward strand.
GCGGTGCTGGCGCTGGTCGACCTCGACGACGGCCACGTCGCCCGCGGCCGGCGACACGCCCGTCGGGCCCAGGCGGCGCTGGCCACCGCCGGGGTCGGCCGCGAGCGGGTGCGGCCGGTGGCGCAGGTGGCGCTCGGCCGGGCGCTGGCCGCGGCCGGCCGCCACGGCGAGGCGCGACGTCAGGTCGACGCGGCCCTGGCGGCCGAGGAGCGGCGCCCGGGGACCCCGGGCCAGCTGCTGGCGCTGACGGCCGACGCCGAGCTGGCGCTGGCCGAGGGCGACCACGCGCGCGCGGCCGCGCGGCTGGAGCGGGCCGCGGTGGCGCTGGCGGGCGTCCGCGGCGCCTCCGCGATCGGCGACCGGATCGCGGCCCTGCGGGGCACGGCCGGCGACGCCGATCCCGATCCGCTCCGCGGCACCGAGCCGAGCGCCGCCGAGCAGCGGGTGCTCGAGCTGCTGGAGACCGACCTCAGCCTGGTCGAGATCGGCAGCCGGCTGTTCCTCAGCCGCAACACGGTCAAGAGCCACGTCCGCCGGATCTACCGCCGGCTCGGCGCGTCGACCCGCGAGGAGGCCGTCGCCCTCGCCCGCGGGCGGCAGCTGGTCTGAGCGACCGCGGCCGCCGCTCCGGCGTACGATCCCGCGGGTGAAGCGGGGCCGCCCACGTCCGAGCATCCAGGACATCGCCGACGCGACCGGCGTCTCGATCACCACCGTCTCGCACGCGCTCAACGGCAAGGGCCGGGTCCAGGCCGAGACCCGCGAGCGGGTCCTGCGGGTGGCCGACGAGCTGGGCTACACGGCCAACGTCCACGCCCAGCGGCTGGCCACCGGCCGCAACCGGATGCTGGCGCTGCAGGTCTCGGGATCGGGCAAGCGGATGCTGGCCAGCGACTCCTCCTACTACGTCGACGTGCTCGACAGCGCGGCGGCGGCGGCGCTCGACGCCGGCTACACCCCGGTGATCGTGCCGGCCCGGCTGCCGGAGCGGGCGGTCGAGGCGCTGGCCGTCGAGGGCGCGATCGTGATCGACCCGCGCGGCGACGAGCCGCTGCTGCGGGTGGTCCGCGACCGCGGCGGGCTGGCGGTCACCGCCGGCCGCGTGCTGCGCGACGGCGAGGGCTGGGGTTCGGTCGACAACGACCACCGGCGGCTGACCCGCGACGCGCTCGACCACCTGCTGGAGCGCGGCTACCGGCGGCCGGCGCTGCTGACCGGCACCGCCGCCCGCTCGTTCGCCGCCGACGCCGCCGCCGAGTACCGAGCGTGGGCGGCCGAGCACGGGCTGCCGCCGATCGTGGTCACCGTGCGGGCGGCGCCGAGCGCGTCGGCCGCCTTCGCTGCGGCGGGCAAGCTGCTCGACCGGCCGGACCGTCCCGACGCGGTCTACGCCAGCTTCGACGTCTTCGCGCTCGGGGTCCTGCGGGCGGCGGCGGCCCGCGGGCTGCGGGTGCCGAAGGACGTCGGGATCGTGGCGACGGTCGACGGCGAGGGGCTGCGGGGGGCGGTGCCGCCGGTCTCGGCGTTCGACCTCCACCCGAGCCGGATCGGCAAGCAGACCGTCGCCACGCTGGTGCGGATGCTCGAGCAGGACGCGCCGGCCGAGGCGGTCGTCGTCCCGGCGCAGCTGCGCCCCCGCGAGTCGACCGAGCGCGGCTGACCGGCCCGCGCCCTGCGCCGCCCCGGCCCGCGGTTCCGACTTGACACCGAAACTGCCAAAGCGCTTTAGTAGCGCCCAAGCGCTTTGGCACCGAGCCGGGGCAACGAGCGAGGAGAGGATCCATGAGCGTGACCGCGTCCGAGACCGTCGGCGGCATCCCGCGGACCGAGTACGTCGAGCGGCGGCGGAAGCTGCGCGAGCGGATCGCCGAGCGCGGCCTCGACGGCGTCCTCGTCGCCTCGCGCGGCGGCAACGGCGCCGACTGGGGCGGCGACATCGTCTACCTGACCAACCACTACTCGGCCTTCCCGGCGATCCCCGACCAGCCGCCGGCCTGGTCCGGCCGCGGCCTCTCCGGCCTGGTGATGCCGGCCGACGCCGACGGCAGCCTGGTCGTCGAGCTGCCCGACTGGCGCGAGGACCTGGTCGTCTGCGACGACGTGCGGGTGGCGCTCGACCTCTGGGGCGGCCTGGTCGACACGCTGCGGGCGCGCGGCCTCGACCGCGGCCGGATCGGCCTGATCGGGCGCGAGAGCTTCCCCTACGTCGCCGGCGAGCGGATCGCCCGCGAGCTGCCCGGCGTCGAGCTGGTCTGGGCCGACGACATCATCGAGGACCTGCGGCTGCGCAAGTCCCCGGCCGAGATCGTGCTCGTGCGCGAGGCGACCCGCGTCGGCAGCGACATGGTGCGGGCCTTCATGGAAGCCGCCGTGCCCGGCGCGACCGAGGCCGACTGCGTGATCGCCGCCTACGAGACCGGCGTCCGCCAGGGGGCGTTCCCGCTCGACATCCCCGTCGCCTCCGGCCCCCACGTCGACCACTTCCTGTGGGACCGGATGCCCTCCTGGAACCACACCCGCAAGCTCCAGCCGGGCGACATGATCCACCCCGACATGTACGGCACGGTCCAGGGCTACTTCTACGACCTGGTCCGCACGACGGTCGTCGGTCGTACGGTCACCGACGCCCAGCGCGAGGTGCTGCAGGCCTCGATCGACGTGGTCGAGCACGTGATCGACGGGATCCGCCCCGGCGTCAGCTTCGGCGCCCTCTTCGACCGCGGTGCGGCCTGGCTCGACGAGCACGGCTTCGACGTCCCCGGCGCCGAGTCGGCCGAGTCGGTCGCCTTCCTCGGCCAGAGCTTCCCCTCGTTCGGGCACAGCCTCGGCCTGGCCTGGGAGCGGCCGTTCGTGCTGCCCGGCGAGACGGCGGTCGTCGAGCCCGGGATGGTGCTGGCGATCGAGGCCGAGGTCGGCCGCCCGGGCGCCGGCACCGGCGCCTTCGAGCACGACCTGCTCGTGACCGAGAACGGGGTCGAGCTGCTCACCACCTCGGTCAAGAACGTCTGGTGGGAGTGAGCCCGATGCTCCGCCTGCTCGCCTGGCCGGGCATGCCCGATCCGGAGGCCGTCGCCGAGGCGGGGCGGCGGATCGGGCGCACGGTCGAGGTCGAGACGATCGCCGTCAACGAGGAGCTGGAGCGGCGGATGGCGACCGGCCACGTCTACGACGTGGTCTGCCCCTCCGACTACATGGTCGAGCGGCTGGCCGCGGCCGGCGCGCTCGCCCCGCTCGACGACGACCGGCTGCCCGGTCGCCGCCACCTGGCGGACTGGGCCCGCTCGCCCGTCTACGACCGCGACGAGACCTGGTCGGTGCCGCTGGCCTTCGGCACCACCGGCTACCTCTACGACCGCCAGCGGCTCGGCGGCGACCCGGAAAGCTGGGGGCCGCTGCTGGCCGCCGGCGCGGGGCCGTCGGTCGGGCTGCTGGCCGAGCCGCGCGAGGTGATCGGCGCCGCGCTGCTTGCGACCGGACACGAAACGAACGACGCGACGCCGGCCGCCCTCGCCGCGGCCCGGCGAGTCCTGGAGGGGGTCGCCGAGCGGGTCGTGCGGGTCGACAGCGACGACTTCGTCGGCCCGGTCGCCGACGGCACCGTCGCCGTCCACCACGCCTGGAGCGGCCCCTCGGCCGCGCGGATGCGGCACGATCCGCGGCTCGGCTACGCGGTCCCGGCCGAGGGCGCGGTGCTGTGGACGACGACCGCGGCGATCCCCGCCGACGCGCCCGACCCGGACGCCGCCCACGCCCTGATCGAGCAGCTGCTCGACCCGCAGCTGGCCGCGATCACCACCACCCGCAACGGGTACGCGACGCCCAACGCCGCGGCCCGCGACCGGCTCGACCCGGCCCTCGCCGGCGACCCGGTCCTGTTTCCCGACGAGGCGGTCCTGCGCCGCCTGCAGGTCGTGCGCGCCCTGCCCGACGCCGACGCCGCGCGCGTCGATGCGCTGTGGCAGGAGCTGGGCACGCGCTGGCCCCTGCCCCGCGCCTAGGCGCACCACGAAAGGACCCACGATGTCCACCTCGACGCCCGCGAGCACGGCCGACGTGCCGGCCGGGCCGGAAACCGACGCCGAGCGTCAACTGCTGCGCGACTTCGACGTCAAGTCGGCGTTCTCGCTCGCGTTCGCGTTCCTGTCCCCGATCGCCGCCCTCTACGGGATCTTCGCGATCGGCCTCTCGACGGTCGGGCCCCAGTTCTGGTGGGGCTTCCCGATCACCCTCGCCGGCCAGATGCTGGTCGCCCTGACCTTCGGGCAGCTGGCGTCGCGGTGGCCCTACGAGGGCAGCGTCTACCAGTGGGCGCGGCACCTGATCGGGGCCCGCTACGGCTGGGCGACCGGCTGGTGGTACATCTGGGTGCTCTGCATCGCGACCGCCGCGGTCAGCTACAGCGGCGGCCTCTTCCTGGCCCAGCTGGTCGGGATCGACGAGCCGTCGACCGGGACCGTGGTGCCGTTCGCGCTGCTGATCCTGGCCGCGGTCGCGTGGGGCAACACCCACGGTCGCCACGTGCTGAAGATGGTCGTGGTGCTCTGCATCGGGGCCGAGATCATCGGCTCGATCGGCGTCGGCGCTTGGCTGCTGCTGTTCCACCGCGAGCACGGGCTCGACGTGCTCTTCGAGGGCACCGGCGCGCCCTCGGTCGGGACCGGCCTGATGAGCGCCCCGTTCGTGATGGTCGTGGCCTTCGCCGGCTGGTCGTTCCTCGGCTTCGAGAGTGCCGGGGCGATCGCCGAGGAGGTCCGCGACCCCCGACGCGCGGTGCCGAAGGCGATGGCGCTGTCGCTGCTGTTCGTCGCCCTGGTGGTGATGTTCGCCAGCCTCTCGATCATCCTCGCCACCCCCGACATGGGGGCGGTGATCGCGGGCGAGGTCGGCGATCCGGTGGTGGCGACGCTCGAGGCCCAGCTCGGCGGCACGGTCACGCGCGTGATCCTGGCGATGTTCGTGATCGGCTTCTTCGCCAGCGCGCTCAGCATCCAGGCGGCGGCCTCGCGGCTGGTCTGGGCGCTGGCCCGCGACCGCCAGCTGCCGGCGTCGTCGCGGCTGTCGAAGCTCTCGGGCAGCGACCGGCTGCCGACCAACGCGGTGCTGCTCTGCGCTGCGATCTCGGCCGCGCTCTACGCCTTCAGCGGCACCGACCTGTACTCGATCCTGGTGACCGCGACCTCGGGTGGCTTCTACGTCGCGTTCGCGCTGCCGGTGATCGGGCTGGCGATCGCGCGGGCCCGCGGCCGCTGGCGGCCGGGGCCGTTCCTGGCCGGCCGCCTGGGGCTGGTGATCTCGCTGCTGGCGCTGGTCTGGATCGTGCTCGAGACGATCAACATCGTCTGGCCGCGCGACGCCGGGCTGCCCTGGTACGAGACCTGGGCGTTCTTCCTGGTCGCCGGCGTCGTGGTCGGGCTGGGGCTGATCGTGCGGCTGGTCGTGCTCCGCGGCGGACCGCCGCCGGTGCCGGTCGCCGAGCGCGACGTCGATGGCTGACCTTCGGTTTTCACACAGGCAATGGGAAAACACGGCCCGACGCGCTAGGGTCGGGCCGTGGCCTACGTCATCAATGAGCCCTGCATCGGCACCAAGGACGCCTCGTGCACCGAGGTCTGTCCGGTCGACTGCATCCACCCGACGCCGGACGAGGACGGCTTCGACCTGGTCGAGCAGCTCTTCATCGACCCCGAGGAGTGCATCGACTGCGACGCCTGCGTCGAGGCCTGTCCGGTCGACGCGATCACCTCCGAGGACCAGGTGCCGCCGGAGTGGCAGGCCTTCGTGGCCCGCAACGCGGAGTACTTCCGGCGATGAGCGGCTGGGACGCGCTGCAGGTGGCGGCGCCCTGGCTGTGGGTCGGGATGGTGCTGGCGATCTCGTTCCTCGAGGCGCCGCTGAAGTTCCGCGCGCCGGGGATCACCGTGCCGCTGGCGGTCGCGATCGGCCGGATCGTCTTCCGGGCCCTCAACGGCTGCGAGCTGGTCCTGGCGCTGCTGGCGACCCTGGCGCTGGTGGCCGGCGACGCCCAGCCGACCGCCGCGGTGGTGGCGCTGGTGGTCGCCTGGTGGGCGCTGCTGGTGAAGGCGGGCGCGGTCCGGCCGCTGATGGACCGGCGGGCCCGGCGGGTGGTGGCGGGGGAGGATCCCGGTCCGTCGCCTCTGCACCTCTGGTACGTCGGCCTGGAGCTCGCGACCGTGCTGGCGGTCGGGGCGTACGCGCTGCTCTCGCTCGACGCGATCGTGGGGTGAGCGCGATCGACCCCCGCGACGCCCTCGCCCAACCGACGCGGGCGCGGATCTACGCCCGCCTGCGCGAGCGCGCCGCCGCGGCCACCACCGACGAGCTGGCGGGCGAGCTGGGCCTGCACCCGAACGGCGTCCGCACCCACCTCGGCCGGCTGCTGGCGGCGGGCCTGGTCGAGCGCGCGCGCGACCGCGAAGGACCGGGCCGCCCGGCGGACCGCTGGAGCGTGGCCCGCGAGGCGGTCGACCCGGCGGGCGGCGCGGGCCCCTACGCCGACCTCAGCCGCTGGCTGACCCGCACGATCGCCGCCCGCGCCACCACCGGCGAGCAGGTCGAGGCCGTCGGCCGCGCGATCGGCCGCCAGCTGCTCCCGGCCGCCCGTCGCGGCGATCCCGCGGGCCAGCTGCGCGACGCCCTCGCCGCGCTCGGCTTCCGGCCCCGCGAGCGGACGGCGCCGGCGGGGGAGTGGCACTGCACGCTCGACCGCTGCCCCTACCGCGAGGCGGCCGACGACCCCGAGCGGCTGGTCTGCACGCTCCACCGCGGGATCACCGGCGGCCTGGTCGAGGCGATCGCCCCGTCCGCCGCCCTGGTCGCCTTCGAGCCCCGCGACCCCGCCCGCGCCGGCTGCGTGGTCGCGGTCACCGGCCTGCCTACTTGATCACCAGCATCTCGGGGTTGGTGGCTCGCCTGTGCGGGGTCACGCGGGCGGGCTGACGACGGTCCCTTCCCTACCCCCAGGGGGTATGTGGTACGGTGCCCCGCACTGCATACCCCGAGGGGGTATGGCGAAGTTCGCACGGCGGTCGTCCCCGCGGCCGTCGGGAAAGGACCCCTGATGTCCCCTGCCCATCCGCGGCGCTGGGCGGCCCTGGCCGTGATCGCGCTCGCGCAGTTCATCGTGATCATGGACACGTCGATCATCGGCGTGGCCCTGCCCGAGATCCAAGCCGACCTCGGGTTCTCGCCCGACGCGCTGTCGTGGGTCTTCAACGCCTACGTGATCGCCTTCGGCGGCCTGCTGCTGCTGGGCGGCCGGCTCTCCGACCTGCTCGGCCCGCAACGGGTCTTCTCCGCCGGCTGGGCGATCCTGGCCGTCGGCTCGCTGGCCGCCGGCCTCGCCGGATCGGTCGGGGTCGAGGTCGCCGCCCGCGCGCTCCAGGGCGTCGGCGCGGCCCTGATCGCCCCCTCCGCGCTGGCGCTCATCATCGCCCTCTTCGGCGCCGAGCCGAAGGAGTTGATGAAGGCCTTCGCCGTCTACGGCGCCGCGTCCCCGGCCGGCGGCACCGCCGGCGTCTTCCTCGGCGGCGTGATCACCGAGTGGATCAGCTGGCCGTGGGTCTTCTACATCAACATCCCGATCGCGATCGCCGTGCTCGTCGCCGCTCCGCGGGTGATGCCGCGGCTGGAGCGTCGCAGCGGTGCGATCGACTGGTGGGGCGCCATCACCGCGACGGCCGGCCTGGCGCTGGTGGTCTTCGGCGTCGTCCGCGCGCCGGAGGAGGGCTGGGGCTCGGCCGCGACCCTGCTGAGCCTGGCCGCCGGCGCCGTCCTGCTGGGGGCGTTCCTGGTCCTCCAAGCCAACCGCCGGGTGCCGCTGGTGCGGCTGGCGATCTTCCGGGCCCCGAACCTGGCGGCGGCCAACGGCGTGATGCTGCTGCTGGGCGCGGCCTGGATCCCGACCTGGTTCTTCCTCAACCTCTACCTGCAGCAGGTGCTCGGCTTGGGGGCCTTCGCCGGCGGCGCGGCGCTGCTGCCGATGACGCTGACGGTGATGGTCCTGATCCTGGCCGTGACCCCGCGGGTGATCGGGTGGATCGGGCCGAAGGCGACGATCGTCGGCGGGCTCTTCGTGCTCGGGCTGGGGATGGTGCTGCTGAGCCTGATCCGGGCCGACGGCTCGTTCGCGGCCGACGTCCTGCCCGGCTCGGTGATCGCGGCGGCCGGCATGGCGCTGCCCTTCATCCCGGCGCTCAACACCGCGATCTCGGCCGCTCCGCCGGAGGAGGGCGGCCTGGCCTCGGGGATCGTCAACACCTCGTACCAGGTCGGATCGGCGATCGGCCTGGCCGTGATGACGGTGATCGCCAACGGTCAGGGCGCGACCGACCTGGGCAACCCGGCGGCCCTGACCGACGGCTACTCGGCGGTCTTCGTGGGCGCGGCGGCGATCGCGGTCGCCGGTGCGCTGCTGGGGCTGGTGGCGCTGCGCGGGTCGGCCGCGGCCGGCAGCGACGCCGAGGCCGGCACCCCGGCCGGCGACGCGGCCTAGCGGGGGAGCGGCGGCCCCCGATCGGGGGCAGACGGGGGACGTCGCGCGGGGCTACGGTCCCGGTGACGTCCCCTTCCCCCCGAGGAGCCACCCGATGCCCCGTCCCCCGATCCCCGCCGCCGACCGTCGCGCGTCAGCGACCGTCGTGCTGCTGATCGCGCTCCTGCTGGCCGCCGTCGGCCTGCTGCGCCCGGCCACCGGTCAGGCCGACATCTACAACCCGACGACGATGCAGGACATCCCGACGAGCTACTACTACCCGCCGCCGGCGCCCTCGTACGACCCGCCGCCGCTGTACTTCCCGCCGCTGACGCCGACCACCGGCGGCTCGTCGGGATCCTCGTCCGGGGCGTCGCGGCCGAAGATCGACCGGGTGCTCGGCTACCGCCGCTCGCCGAAGGTCTCGCGGACGGTCAACCGCCAGATGGCGGCGCTCTTCCACAAGCGGCTCGGTCGCCAGGGCTTCGACCGCAAGCGGTTCCTGAAGGAGGCGGACAAGGGCACCTTCCGGGCCGTCTTCCGGCGCCTGATCCGGCCGCTGGGCTGGTCGGACAGCGACTACGGCGACGCGATCGCCGCCTACGCGGTCTCCTCCTACATGATCGCCAACGACGTCGAGGAGCTGAGCGGCCGCGAGCGGATCGGCGCCCAGATGGTCGAGCAGGACCTGCGCGCGCGGCTGCGCAAGAACCGCCGGATGAAGGCGATGTCGTCGCGCGCCAAGCAGATCGCGACCGAGCGGCTGAACACCCTGACCGTGATCCAGACCGTCCAGTGGGCGACCGCCTCGCCGGCCTCGCGCGCCCAGCAGGCCCAGGCGATCCGCCAGGCCGGCCGCAAGACCTTCGGCGGCGACCTCGGCGGCGTCCAGCTCGGCTACGACGGCTTCGAGCCGCGGGAGGGGTGAGGGGCACCACGGACCGTTCGCTTGGCCTGGCGGACTGGGGATGAGATCGTCTCCGGAATGTCGGGCCAGTTCCGTGAGATGCGCTTCCTGCCGGTGGTCAAGGCGTACCCGGCCTTGAGCGCGACCTACGGCGAGGTCAGCTGTGTCGCCGGCGTCGAGATGGGACCGGCCGGACCTGAAGGCTGGGTCCGGCTGTATCCGGTCAGCTTCCGGGCGCTCGGCGACGGCGCGCGGTTCGCGAAGTACCAGCCGATCACCCTCCGCGTCCGTCCGCCGTCCAACGATCGGCGTCCGGAGACCTGGCGTCCAGATCAGGACTCGATTCGTGTCGCCGGTGACGCGCTGTCGACGAGGGACGGCTGGCGCGCGCGGCGCCCGTGGATCGAGCCGCTGATGGCGGAGTCGATGTGCGAGCTCCTGCGCCGTCAACGGCTCGACGGCACGTCGTTGGGGATCTTCCGCCCGCGGGCGGTCGAGGACCTGGTGATCGCGCCGGTCGAGGTCGCCCGCGCGAAGCAGCAGGCGATGGCGGCATGGGCTGGCCAGACGTCGCTGATGGGCTTCGGAACGCAGGAGCGCAACGAGCAGCTGCGGGCGATCGAGCTGATGCCATGGCGGTTCATCTACAACTACCGCTGCGCGGACCGGGCCTGCGGAGGCCACCGGCAGTCGATCACCGACTGGGAGATCTTCCAGTTCTACCGCCGGGTTCGCGACGCGGCCGACTGGCAGCAGCAGGTTCGGGACCGGTTCGTCGGTACCCTCTGCGGCTCCGAACGGGAGACGGCGTTCGTGGTCGGCAACCAGCACCAGCACCCGGGCTCGTTCCTCGTCCTGTCCGTCTGGTGGCCCGAGCGACGTGCGTCGCCGGGGCAGATGTCACTGACCGAGATCGCGGACGATCACGTCGCGTGAAGCGCGGTCGCGCAGGGCGTCGATGATCACCTGGCGGTGGCAGACCTCGACGTCGTGCTCGACGCACATCAGCGCGCAGCGGCGCTCGTCGAGGTGCTCCAGCAGCGTGTCGAGCGCGTCGTCGCCGTGCTCGGCGAGATGCGCGGCGTAACGGCGACGCCCCTCCGTCGGGCGGCCCGACTTGTAGAGGTCCCGGATCGGCTTCGGATTGCCGAGCGCCCGCAGGTGGACGTACTCGATCCCGACGGCCGCCAGTGCTTCGGAGAGCGCGGTCTTCGCGAACCCGCGGCGGCGAGAGATCGGCAGTTCGCGCACGTCGACCAGGCGCTCGATGCCTGCGGCGCGCAGGTGGTCGGCGAACTCCGTGACCTGCGGGAAGCGCTCGTAGCCGATCGAGCCGAGGACGAGCGCGTCGGCGCCGGTCGCCGCGTCGGAATCGATCGGTCGGGTCGAGATCGCCACGCCAGGCCGACGATACGCCAAGATCCGGACCCGTGAGCCCCGAGGCCCGTCACCGTCGCAGCGCCGGGCTGCTGCTCTACCGCCGCGATCCCGGCGGGCTGCGGGTGCTGATCGCCCACATGGGCGGGCCGCTGTGGGCGCGCAAGGACGAGCGGGCGTGGTCGCTGCCGAAGGGCGAGCACCCGGAGGAGGAGGCGCCGCTGGACGCCGCCCGTCGCGAGTTCGCCGAGGAGCTGGGGCTGCCCGCGCCGGAAGGCCCCGCGATCGACCTCGGCGAGGTGCGGCAGGGCAGCGGCAAGCGGGTCCGGGCGTGGGCGATCGAGGGCGACCTCGACCCGGCCGCGATCGTGCCCGGCACGTTCGAGATGGCGTGGCCGCCGCGCTCCGGTCGGACCATCGAGGTGCCCGAGGTCGACCGGGTCGCGTGGATGACCATCGACGAGGCCCGGCCGCGGCTGGTCGCCGCCCAGGAGGCGTTCCTCGACCGGCTGCTCGAGGCGCTGTCGGCGGCCTGAACCAGCGGCCCGGATCCCCGGCGTGGCCGATCGCGCGCCGTCGCTGCAGCCGCGATCATCCGCCGATGGCCGACGACGAGTGGGACCAGGGCTACGCGAAGACGCCGCTGCCGCGCAAGCTCGGGGTCAAGGCCGGCCAGCGGATCGCCGTGCTCGCCGCGCCCGACGGCTTCGTCGACCGCGGGCTCGGGCCGCTGCCGGAGGGCGCGACCCTGATCGACGGGCTCGACGGCCCGGTCGACCTGGCGATCGCCTTCGTCACCGAGCTCGCCGACCTGGCCGACCGGATCCCCGACCTGGCCCGCGCGACCGCGCCCGACGGGGCCTTCTGGGTCGCCTGGCCGAAGCGGGCCAGCAAGGTCCCGACCGACGTCAGCGAGGACCGGATCCGCGAGCTGGTCCTCCCGCGGGGTCTGGTCGACGTCAAGGTCTGCGCGATCAGCGCCGTCTGGTCGGGCCTGCGGATCTGCCTCCGCCGCGAGCTGCGCGGGCGCTGACCGTCAGGCCGCCTCGGCCTCGGTCGGGTGCTTCGGCAGCTTCAGCGCGTCGCGGATCAGGCGCACGGCCACGATCGTCATCAGCACGGCGAAGATGATCCGCAGGGTCTGACCGGGCAGGTGGATCGCCGCCAGCGCCCCGAGCGCCGCCGCCGGCGCCCCGACCAGGCCCAGCCGGATCCCCGACCCGAGGTCGCCGACGCCTTTCTTGCGCAGCGACCAGGTGGCCACCAGCGTCGTCGGGATGATCACCAGCATCGAGGTCGCCTGGGCGCTCTGCTGGCTGACGCCGACCACCACGACCAGGAACGGCACCATGAAGATGCCGCCGCCGACGCCGAGCGCGCCCGAGAGCGTCCCGACCAGGACCCCGAAGGCGACGAGGGCGAGCGAGAGCAGGATGTCGGACACGGTCGTTCAGCCCTTGAGGACGACGCTGGCCGCGGCCAGCAGGAGGAAGCCGCCGAAGGCCAGCTTCAGCTGACGCTCGGGGGCGCGGGACAGGATCCCGGCACCGAGCCGGGCGCCGAAGATCGAGCCGGCGGCCAGCAGCGCGCCGTCGAGCAGGTCGACCTTGCCGGCGGCGCCGTAGGTGGCGACCGCGACGATGCTGATCGGGATGATCGCCGCCAGCGAGAGGGCGTGCGCGTGGCGCTGCGCCATCCCCAGGGCGAGCACGAACAGCGGCACCATCACCGTGCCGCCGCCGATCCCGAGCAGACCGGAGAGGAACCCGCCGACCAGGCCGATGGCGGCCAGTCGCAGGGTCCGCTCGCGGCCGTCGAGCCCGTCGGCGGCGATCGCCTGGGTCGTCATCCTGCGACCTCCTGGGAGAATTGGTCAGACCAAGTCGGCACAGCGTCAGCATAGCTCGTCGTCGTCGAGGGCGTCGTTCCGGTCGCGGAACGCCCATTCATCAGGGCGAAAGGTGCCTCGCCGGCGGTCGGCGACGGGGCCGCCGTGTAGCATCCGGCGCCAGATTGGACGGACCGGAGGGCGAGGAGCGGATGGACGAGCAACCGGGGCCGCCGGACTGGTCGCGGCTGGCCGAGGGCACGCTGCCCGTCGGCGACCGGCTGGCGGGCGCGATCGAGCGGATGATCCGCGACGGCCAGGTGGCCGTCGGCAGCCGGCTGCCGCCCGAGCGCGAGCTGGCCCAGCAGATGGGCGTCTCCCGCGCGAGCCTCCGCCAGGCGCTCCACGAGCTGGAGCTGCGGGGCCTGCTCGACCGCGCGCCCGGCCGCGGCACCACCGTCGTCGACCCCGACCGCGGCGAGCTGAGCGAACCGCTGCTGCGGCGGATGAACGAGGTCCAGCGGACGATCACCGAGGTGATGGACCTGCGGGCCGCGATCGAGCCGCCGGTCGCCGCCCGCGCGGCGATGCGCGCCACCGACGCCGACATCGCCGCCCTCCACGAGATCGTCGCCGCGATGGAGGCGACCGACCAGCTGGACGAGGTCTCGGCGCTCGACGTCCGCTTCCACGTCGCGATCGGCCGCGCGACCCACAACCCGCTGCTGGCGCGGCTGATGGAGACGACCAGCGAGTGGGCGACGATCAGCCGCTCGCGTGGGTTCCTGACCGCCGAGCGACGGGCGGCCTCGGTCCGCGCCCACCGCGTGATCGCCAACGCGATCGAGGCCCACGACCCGACGCTCGCGATGAGCGAGATGGCCCGCCACGTGACCCAGGTCGGGACGGTGATCGCCGCCGACCTCGACGGCGAGGCCGAGGCCGCCGCCGGTTGACCGGGCGCGGCGGCTGGAGAACACTGACCGTCGGCGATGCCCGACGACGCCTCCCTCGCCCCGCCGCTGGTGGACGGGCCCACCGCCGCCGCCCGCCCCGTCGGCCCGGCGATCGAGGCCCGGCGGACGGTCGCGGTCGCGCCCGACGCGCTGTTCGCGTTCCTCGCCGACCTGGAGAACCACTGGGCGATCGCCGCCCGCTTCGTGCGGGTGGTGCGGCTGGAGGGGCCGCCCGGCGCCCACGACGGCAGCGTGCTGCGGGTCGCCGGGCCGCTCGGGCTCCACCGCACGACCCGGGCCCGGATCGTGGAGACCGTCGACGGGCGGTCGATCGTCGGGATCGCGCGGGTCGGGAGGCGGACGGCGGCGCGGGTCGCGTGGCGGCTCGACCCGGGCCCTGACGGCGGCGGCACCGCGGTGACGCTGCGGGCCGACGTCCTGCGGGCCTCGCCCGGCGACCGGCTGCTGCTGGCGCTCGGCGGCCGCTGGTGGCTGCGGCGCGGGTTCGCCGCCGCCCTCCGGTCGCTGGCGGACGCTTGCCAGAATCCGGCCGATGGCCCCCGCTGAGCGCGTCCTCGTCCCCTACGACGACCTGGCCGAGCTGGCCGGGCCCGAGTGGCCGTTCGGGCTCCGGGTCGACGTCTGGGACGGCACCGTCGCGCCGCCCGACGAGCTCGGCGACGTCGTCCTCCACGTGCTGCCCTACGGCGTCCCGCGGGCCTACGAGGCGCTCGACCGGCTGACCGGCGTGCGGGTGATCCAGAGCCTCCGCGCCGGCGTCGACGAGCTGCTGCCGCTGGTCGCGCCCGACGTGCTGGTGACCAACGGCCGCGGGCTCCACGACGCGTCGACGGCCGAGCACGCGCTGGCCCTGATGCTCGCCGCCCAGCGCGAGCTGCCGCGCTGGATCCACGACCAGGCCGCCCGCCGCTGGGATCCGCGGTTCGTCGGCTCGCTCGCCGACCGCCGGGTGCTGCTGGTCGGCCACGGCGCGATCGGCGGCGCGATCGCCCGCCGGCTCGAGGCCTGCGAGGCGCGGGTGACCTCGGTCGCCCGCCGCGCCCGGCCGGACGAGAGCGTGCACGCGATCGACGACCTCGACCGGCTGCTGCCCGAGGCCGAGATCGTCGTCCTCGTCGTGCCCGACAACCCCGAGACCCGCGGCCTGCTCGACGCCCGCCGGCTGGCGCTGCTGCCGGACGGGGCGCTGGTGGTCAACGTCGGCCGCGGCAGCGCGATCGACAGCGACGCGCTGGTCGCCGAGGCCGGCCGGCTGCGGGCGGCGCTCGACGTCGTCGACCCCGAGCCGCTGCCCGCCGAGCACCCGCTGTGGAGCGCGCCCGGCGTGCTGATCACGCCCCACGTCGGCGGCGGCTCGGCCAGCTTCCCGCCCCGCGCCCGGCGGCTGGTGATCGAGCAGCTGCGGCGGTTCGCCGCCGGTGAGCCGCTGCTGAACGTGATCGACCGCGGCTGAGCGGTCAGGCGACGACCGGCGGCACCCGCGTCAGCGCGGCCGCGGCGACGATGTCGACGCAGGCGTCGAACGGGATCGTCGTCGACTCGATCACCAGGTGGTAGTGGGCCGGGTCGTGCGGATCGCAGCGGTAGAAGTGGCGGACGTAGGCCTCGCGGGCGCGGTCGGTCTGGTCGAGCCGCCGCTCGGCGGTCTCGCGGTCGACGCCCTCGATCCGCATCGCCTGCGCCAGCCGCCGGTCGCGCGGCCCGTCCAGCCGCACGTGCAGCGCGCTCGGGTGGTCGCGGAGCGCGAACGCGCCCGCCCGTCCCAGCACCACCGCCGAGCCGCGCCGGACCCGCTCGCAGATCACCCGCTCGGTCACCTGCTGGTAGGCGCGGTCGTCGAGCAGCTCGTCGCGCTCGAGGCTGCCGCCGCCGTAGACCTGGGCGACCGGCGCCAGCCGCACCAGCAGCCGTTCGAGCGCGCTGCCGAGCGCCTCGTCGCGACGGAGCGCGTCGTCGAGCGGCACGGCCAGCCGCTCGCTGACCTCGGTCGGGATCGCGCGGTCGAGGAAGGTCGCCCCGAGCCGTTCGGCGACCGCCGGGCCGATCCGACTGCCGCCGGCGCCGTAGGACGCCGAGATCGTGATCACGGTCATGTCGCGCTCCTCCGCTCGCGGTCCTTGGTCCTACCGTACTCCGGCCGGCGGCCGCCGGGGGAGGGATCCGCCCGATCAGGAGCGGTCCGTCGCCAGCCGCAGGCCGCCGCGCCGCTCGCCGTCCGCCCAGGCGACCAGCGCCGGCACCGTCTCGACGGTCACCAGCCCGCGCGCGGGTGTCAGCCGGTCGACGACCGTCAGCGCCTCCGCGATCCGGGCCGGCGTGTCGACGACGGTGGTGACGGTCGGGACGCCGCGCCGCAGCTGCAGCAGCCGGTCGCCGTGCGGCGGGTGGTCGCCGTGGAAGCCCCAGAGGCCGCGGACGGTCGTCGCCCCGGCGCCCCCGGCCTGGCGCAGGCCACGGACGATCGCCGCGTGGGCCGGGTGCCCGTCGACCGTCGTCCGCTCCGACCCGTGGACGGTCAGCCGCCGCCACAGCGCCAGGCCCTCGCGGTCGCGCTCGGGCAGCGGCGGCGGGTCGGCCAGCCGGACCCCGTCGCGCTTGACGGTCCGCACCCGTTCGAGCGTGATCAGCGGGTCGTGCAGCAGCGCCCGCAGCTCCGGCACGGCGGCGGCGATCCGCTCGCCCGTCCCGACCGCGATCAGCACCAGCGGCACGTCGGCGTTGCGGCCGACGAACCGCGCCCGCGCCCGGCGGCCGCGGACGGTGCCGTCGACCCCCAGCAGGACCGTCGCCCCGTCCACCCCGCGGGCGTGGAGCAGGGCGCAGGCGGCGACGAAGGCGGGACGGCCGCCGACCCGCTCGCGGCGGCCCAGGTAGACGGTCAGCTTGGTCGCCTCGCGCAGATCGTCGGGCAGCGCCGGGTCGACCGCCGGCCCGCGCACGATCCGCGTCCGCTCGACGGTCACCAGCCCCGAGCCGATCAGCGGCTCGACCTCCTCCGCCAGCGCCGCGATCCGGTCGCGGCGGTCGACGGCGATCGCCGTCACCGGCAGGTCCTCGGAGAGCGTCAGCAGCCGGTCGCTGCGCAGCCGCTGCTTGGCGCCGAAGCCGAGCGCGCCGCGCAGCAGCACGCTGGCGGCGACCTCGTGGCGGGCGAAGGCGTCGAGGACCGCGTCGGCCAGGAAGCGGCGGCCGGCGCGGTCCCGCTCGCCCAGGTAGAGGGAGAGCCTGAGCCCGTCGTCGATCACACCAGGCCCCCGATCCAGCGGCCGAGGGCCGCCGCCAGCACGCCCAGCACCAGGCTGACGGCGACGTTCGCCGCCAGCGACGGCAGCTCGCCGTCCTCGCCCAGCCGCTGGGTCTCGAACAGCCAGGTGGAGAAGGTGGTGTAGGCGCCGATCGTGGCGGTGCCGGCCAGCAGCGCCGCGTCGTGGTCGAGGGTCAGGCCGGTCACCACGCCCAGCAGCAGCGCGCCGGAGAGGTTGACCGCCAGCGTGCCGTAGGGGAAGCGGCGATCGAGCCGGTCGGAGACGAGGCCGTCGACGACGAACCGCAGCACCGCGCCGACCCCGCCCAGCAGCACCACCCCGATCCAGAGCAGCGCCGTCACCGGACCGTCCTCACCCGGCGCGCGAGCGCCGTCCCGCCGGCCACCGCCAGGTAGCCGCCGACGACGCTGGCCGCCGCGTAGGCCGCCGCCAGCCCGGTGTGGCCGGCGTCGAGCATCAGCAGCAGCTCGACCTGCATCGTCGAGAAGGTGGTCAGGCCGCCGCAGAGCCCGGTGCCGAGCAGCGGCCGCCGGTAGGCCGAGAGCGGCAGCCGCTCCTGCAGCCGGGTCACCAGCCAGCCGAGCAGCAGCGCCCCGACCAGGTTGGCCGCGAAGGTCGTCCACGGCCAGCTGGCTGGGCCGTGCGGGTACTGGTCGGCGAGCAGCGCCCGCGCGAGCGCCCCGAGCGCACCGCCGACGAAGACCGCGGCGACCTCGCGCCGGTCGAAGCGGCCGCTCACCGGCGGCGCTCCGTGGGGGCGACCTGGGGGCTGTGCATCAAGGCTCCTTCCGCGTCGGGATCGTTGCGAAAGAAGCCATCAGCCGATCCACTCCGGCGGTTCGCGGGACGTCGCCCCGCGCCAGGGCCTCATCTGGCTCGTAGAGCGTACGCGGAACGGCGGTCAGTCGTCCAGCGACGGGCGCCGTCGCCCACGCTTGACCTCGCCGCGGCGGCCCTTCGCCTCGACCCGCCGCCGCTTCGAGCCGGCGGTCGGGCGGGTCGGCTGGCGCGACGCCTGGACGTGCAGCGCCTGCCGCAGCCGACCGGCCAGCCGCTCCAGCGCCAGCTCGCGGTTGCGGGCCTGGCTGCGGGCGTCCTGGGCGACCGCCCGCACGACCGGGCCGACCCGCTCCAGCACCCGCGCCCGCTGGGCGTCGCTGAGCGCGCCGCTGTGGCGGACGTCGAAGCTGACCTCGATCCGCGAGGCGGTGACGTTGGCGTGCTGGCCGCCGGGCCCGGACGAGCGGCTGGCGCGGACGACGATCTCGCGCAGCGGGATCCGGACCCCGCCGGTCACGCGCAGGTGCTGATCGTCGTCCATCGTGGCCTCCAGGCTACGCCGTCGCGGGCTGGCGCGGCGACGCTCGCGCCTGCGAGGATGGGCGCATGAGCGACCTCCAGCGCCGTTCCCGCAGCAACCTCAGCCGCACCCAGCGGGTCGACAAGGCGTTCCGGCTGACGATCGCCACCGGCGGCCTCGCGGTGGCGGCGATCGTCGGCCTGGTGATCGGCGCCGGCTGGCTGGTGGCGATCGGCGTCGTCGGCGCCGTGGTCAGCGGGCTGCTGCTGCGCAACTCGCTGCGCTGAGCGGCGCGCGGCCGCTCAGCGGATCTTCACCGGGGTGCCCATCGGCACCCGCCCGTAGAGGTCGATCACGTCGCTCGGGTGCATCCGGATGCAGCCGTGCGAGGCGCGGCTGCCGATCGACCACGCCTCGGCGGTTCCGTGGATCCCGATCCCGTCGCGCAGGCC
Source organism: Patulibacter defluvii (assembly GCF_034096925.1). Lineage (NCBI taxonomy): Bacteria > Bacillati > Actinomycetota > Thermoleophilia > Solirubrobacterales > Patulibacteraceae > Patulibacter > Patulibacter defluvii. Next base: position 381,175 of record NZ_JAWZSQ010000001.1, read on the forward strand.
CAGCCAGCGCGCCTTGAGCGGGTTGTTGGGCGCGCCGCCGGGGATCACCTGGCCCTGGAGCGAGCCGGCCCAGGGCGAGTTCGGCACGTGCCAGGCCGGGTTGACCTGCTTCGAGGTGATCGAGTACATGCCCGGGGGCGTGTCGTGGCCGGCGGCGCCGACCGCGATCCGGTAGGTCTTGCTCAGCCGCAGCTGCTTGAACAGCCGCAGGTGGAAGGTCCGGCGGTCGACGGTGATCAGCGTGCCGTAGCGGCGCTTCAGCGAGGCGATCGTGACCGACGGCTTGGTCCGGATCACCGGCAGCAGCAGGTCGGAGCGGTCCTTGGCCGGGTCGAGCAGGACCGGCACGACGAGCTTCCGCAGCGCGCCGCGGCTGAGCTTCCAGCCCTTCTTCGAGCCGCGGATCCGCTGCTTGGTGATCCCGATCACGACGGTCGCGTCGCGGGTCCGCTTCTGCATCGAGGAGAGCGAGTCGAGCCACTTCGAGAAGGCGGCCGAGTCCCACCCGATCGCCGGCTCCACGGTGCTGCCGCCGCTGGCCTTCAGCGCCCGCCCGGCGGTCGTGTTGGCGTCGTAGCCATAGCCGATCTTGGCCATCGTCAGCTTGTGCGGCCGGCCGGCGACGCGGACCACCACGTCGGCGTTCGAGGCCCGCTTGCCCTGGTACGCCTGCGTCAGCAGCTGGACCGCCTCGTCGCGGGTCTTGCCCGAGAGGTCGAGGTCGCCGACCTTGACCCCGGCCTTGATCAGCCGCGGGGCCGGATCGGCCGGTGGGGACGGGTCCTGGGCCGCCGCGAGCGGGGCGGCGGTCAGCAGCGGGAGGGCGGTGAGGAGCGCCAGGCGTGCGGGGACGCCGAGACGCCGAACTGACGACGGCATTCCCCCAAGGTAGGCAGACCGGCGCTCGGGCGTCGCACCTGCAGTCGCTCGTGCAGCCCTCCGGTGAGGCTCAGCCGTGGGCGACCGCCGCCCGCGGATCCTCGGTCGGCGCGTCGCGGACGCGGACGCAGAAGCCGTGCAGCAGCTCGCCGACGCGGGCCGGGACCTCGAGCTGCGGGCAGTGGCCGACGTCGGGCAGCAGCTCGTACTCGGTCGACGGCAGCGCGCTCAGCAGGTGGCGGGCGCCGCGGTGGCTGACCATCCGGTCCTTGTCCCCCCAGATCAGCAGCACCGGGCACTCGATCAGGCTGTGGTCGAACGGCTCGGCCAGCTCGGGCAGCAGCCGGCGACCGGTGTGGAGGATCCGGCGCACGTCGCGGCGGCTCGCGTAGTGCTGGCTGAAGCGCGTCAGCACCTCGCGGCGGGCCCGCAGCGGGTGGGCGAAGGCCAGCTGGCGGAAGACCTGGGCCAGGATCATCCGCACCAGCGGGGTCGGCACCGGGCCGGCGTCGGCGAGCAGGAACCGCAGCAGCGGCTGCTGGTCGATCAGCTGGAACCAGCGCGGGTGGTCGAAGCCGGCGGGGTCGATCGGGACGATCCCGGCCGGCGACGGCCGGGCCTCGGCGCAGAGCAGCGCGGTCGCGCCGCCCATCGAGTTGCCGGCGATCACCGGCGGCTCGCCGTCGGCGATCAGCTCGATCACGCCGGTCACCAGCCGCACGTACTGCGGCAGCATCGGCTCGTCGGGCAGCAGCCGGTCGGCGGCGCCGAACCCGGGCAGGTCGATCGCGACCGAGCGCTGGCCGCGGGCGGCGAGGTCGAGCATCACCGGTCGCCAGGTGTCGGCCGAGTCCGAGAAGCCGTGCAGGAGCAGCAGCGGTGGGCCGCCCAGGCCGGGACCGGCGACCTCCAGCAGGCGGGTCCGGACCCCGCCGACCTCGATCGACCGCTCGGTGATCGCGACGCGACTCATGGGCAGACGCTAACACCCTGTCAAGCGGTTCCCGCGCCCGCTGGCCGGGCGTTCGAGGGCCGGCCGGCCGCGCGCTGGACGTTCCGCCCGGGGCGAACGAGGGCCGCTCGAGGCCTCCGGGAAACCCGCCGATGTGCAGGAAGTTTTCCGCCCGTTGTCGTCCGGCGGCCTGCGTACCGTGGCGGCCATGGAACTCCGCGACCTCGACGACGGCGCCTCGGTCGACCTGGTGCTGCTCGTTCGCGCGGTGTCGCGCCGGGTCCGCCGCGAGGGCGGCGAGCCGTTCCTGAAGCTGGAGCTGGCCGACCGCTCGCAGACGCTGCCGGCGATCGTCTGGGAGGACGCCGACGAGGTCGCCGGCTTCGTCGTCCGCGGCGCCACCGTCCGGGTCGAGGGCAAGCTGGAGCTGTCGGAGCGGTACGGCCGCCAGCTGGCGATCGAGCGGCTGTCGCCGGTCGCCCGCGAGCAGGTCGACCTCTCGACGCTGCTGGAGGGTCCCTCGGTGCCGGTCGCCGAGCTGGAGCGGCGGCTGGCGGCGCTGGTCGAGCGGACCGGCGACCGCTGGATCCGGGCGCTGCTGGAGCGGGTCTTCGACCGCGAGGGCGGCTTCTGGCCGCGCTTCCGCGAGGCGCCGGCGGCGAAGTTCTTCCACGAGGCCTACCCCCACGGGCTGCTCGACCACACCGTGCGGGTGGCCGAGGCGGTCGAGGCGCTGGTGCCGCACTTCGGCGACGTCGACCGCGACGTGGCCGTCGCCGGCGCGCTGCTGCACGACATCGGCAAGGCCCAGACCTACACCAGCGACCCGATCGCCCCCGAGCTGACCGACCTCGGGCGGCTGGAGGGGCACATCGTGCTCGGCTACGAGATCGTGCGGCGGGTGATCGGGGCGCTCGACGGCTTCCCCGAGGAGACCGCCCGCTCGATCCGCCACATCGTCCTCAGCCACCACGGCAAGCAGGAGTACGGCAGCCCGGTGGTGCCGGCCACCCGCGAGGCGGTGCTGGTCCACCACGTCGACGACCTCGGCGCGCGGATGGGCAGCTTCGACCGCCTCCAGCGCGGCCTCTCGCCCGAGGACCGCTGGAGCGGCTACGACCGCGCGATCGGCTCGGCCGCCTACTTCGGCCCGGCCCGCCGCGAGCCCGATCCGCTCGAGGCGGTCGATCCGCCGCCGGACGCCGCGGCCGTCCGCGAGCCGCCGGCGCCCGCCGCCCCGTTCGAGGAGCCGCAGGCGGCGTAGACGGCGGCGGCGCGGCCTACGCCGGCCGCGCCAGCGCCTCGCGCCCGGCCGCGGTGATCGTCACCGTCGTCGGCGGCTGGGTCCCGCAGAGCCCGTCGGGTCCGCAGTCCGGCGGCACGTTGCGGGCCACCCAGCCGCGTTCGACGGCGTCGTCGAGGGCCCAGCCGAGCAGCTCGCGGTCGGGATCCCCGAGCCGGCTCCGGAGGCCGTCGAGGGTCGTCACGCCGCCGTGGCGGAGGGCGGGCAGCAGGTCCCGGGCTCGTGGCGCGTCGTCCACCGCACGAGCGTAGCGCGGCCGCTCCGGCGGCCCCGTTCGCGGCGCCGTGGGCCGCCCGGCCCGGCCCCGGCGGCGGTACGGCCGTCCACTAGCAGGCCGCAGCAGTCCCCGCCGGGTCCTCGCGGCCCGTACAGTCCACCGGCGATGGCGAAGGACACCGAGAAGCTGATCAGGCAGCTCTCGCTGATCTCGTATCTCATGGCGGAGCGGCGCCCGGTGACGGCGCTCGAGATCCGGCGCGACGTCGAGGGCTACAGCGGGATGAACGAGGACGCGTTCGCGCGGCGGTTCTACGCGGACCGGGCCGAGCTGGAGTCCCTCGGCATCCAGCTGACGATCGAGCGTCCCGGCGACGGGACCGCCGAGCAGGAGCACTACTCGCTGCGGAGCGAGAACTTCCACCTGCCGCCGATCGCCTTCAGCGACGACGAGCTGGCCAGCCTGCAGCTGGCGCTGAACCTGCTCGACGGCGAGTTCGCCTACGCCGAGCCGCTGCGGCTGGCGCTCCAGCAGCTGTCGTGGGGCCGTCCGAGCCCGCTCGGCGGCGGCGGGCGCGGGCTCGGCATCGGCACGGTCGGGCTGGGGGTCACGGCCCAGGTCCACGGGCGCGACCCCTCGCAGCGGCTGGCCAAGGTCGAGTCGGCGATCTTCCGCAACAAGACGATCACCTTCGAGTACCACTCGATCCACCGCGACACGGTCGAGCCGCGCAAGGTCGACCCGTACCACCTGCTCTTCCGCGGCGGCCAGTTCTACCTGCTCGGCCGCGACCACGAGCGCGACGACCTGCGGGTCTTCCGGCTCTCGCGGGTCCGCGACAAGGTCGCCTACGCGACCAAGGCCGAGCACGACTTCCGGCGCCCGGCCGACTTCGATCCGCGGCCCTACGGCGACCGCGCCGACTGGCAGATGTCGGAGCCGATCGCGACCGCCCGGATCCGGATCGCCGACCGGATCGCCTGGCAGGTCCAGCGCGCCCACGGCCGCCAGGGCACGTTCGCCCCGGCCGACCCCGACGCCCCGGTCGAGCGCAGCGACGACGGCGCGCTGCGGGGCGACGTCGTCTTCACCACCGAGTACGGCGTCCGGCGCTCGCTGCTCGGCTGGGTGATGCGGATGGGCGAGCACGCCGAGATCCTCGAGCCGGCCGAGCTGCGCGACGAGTACCGGCGGCGGGTGGCGCTGGTCCGCGACCGCCACGAGGGCGCCTTCCCGGTCGCCCCCGGCCGGCCGTTCGTCGCCGCCGAGGAGCCGGGCACGACCGCGCCCGCGACCCGCGACGGCGTGATCCGGCCGGAGCGGTTCGCGCGGCTGGTGACGCTGGCCTCGATCCTGATCCACGCCGGCCGCCAGCACGAGCGGCTGGAGCTGCAGGAGCTGCTGGCGCGGCTGAACGTCAGCGAGCCCGAGCTGCGCGACGACATCAACGTGCTCAACGTCGTCAACTTCGGCGGCGGCTCGTACGTGCTCTACGCCGAGGTCACCGACGACGGCCACGTCGAGGTCGACAACGAGCCCTACAGCGACCACTTCGCCCGTCCCGCGCGGCTGCTGCCGGTCGAGGCCAAGGCGCTGGTGGCGGCGGTCGACCTGATCGGCGACCACCTGCCGGAGGGCACGCTCGGGACGGTCCGGGCGAAGGTCGTCGCGGCGCTCGGCGAGGACCCGCTGGAGCACGGGCTGCAGGTCGCCCACGGCGGCGGCGACGACCGCGACCTGGCGCGGCTGATCTCGGGCGCGATCGCCGACCAGCGGCTGATCGAGCTCGACTACTACAAGCCGAACGAGGACCAGTTCACCCACCGGCGGGTCGAGCCCTACGCGCTGATCAACGGCCGCGAGGGCTGGTACGTCGCCGCCTTCGACCCCCAGCGGGAGGACGTCCGCCACTTCCGGCTCGACCGGATCCGCGAGGCCCAGGTCACCGACGAGCGGTTCGAGCGGCGGCCCGAGGTCGACCCAGCGGCCGACGTCGCCGGCTGGCCGCGGACCGGGCAGCTGCCGGCCAGCCGCAGCGCCCGGGTCTGGGTCAGCCCCGAGCGGGCCCGCTGGGAGCGCGAGCGGCGGACGATCCTGGAGGAGCTGGAGGACGGCGCGTTGGTGACCGAGATCGCCTTCGCCGGCGTCGACTGGCTGGTGCGCGAGATCCTGACCGAGATCGGCGACCTGGTCGTGCTCGAGCCGGCCGACGCGCGCGACGCCGTGCGCGCGGCCGCGGCCGGCATCCTCGGCTGAGCCGGCGCGGCCGCGGGCCGCTCCGGGCCGGCCGCCGGCAGGACCAGGGTGGCGCCCCGATTGTCGGGCCACGCGCCCGTTGATGTGGTGGGCGGCGGCGTTCGGACCGCCGTCGTGCCGAGGCGGTCCGGGGGCTGGGGGAGGCTCGGAGTGCCGGGGGGCGCTTCGCTGCCGACACCGCCGCCGGTCCGGGGACGGCTTCCCGGGCCGGCGGCTGCGACCGCCGGCGGCCGTCGCGCTGGCCCTCGCGTCGTGAGAGTCGCGGGTGCGGAGCGGCGAAGTCCAGGGTCGGCTTCCGATTGCCGGGGGTCGCGGCCGGGCCTAGCTTCGGGCCGCATGAAGCGTCGCTCCCCGTTCCTGGTCGCCCTCCTCGCCACCGTCGCCCTCGTCGGCTGCGGGGGCTCGGACGAGCCGAAGGCCAGCGCCACCGACGCCCGTGCGGCGGTCGCCCGCGCCGCCGGGGTGAAGCTGGCCGACATGCCGGTGCCGGACGACGCCAAGGACGACGGCGTCGAGCGCGCCTACAGCAACCAGTCGACCGCGGCCAAGGACGGCCAGATCATCATGCTGTTCGTCCTCGACGATGCCGGCAAGGCCGACGACGTGGCCAAGCAGGTCCGCGGCTCGGTGCCGGGCGAGAGCGTCCAGCTCTACACCCGCCGCAACGTGATCGTCGTCTACGGATCGACCGGGACCGACCGCAAGGACGCGGTCCGGACCGCGGTCGAGCGGCTCTAGGCCCGGCCGATGCCGGTCGCCGCCGTCGTCGCCTCGCTGCTGGCGGGCGCCCCGCTGCCGGTCGCCCCGACGACGACCCGGATCGTCGCGCCGGCGGGCGCGGCGTTTCGGCTCGACGACCGCTCGCGGCCGGCGGCCGGCCAGCCGCTGCTGGTCCGCGGTCGCAGCGACGGCCAACCCGGCGGCCGGGTCGACCTGGTCTGCGTCGCCGGGCCGCGGACCGTGGTCGTGCGACGGGCGGTGCCGTTGCGGGCCGGCGGCGGCTTCCGGACGGCGGTCGACCTGGCCCGCGCCCCGGCCGGCGGCTGCGATCTGCGCGCGCTCCCGGCCGGACTGCGCGAGGCGACCGGCGAGCGCTTCCGGGGGCCGCGGCTGGTGGTCGTCCGCTCCGAGGAGGGCCCGCAGGTCTCCGTCACCGGCGACGAGGGCATCGGCGGCGACCGGCTGCGGGTCGCGGGCGACGGGGTCGTGGTCCGCGAACCCGAGCGGGGGATCGACGTCGCCGGCGGCTGGCGCGGCGCGGCCCGGATCGGCGCGGTCCGCGTCGACGGCCGGCCGGCGCTGCTGCCCGGGGCGGTGCCGCGCCTGCGGGGCCAGGCCCCGCGCGGGTTCGCCGGCGTCGAGCCGCACGCCGCGGTCGCGCCCCACAGCGGCCGGCTGACCGTCACGACCGTCTCTCCGCTCGCGCGCTGCGACGGCGACGCCGCGCTCGGCGGCTGCGGGCGGCTGCGCGAGTCCGGCGTCCGGCTGGAGCGGATCGTGACCGCGAACGGCGCGACCGTCGAGGTTCGCGACCGCTGGGTGGCCGTCGACGGCCGTCCGCACCGGGTCGAGGCGAGCAGCGTCCAACCGGCGACGATGGTGACCGCGCCGAGCTGGTGGCCGGCGGACGGCGGCGCCCCCGGCCCGCTGCCGGGGATCCTGCCGTCCACGGCCGGCACCGTGGTCGCGGTCGGAGCCAGCGGGGCGGCCGCGCTCGGCGTCGAGCCGGCTCCCGCGCGGTTGACCGGCCGCGGGCCGGCGACGATCGTCGACGACGTGGCGCTCGACCTGCCCGCCGGCGGCGGTGCGACCGTTCGCCGGCTGCTGGCGGTGGCCGCCGACCGTGCGGCCGCGGCGAGCGCGGCGCGGGTCGTGGTCGATCCGGCGAACGCCCCACGGGTCACGATCGACGGACCGCGCGACCGCAGCGTCGTCCAGTCGTCGGCGGTCGTGGTCCGCGGTCGGGTCGACGATCCCGACGGGATCGCGCGGCTGCAGGTCGGCGGCCGGGCCGCGCGCCCGGCGCCGGACGGGAGCTTCGCGGTCTCGGTGCCGCTGCACGACGCCACGAACTTGATCGCCGTCGTCGCGACCGACCGTCGCGGCGAGACCGGCGCGGCCCAGGTCGCGGTCGGACGGATCATCGCCGGCCGCCCCTGAGGCCACGACGACCGGACCCCGAGCCGTTCGGAGCGCACCACGCAACTTGTCGCGGCCGCGCTCGCCGCTGCGGTGGACTCGAGCGATGCCCCGCCGCTCCCCCCGGCTGCTCCTGGCGCTCGCGCTGCTCGGCCCCTCGACCGTGCCCACCGTCGCCGTCGCGGCCACCCCGCCGGCCGACACGACGCTGCTGGTGTCCGGCGCCGGCGACCTGCGGACGCCCTTCGCCCGCCCGCTCGGCCCGTCGACGATGACCGCCGAGGCGCTCAGCGGCGACGGCCGCCGGCTGGTCTTCAGCTCCGAGTCGGACGCGCTGGTGAGCGGCGACGACGATCGCCACGCCAACGTCTACCTGCGCGAGGCCGACGGCACGATCGTCCTGGTCAGCCGCCGCAGCGGTGCCGACGGGGCGCCGGCCGACAGCGACTGCGACCAGGCGGCCATCAGCGCCGACGGCCGGCGGGTGGCCTTCACCTGCGACGGGGCGCTCGATCCCGCCGACGGCAACCACCGCCGCGACGTCTACCTGCGCGACCTGGAGACGGCCACCACGACCCTCCTCAGCCGCCGCGGCGGTGACGGGCCGGTCGGCGACGACAACTCCGACACGCCGTCGATCGACGGCGACGGCGACACGATCGTCTTCCGCTCCCAGGCCCGCAACCTGGGCCCGACGATCCCGCAGGTGATGGTCCAGGGGGTCTACCGGCGCCGGATCGGCGGCTCACAGGCGCTGGCGCTGGTCAGCCGCAGCAGCGGCGCGGACGGCGCGCCGCAGGACGGGTTCCACCCGTCGATCGACGACAGCGGCACCCGCGTCGCCTTCGCGTCCTTCGCCGCGGTCGACCCGGCCGACGGCAACGGCCGGATCGACGTCTACACGCGCGACCTGACCGCTTCCGCGACCCACCTGGTCAGCCGCGTCAATGGCGCCGGAACCCCGGTCGGGAACTCGTTCTCGACCCGGCCGCTGATCAGCGGTGACGGCACGACGGTCGCGTTCACCTCCGCCGCGACCAACCTAGAGCCCCAGGACGCGAACCCGGACGAGGACGCCTACCGCCGGTCCTGGACCGGCGGTCGCGGCGACGTGGTGCGCGCGCACGGCACGACCCGCGCGGTCGGGATCGACGCTCGCGGGCTGATCGCCTTCACCAGCGACTTCCGTCACGACCCGGCCGACGACGACGCCGGGCTCGACCTGTACCAGCAGGTGGGCAGCGACGTGCGGCTCGTCAGCCGCCGCGACGGCATCGCCGGCGCCGCCTCGAACGCGGTCGTCGGCGGGGCGCTGAGCGGCGACGGCCGCACGGCGGCGATCACCGTCGACCGGCCGCTGACCGACGACGTCGTGCTCGACGAGACCAGCATCGCGCTGCGCCGCGGCGACCAGACCGTCACCGCCTCGCGACCGCCGGGCGGCGCGCCGCAGCGCAACGAGGGCGGGGCCGCCGACCAGACCGCGAGCACGCCCGACGGCCGGCTCGTCGCCTTCGTGACGCGGGCGCCGGCGCTCGGTGCGCCGGCCAAGGGCCAGGCGGTCGTGATCCGCGACACCTGGACCGGCGAGGTCTCGCTGGCCAGCCGTGCCGACGGGGTCGACGGCGAGGCGCTGCCGGGCACCATCGGCGCGGTCGCGATCAGCGCCGACGGGCGCCGGGTCGCGTTCGTGCACCAGGGCGGGGGGCGCCCGCAGGTGCGGGTCCGTGATCGGGTCGTCGGGCGCACGCTGCTCGCCAGCCGCGCGGACGGACCGATCGGCGCCGAGGCCAACGGCCTGACGATCGAGGCGATCGACCTGAGCGACGACGGCAACCGCGTCGTCTTCGCCAGCGACGCCTCGAACCTGGGCGACGGCGACGGCGACGCCTACTTCGACGTCCACCTGCGCGACCTGGCCGCGAACCGGACGCTCCTGGTCAGCCGCGCCGACGGGGCGGCCGGCGCGAAGGGCAACAGCGGCTCGGGCGCCCCCGCGCTCAGCGGAGACGGCCGCCAGGTGGCGTTCTCCAGCCGCGCCACCAACCTCGGCGGCAACGCCGATCCCGCGTCGGACGTCTACCGCCGCTCGGTCGACGACGGGCGCACCAGCTGGATCAGCGCCGCCGACCTGCCGGCGCTCGGGGCGAGCGACCCGGCGATCGACCGCGACGGCGATCGGGTGGCGTTCGTGGCCGCGTCCGCGGACGGGCAGCTGCGGCACGCCTACGTCCGCGACGTCCCGTCCGGCGCGCTGCTGCTCGCCAGCCGCGCGGACGGGGCCGCCGGCGCGCCGTTCGACGTCGACCGGCGGCCGATCGCGCTCAGCGCCGACGGCGGTGCGGTGGCCTTCGTCGGTTCGCCGCTGCCCGGCAGCGTCCCCGGCCTGCCGCCCTCGTCCGCCTCGCCGGTCATCGCCGTTCGCTCGCTGGCCGCCGGCACCACCCGACTGGTCTCCCGGCGCAGCGGCGCCGGTGGTGCGCCGGCGGAGGACGACGGCCAGGCGCTGCGGATCGGCGGCGTGACCGACGGCGGCGGCTGCGTCACCTTCGTCGGCGCGGCGCTCGTCGACGGGCTCCACGCCGACGTCGAGCCGCAGGCGTACCAGCGGGTGCTGCACGCGGGTTGCGCGGCGACCGCGCCCGGTCCTGGCGGCCCCGGCGGTCCGGGCGGTCCCGGCGCCACCCCGGACCGCAGCGCGCCGCGGCTGACCAAGCTGTCGCTGCTGCGACGGAGCTTCCGGGTCGGAACGCCGCGGGTCGGCAGCAAGCGCAGCCCGGGGCCCGGCACCTTCCTGCGGCTGCGCTCGTCCGAGGCCGCGCGGCTGTCGCTGCTGGTCGAGCGGGTGCGGCCGGGCGTCCGTCGCGGCCAGCGCTGCGCGGCGGTCGCCCGCCGTCCGCGGCGCGGGGCCTGCGAGGCGCGGACCCGGATCGGCACGGTCCGCCACCGCGTGCGCGGCGGCCGCAGCGAGCGGCTCGGGTTCTCGGGCCGGATCGGCCAGCGGCGGCTGGCCCCCGGCCGCTACCGGATGACGATCACCGCCCGCGACGCGGCGGGCAACCGCTCGCGGGCGCGGGTCTTGCGCTTCTCGATCCGCCGCTGATCGGGGGCCGCCGCGGCCAGGTTCCGGGTCGGGTCCCGATTGTGGCCGCCCGGCCGCGGCGGAACCCTCGGTCGGGCGGCCCGGGTCACGGGCGCGCTCGACCCCCGAACCCCCTGGAGCAGAGCATGAACCGACGCGCCATGGCCCTCGTCGCCGCGTCAGGCGGCGCCTTCCTCGGCCTGCTGGACGCGACGATCGTCAACGTCGCGTTCCCCGACGTGGCCGACAGCTTCCGCGACGCCGACCGCTCGCAGCTGTCGTGGATCCTCGACGGCTACTTCATCGTCGTCGCCGCCCTGATGGTCCCCGCCGGGGCGCTCGCCGACCGCTTCGGCCGCCGGCGGCTGTTCCTGCTCGGGGTGGTCGGCTTCGTGCTCGCCAGCCTGCTCTGCGCCGTCGCCCCGAGCTGGCCGCTGCTGGTCGCCTTCCGCGTCCTCCAGGCGGTGGCGAGCGCGATCCTCGTCCCCGCCTCGCTGGCGCTGGTGCTGACGGAGTTCCCCGCCGGCCAGCGGGCGCGGGCGGTCGCGGCCTGGGGTGCGTCGGCGGCGCTGGCCGCGGCGGCCGGCCCGCCGCTCGGCGGCGCGCTGGTGGTCGTCGGCGACTGGCGGCTGATCTTCCTCGTCAACCTGCCGCTCGGGGCGGTGGTGCTGTGGCTCGGCGCGCGCGGCCTGCGCGAGAGCCGCGACGAGGGCGCCGGCGGCCGTCCCGACCTGGTCGGCGCGGTGCTGGCGGTCGGCGGCCTCGGGCTGCTGGCGCTGGCCCTGGTCGAGGGCGGGTCGTGGGGCTGGGGCAGCCCCGGCGTGCTCGGGGCCTTCGCCGGCGCGCTGCTGCTCGGGGCGCTGCTGGCGCTCCACTGCCGCCGCCATGCCGACCCGATCGTCGATCCGGCGCTGCTGCGGATCGCGTCGTTCCGGCTCGGCAGCATCGGGATGCTGCTGTTCTCGGCCGCGATGTTCGCGGTGATCCTCGGCAACGTGCTGTTCCTGACCGGGATCTGGCACTACAGCGTGCTCGAGGCCGGCCTCGCCGCGGTGCCCGGGGCGCTCGCCTCGACCGTCGTCGCGCGGCCGGCGGGACGGCTGGCCGAGCGCCACGGCCACCGCGCGGTCGTGGTCCCGGGGGTGATCCTCTACGCGATCGGGGCGCTCGGGCTGCGGGGCGTGAGCGAGACGCCCGACTTCCTCGGCGCCTGGGTGCCGTGGAGCTTCACCTCCGGCGTCGGGATCGGGATGGCGCTGCCGATCCTCGGGGCGGCGGCGGTCGAGCATGTCGACCAGGCGCGCTTCGGCGCCGCCTGCGCGCTCAGCTCGACCTTCCGCCAGGTCGGGGCGGTGATCGGCACCGCCGCGGTGGTGGCGATCGTCGGCGAGCCGGTGACGATCGCCGAGGGGATGGCGCGGGCCGACGAGGCGTACCTGCTGGCCGCGCTGACCGCGCTCGCCGCGGGGGCGGTGGCGCTCGGGCTGCGACCGACCCGGGCCTGGGCCGTCGCCCAGCCGCGGGTCGGGTGACCACCCCGGCCCTTCGCGCGCCCGCCGGCCGTCGGGCCGGCCAAGGACCAGGGTCGTGTCCGGACTGTCAGGGGACGGCGGAGGGGGTATCACTCGTGGTGTCGCAGCGACCCCTGTGTGGGGTCGTGGCTGACGCCTGCCCCGATAAAGACTCCGGGTATCACCGATTGCCGGGTAGGGGGTGCCGCCGTAGCGTCGCCGACCATGCGCGACACCCCCCTGCAGGAGCGGCCGACGGCCGCGACGGCCGCGAGGCGCGACCCCGCCGCCCCCCACCCCCTCTCGCTCCGGACCCCCGCCCGGATCGGCCCGGCGCTGCTGGTCGAGCGCGGCGTCGAGGTCGGCGCCCTCGTCCGCGCGATGGCCGAGGCCGCCGCCGGCAACGGCTCCTGCGTGGTCGTCGAGGGCCCCGCCGGCCGCGGCAAGACCACCCTCCTCGACGTGCTCGACGGGCGCGTCCGCCAAGGCGGTTGGCGGACCGCCCGGGTCGGCGGCGGCGTCGCCGACCGCGGCAGCCACCACGGGTTGCTGCGGAGCCTGATCGACGCGGCCGCCGCGGCGGCGCCCGACGTCGCGCTGCCACCGGCGATCGCCGCCCTCGCCTCCGGCGGGCCGCTGCCGCCGCACGCCGACGCGGGCGCGGTCGCCAGCGCGCTCCACGGCTTCGCCCGCACGCTCGCCGCCCGCGGCCCGCTGGCCCTGATCGTGGACGACGCCCACCACGCCGACGAGCGGTCGCTGGCCGCGCTGGTCGGGCTCGCTCGCCGGGCGGCCGAGCTGCGGCTGCTGGTCGTGGTCGCGGCGCGGCCGGCGATCGGTCCCGACGCGGCCGACGTCGTCGGGGCCTTCGCCGCGGTCCCGCGGGCGCTGGTGCTGGAGCCGCGGCCGCTCTCCGGCGACGGCACCGCGCAGCTGCTCCACCGCTGGCGGCCCGACGCCGACGAGACGCTGGTCCGCCGCTGCCACGAGGCGGCCGGCGGCGATCCGTGGCTGCTCTCCGAGCTCTGTCGCCAGCTGGCCCGCGAGGGCGACGCCGTGCTCGACGCGGCCGGCGACCTGCCGGCGCTCTCGCCGCCGGCGCGGATCGTCCTCCGCCGGCGGCTGGCCGAGCTGCCCGCGCCCGCCCGCGCCGTCGTCCACGCGCTGGCCGTGCTCGGCGGCGAGGGCGACCTCCACGACCTCGCCGCGGTCGCCGGCGTCCCGCTCGCCGAGCTGGCCGCGATCGGCTCGGCGCTGGCGACGGCCGGCCTCAGCGACGGCCACTGGCGGTTCCCCCACCCGCTGGTCGAGCACGCGATCCACGACCAGGTGCCGCCGGCCGAGCGCGAGCGGCTGCACCGGGCGGCGGCCGCCGCGCTGATCGAGCGCAACGGCTCCGAGCGGGCGGTCGCCGACCACTTCCTGCACGCTGGGCCGACCTGCGACGAGGACGTCACCGCGACCCTCCGGCGGGCGGCGACCGCGGCCTCGGCCGAGGGCGCGCTGGCGCGGGCGGCCAGCTACCTGGAGCGGGCGCTGGAGGAGCGGGCCCCCGGCGACGACCGGGCCGAGCTGCTGACCGAGCTGGGCACCTTGGCCTTCCACGCCGGCACCACCGACGCCCGGCCGCACCTGCACGAGGCGCTGATCGCCACCGACGATCCCGGCGCCCGGATCGAGACCCTGCGGCGGCTGGCCGCGCTGCAGGTGATCGACCCGCGGGCCGAGAGCCTGGAGCTGGTCGAGGACGCGGTCCCGGCCGACGCGGCGCCGGCCGAGCGGCTGGCCGCCGAGGTCGCCCAGCTCGACGCGCTGATCCTCTTCCCCGACCGCAGCGGCGAGCGGGCCCGGCGGACGCTGGCGCTCGATCCCGGCGCGGTCGACGACGATCTGCTGCGACGGGCCGTGCTGGCCCACCACGCCTGGCTGGGGGCGGAGACCGGCGACCGCACGGCCTGCGAGGTCGCCGTGATGGCGCACGAGGCGCTCGACGGCGGGGCGCTGCTGGAGGAGGCCGCCCACCGCGCTGCCGGCCACCTCTGCATCCGGGTCCTGGTGACCGCGGGCGAGCACGCCTCCGCCGCTCGCGCGATCGCCGGCCTCCGCGAGCGGGCCGCCGCCTTCGGCTCGCCGCGGCTGGCCGCCGCCGCCGGCTGGTACGCCGCCGGCCTGGCCCTGCGGCGCGGCGAGCTGGGCCTGGCCGAGCGCGAGGCGTCACGCGCGCTGGCCGCGGTCGACGGGCTCAACGGGGTCGCCGCCGGCATCCTGGAGCTGCTGGTCGAGACGCTGGTCGAGCGCGGCGCCGTCGAGCGGGCGGCCGCGGTGCTGAGCGAGCACGAGCCGCTCTGGACCGCCGACAGCGGCTGGGAGATCGGCGTCCGCCACGCCCGCGCGCGGCTGCTGCTGGCGACCGGCGAGCTGGAGATGGCCGAGGCCGAGGCGCGCGAGGCCGGCCGGCTGCGGATCGCCCAGGGCCGGCCGAACCCGGCCTGGACCGCCTGGCGGACGACGCTGGCGCTGGCCCTCGCCCGCCAGGGTCGGTTCGCGGAGGCGGCGGCGGTCGCCGACGAGGAGGTCGCGCTGGCCCGCCGCTTCGGCGATCCGCACGCGCTCGGCCGCGCGCTCCACGCCCGGGCCGTCAGCGAGCCCGACCACGGCCGTCGCGCGGAGCGGGCGCGGGCGGCGCTCGACGAGGTCGCCGATCCCGGTGCCCTGGTGCGGGTGCGGCTGCAGATCGCGGCCGGCGACGCGCTCGTCCGCCGCGGCTCACGGGTCACCGCCCGCGAGCTGCTGCGGCCGGCCTTCGAGACCGCCGACCGGCTCGGTGCCGCGCCGGACGCCGCCGAGGCCCGGCGGGCTCTGGTGGCCTCGGGCCTGCGGCCGCGGACGGCCGCGGTCAGCGGGGTCGCGTCGCTGACCCCGCGCCAGCGCCAGATCTGCGAGCTGGTGGCGGCCGGGCGCTCGAACCGGGCGATCGCCCAGGAGCTGTACCTGAGCATCAAGACGGTCGAGACCCACCTGGCGACCTCGTACCAGAAGCTCTCGGTCAGCGGCCGTCAGCAGCTGGCCGCGCTGCTCGACGCGCCGGCCGACGTGGTCGACGACGAAATCGTCCGCGCGCTCGCCTGAGCCTGGATCCACCGAGGCTCGACCGACCATCGGTGGATCCAGGCTGAGCGGGCCGCGGCCGCCTGGCTCACCGGGAGCCCGGGCCGCGATAGCGTCGTCCGCGATGGACGGCGCCGCACGATCACCCCCGGGGCGCGAGGCCGAGCTGCGGGCGATCGAGGCGTTCCTCGCCCGCCGCACGCTCGCCAGCCTGGTGCTGGCGGGCAGCGCGGGGGTCGGCAAGACGACGCTCTGGGAAGCGGCCGTCGAGCGGGCCGCGGCCGCCGGCCTGCGGGTGCTCCAGACCCGCGCCCGCGACAGCGAGGCGGCGCTCGCCTTCACCGGCCTCGGCGACCTGCTGGCCGACGTCGACGACGGGCAGCTGGCCGCGCTGCCGCCGCCACAGCGGCACGCGGTCGAGGTGGCGCTGCTGCGGGCCGAGCCGACCGCCGGCGGCGCCGAGCCGCGGGCGATCGCGGTCGGCGTGCTCGGCGTCCTCCGCCAGCTGGTCGCCGCCGGCCCGCTGGTGGTCGCGATCGACGACGTCCAGTGGCTCGACGGACCGACCGCCGACGCGCTCGGCTTCGCGCTGCGGCGGCTCGAGGGCCAGCCGCTGCTGGTCGTCGCCTCGGAACGGGAGGCGACCGGGACCGCCTTCGACCCGCCGGGCGACGTCGAGCGGCTGACGGTCGGCGGGCTCGGGGCGGAGGCGCTGGCCGCGGTGCTGGCGGAGCGGCTGGGGCTGCGGCTGCACGCCGGCACCGCCCGCGAGCTGGAGCGCGCCTCGCACGGCAACCCGATGTTCGCGATCGAGGTCGGCCGCCGGCTGCAGCGCGACGGGATCCCGCCGGTCGGCCAGCCGCTGCCGCATCCGGGCGGGATCGAGGAGCTGGTCCGCTCGCGGGTGGTCGAGCTGCCGGAGCCGGTCCGCCAGGTGCTGCTGACGACCGCGCTCGGCGACGTCGGCCCCGGCGCCGACGCGGCGGCGCTGGTGGCGGAGGACCCGCTCCACGCGGCGATCTCGCAGGGACTGGTGGTAGCCGGCGAGCGGCTGCGGCCGGCCCACCCGCTGCTCGGCGCGGCGGCGGTGGCGGCGGCCTCGCCGGCCGAGCGGCGCGCGGTTCACGGCCGGCTGGCGCTACACGCCGCGACGCCCGAGGCCCGCGCCCACCACCACGCGCTGGCCGTGTCGGGCGCCGACGCGGAGGCCGCCGCCGAGCTGGCCGCCGCGGCCGCGCGGCTGGCGGGCCGCGGGGCGCTCGGCGACGCGACCCGGCTGGCCGGCCACGCCCTGCGGTTGACCCCGGCCGACGATCCGCAGCGGGTCGCGCGGGTGCTCGAGCTGGGCGACCTGCTGGCGCGGGCCGGCTACGCGACCCGGCTCGACGAGCTGCTCGACGCCGAGTTCGACGGCCTCCCGCCGGGCGCCGCCCGCGCCCGCGGCCACCTGCTGCGGCTGGACGGGCTCGACGCCGAGACGATGGTCGCCTACGAGGGACACATCGAGCGGGCGCTGGCCGAGGAGATCGGCGATCCGACCGTCTGGGCCCAGGCGCTGGCGCGGCGGGTGGTGGCGGTCGCGCTGGTCGCCGTCGAGCGGCTGGCGCTGGCCGACGAGTGGTCGGCCGAGGCGCTGCGGGTGGCGGAGACGGCCGACGAGCCGGTCGCGCGCGAGGCGATCGCGTCCCGGGCCTGGGTGCTGGCGCTGCGCGGGCGACCGCTCGACGAGCCGGCGCTGCGGTCGCGCGGGCTGCCGGACGCCGACCTCTACCACTCGCTCGACCGGATCGAGGCCCGGCGCCGGACCTGGCGCGGCGAGTTGGACGCGGGCCGGGCGCTGCTGAGCGAGCTGCACGAGCGGGCCGACGCCCGCGGCGAGGACCTGGCGGTGGCGATCTCCCGCTTCCACCGGCTGGAGCTGGAGCTGCGCGCGGGTCGCGCGGCCGACGCCGCCCGGTGGCTGGAGCAGGCGGAGGACCTGAACGCCGACGGCTTCCTGGCCCCGGCGCTGCTCGAGCGGCTGCACGCGCAGCTGGCGATCGTCCGCGGCGACCTGCTGCACGCGCGACGGTCGGCGGCGCGGGCGATCGAGCTGTCGACCGCGGACGGCCTCCGCTGGCACGTGCTGGAGGCGGCGGTGGCGGCCGGGGTCGCGGCGCTGGCCAGCGGCGACCCCGAGGCGGCGCTGGAGCCGCTGGAGTCGGTCTGGGCGCATCTGCTGCGGGAGCGGATCGACGAGCTGGGCGCGTTCCCGGTCGCGCCCGAGCTGGCCGAGGCGCTGGTCGCGCTCGGCCGCCTCGACGACGCCCACGCGGTCGGCGAGCGGGTGGGGGTGCTGGCCGCCGAGGGTCACCCGTGGGCGGCGGCGACGGCCGACCGGATCGCCGGGTTGGTGCAGGCGGCCGAGGGCGGCGCCGCGCAGGAGCGGGGCTGGGCGGCGCTGGCGCGGGCCGCCGAAGCCTACGGCGAGCAGGGCCTGGGCCACGACGCCGGCCGCACGCTGCTGGCGCTCGGCCGCTCGCAGCGGCGGCAGCGGAAGTGGGGCGGCGCGCGGACCGCGCTCGAGGGCGCACGCGCGGCGTTCGCGGGCGACGGGGCGACCGGCTGGGCGGCGCTGGCCGACGACGAGCTGGCGCGGGTCGGCGGGCGGCGGCCGCGGCGGGAGGAAACCGAGCTGACCCCGGCCGAGGCACGGGTGGCGACGCTCGCCGTCGAGGGCCGGACGAACAAGGAGATCGCCCAGGTGCTGGTGGTCACCGTCTCGACGGTCGAGGCCCACCTCTCGCGGATCTACGCCAAGCTCGGGATCCGCTCGCGCAACCAGCTCGCCAGCCGGCTGCCGGACGACGCGCTGGCTGACCAGGAGGCCTGACGGCGCCCGCCGGCGGGCGCCGTCGGTCGGTCAGGGCTGCTGCGGCGGGTTGTTCGACGCGCAGTAGATGCGGTACATGTGGACCCAGGCCAGGCGGCTCGGGTTGCCCTCCCCCGAGGCGATCTCGTGGGCCAGCTGGGTGCAGAAGCTGCCGAGGCCCGGCGGGTAGGCGTGGGCGGGAGCGGTCGGGCCGGCGAGCATCGCGGTCGTGGCGACCGTGGCGGCGACGGCCGCGGCGCGGCGGCGCCAGCGGGGAGTGGGCATAGGGGGACCTCCGGTTGGTGATGGGTGTTGCCGCCCGCCAACCAACCGTTCCGCGGGGCCGTGGTCAATCGGGGGCGGGCACCCCGTCTTGCGTCGCGATCGGGACCAAAGCCCCGGGTCCGCTCCCGATCGACGGCGCCGCTGGCAGCGCGTAGAACCTGCCGTGCCCGCCGCGGTCCACCCCCTGCGGCGGTCCGCCCGAAACCCCCGCTGGGCGGGCTTCCGCGCGTCTGACCCCGTGCATCCCGGAAGCCCGCCCGGCAGGGCGTCGCGTGGCCCGCAGGTTCAGGGTCGCGGCCCGATTGAGGGGCTCCCGGGGCAGGGGTACGGTCGGGCGATGCCCAGCTCCGTCGCCCCCCGAACCCTCCGCCGACGATCGCGCACGGCCGGCCTCGGCGCCGTCCTCGCGGCCGCCGCCCTGCTCGCGCCCGCCGGTGTCGGCGCCGCCCCGCGCGTCGACGGCGAGTTCGCCCTCAGCGAGCCGCCGAAGCAGCTCGCCGCCGGCCCCGACGGCAACGTCTGGGTCGTCCTCGGCGCGCTCAAGGACCTCGCCCGCGTGACCCCCGACGGGACCGTCACCGAGTACGACGCGCCGTCGTTCTCGAGCCCGTTCGGGATCGTCGCCGGTCCCGACGGCAACCTCTGGGCGACCTACGTCGGCGGCGTCGCGCGGATCCCGCCGAACGATCCGGCGGCGGCGGTCGCGTTCCCGATCGCGGCGCTGACCTCGCCGGGCCGGATCGTCGTCGGTCCCGACGGCAATCTCTGGACGGCCAGCGGCGAGAACGTGCTCCGGATCTCGCCCGCCAGCCCCGCCACCGCGACCGCCTTCCCGGTCCCGGGGATGGGATCGCGCGGGATCGCGGCGGCCAGCGACGGCCACCTGTGGGTCGTCGATTTCGGCAGCCAGCGGGTGATCCGGATGGCGACCGACGGCAGCTTCACCACCGTCGAGGTCGGCGGCGGCCCGCAGGACATCGCCGCCGGTCCCGCCGGCCAGGTGCTCTTCACCAACCCCGGCGCGCCCGAGCAGCACGTCGGCCGCCTGACCGCGGGCACGATCGCGCCGCTGACCACCGCGATGCCCGGCGACGACCCGTTCGGCGTCGCCTTCGGGGCGGACGGCGCCTACTGGACGGCGAACTTCGCCCGCGACACGCTCGGCCGGATCGCCACCGACGGCAGCCGCACGACGCTGACCGGGCTCGCCGCCGGGTCGGGGCCGCGCTACCTGGCGGCCGGGCCCGGCAACACGCTCTGGGTCGGGCTGGAGCGGGCCAACAAGGTCGCCCGCGTGGTCGGCGTCGAACCGCCGACCGATGGTGGCGGCGGCGGGGGCGAGGTCCCGCGCGACGCGACCGCGCCGACGATCAGCGACGTGACGCTGCTGCGGCGGACCTTCCGCGCCGGCCGCACCGTGACGCCGTCGGGCGTCCGCGCTCGCGGCGGCGCGATCGGGACGATCGTGCGGCTGCGGCTCTCCGAGCCGGCGGCGGTCACGGTCGCGGTCGAGCGGCTGCGCGACGGCCGCCGTTCGGGCAAGCGCTGCGTCGCGCCCTCGCGGCGGCTGCGGAAGGCGAAGCGCTGCACCCGCGTCCAGTCGCTCGGCGTCCTGCGGGCGACCGGCACGGCGGGACGCAACGAGGTCGCCTTCAACGGCCGCCTCGCGGGCCGCTCGCTGGCCCCGGGCTCGTACCGGCTGCGGGTCGGCGCTCGCGACGCGGCGGGCAACGCGGCCAAGGAGCGCAGCGTGCGGGTCACCGTCGTGCGGGCGCGCTGAGCGGCGGCCGGGGCCCGCGCTGCCGGTCCGCTACGGTCGGCGGCGATGGCCGAGCCCGCGCCCGCCGACGGCGCCAACTTCCGCCGCGCGATGCGGCAGCTGCCGGGGGCGGTGACCGTCGTCACCGCCGCCGGTCGCGAGGGACCGGCCGGCGTCACTGCGACCGCGGTGGCGTCGGTCTCGGCCGTGCCGCCGGTGGTGCTGGTGGTGGTCGACCGCTGGAACTGGGTCCGCTCGCGGGCGGCCGGCAGCGGCCGCTTCGCCGTCAACCTGCTCGGCGCCGGCCAGGAGCCGCTGGCCGAGCGCTTCAGCCACGGCGCGACGGCCAGCTTCGACGGGCTGCCGCTGGTCGGCGACGACCCGCCGCTGCTGGCCGAGGTCCCGGTCGCGCTCCGCTGCCGGCTGGTCGACGAGAGCGAGCTGTACGAGCGGGCGGTGCTGTTCGGGCAGGTCGAGGAGATCGCCTTCGGGCCGCCGGCGCCGCCGCTGACCTACGTCGACGGCCGCTACCGGCCGCTCGACGGCTGAGCGGGAACGCCGAAGCGGCGGGCCGGATGGCCCGCCGCCTGGCGTTCGGGGGGAGTGCTTCAGGGGGAGGCGAAGATTCAGCCCTGGACCTGCGTGACGACCAGGCTGGCGTCGTCGAAGCGGTGGGTGGCCGTGCCGACCGCGTAGTGCTGCACGGTCACCGTGTGGGCGCCGGGCGCCAGGGCGTCGCTGTAGCGCTGGACGCC
Source organism: Patulibacter defluvii (assembly GCF_034096925.1). Classification (NCBI taxonomy): domain Bacteria; kingdom Bacillati; phylum Actinomycetota; class Thermoleophilia; order Solirubrobacterales; family Patulibacteraceae; genus Patulibacter; species Patulibacter defluvii. The sequence goes on from NZ_JAWZSQ010000001.1 coordinate 402,272, forward strand.
GAGCGACTCCCAGGAGCTGGAGGTCTCGGTGTTGTTGTCGGTCGAGTTGAAGGCGAAGTCGCTGCCGACGTCCGGGGTCAGCTCGTTGCCGTCGACCAGGATCCGCAGCGAGCAGTAGCCGCTGCCGCCGTAGCAGGCGGACTCGCCGGTGACGTTGGCCACGATCCGACGCGGCGCGCCCGCGGGGATCGTGATGTTCTGGGTCAGGCCGGCGATCGTCGTCGGCGTGGTGCTCGAGGTGGTCGTCGCCCCGGCCAGCGAGGAGACCCCGACGTTCGGCACGGCGTCCGACCCGGCGTCGCCCTTGTCCCCCTTGTCGCCCTTCGCCCCGGCGGGCAGCTCGCCGGTCTTGAAGTCCTTCTTCAGCAGCGAGCCGTTCTTGATGTCGACCGACTTCAGCGAGTTGTTCTTGACCTGGGCGCTGCCGACCGAGTTGGAGGCCAGCGAGCCGGCGGCGTAGCTGGTGCCGCCGAGCGCGGCGAACAGCGCAACGCCGGCGAGCACGTGCGCCGAGCTGATGCGGCGGCGGCGCGGGACCTCGGTGACCTCGGTCGCCTCGGTGGTGGAGTTGGTGGTGCGGAACATGGTGGACCCCTTCGGTGCTTGGTGGCCGGCGACCCGATGTCGCCTGCTCGATGGATCCAGATTGGCGTCGTGGCGAGGCCGCTTCTCCGGCCTTGGTCACGACGCGAATGCGTCGCTCGTCACGTTCGCGCCGGGGGTGCGTCATCGGTCACGCTCGGGCCCCGCGGCCCGCTCCCCGGGGTCAGGCCCGCAGGCCCTCCACCAGCTGGCCGAGGACGGCCAGCATCTGCTCGCGCGCGCCGTCGGGGTCGTCGGCGTCGGCGACGTAGAGCGCCGCCTCGTCGAGCGCGCCCAGCAGCAGGTGGGCGAGCGGGCGGACCGGCGCCGGTCGCAGCAGGCCGGCGTCGATCGCTCCCTGGAGGACCGCCTCGACCAGGCCCAGCCCGTGGCGCAGGCCGATCGCCCGCCAGCGGGCCCAGCCGAGCACCGGGAGCGCGTCGACGAGCAGGATCTGGCGGACCTCGGGCGTCGTGACCACCCGCAGGAACGCCTCGGCGCCGGCCAGCAGGCCGCTGATCGGGTCGTGCGCGCGGGCGATCGCGCCCTCGGCGATCTGGCGGCTGACCTCGGTCTCCAGCTCCTCGACCACGGCGGCCAGCAGCTCGGCCTTGTCCTCGAACTGGTGGTAGAGCGCGCCGCGGGTGACGCCGGCCGCGCGGACGATCGCCTCGGTGCCGACCTCGGCGTAGCCGTGCTCGGCGAAGAGCGCGCGGCCGGCGGCGACGAGCTTGCGCCGGGTCTCGGCCGAGCGCTGGGCGTGACGGTTCTCACTGGACATTCATACTGCCTGTACGTATTTTACGTACCGCCTGTACGTAAACCATGGACGGTGACCGCATCATGCTCGACGCCACGGACCCGACGACCGGCCGCCCCGGCCCGGCCCCCACCAGCGAGCGGGGGTGGGCGATCCGCCGCCGCCTGCGCCGGTCGGGCGCGCCGCCGCTGCGGGCCGCCGACCTGGAGGCCGCCGGCCATGCGGTTCGCGAGCGCCAGGTCGAGCTGCCGCAGGGGGCGATCCGCGTGCGCGAGGTCGGCAGCGGGCCGACGCTGCTCTTCGTCCACGGGCTGCTCGTCGACGGGCGGCTGTGGAACGCCGTCGCGGCGCAGCTGGCCGACCGCTTCCACTGCGTCCTGCCCGACCTGCCGCTCGGCGCCCACCGGACGCCGCTGCGGTCCGACGCCGACCGCACGCCCGAGGGCCTGGCGCGGCTGCTGACCGCGCTGGTCGAGACGCTCGGGCTCGAGGACGTGACCGTCGTCGCCAACGACTCGGGCGGCGCCGTGACCCAGCTGTGGATGGACCAGGGCGGGCCGATCGCGCGGGTCGTGCTGACTCCCTGCGACATGTTCGACCGCTTCCTGCCGCCCGGCTTCAGCCTCTACCAGCCGCTGGCCCGGATCCCCGGCGGGCTCGGGCTGGTGGCGCTCTCGTCGCGGCTGCGGGCGGTCCGGCGGCTGCCGATCGCGCTCGGGGCGCTGACCCACCGCGAGATCGACGACGCGCTCGGCCGCTCGTGGCTGGCGCCGGTCCAGGGCGACCGGGCGATCCGCGACGACGTGGCGGCGTTCGTGCGCGGGATCTCGTCGCGGCGGCTGACCGCGGCGGCCGAGCGGCTGACCGCCTTCGATCGCCCGGTGCTGCTGCTGTGGGCGCCCGAGCAGCGCTGGTTCCCGCTGGCGTACGCCGAGCGGCTGCGGGCGATCCTGCCCGACGCGCGGCTGCGGCTGATCCACGACAGCGGGGTCTTCTCGCCGCTCGAGCAGCCGCGGGCGGTGGCCGACGCGATCGCCGCCTTCGCCGCGCGGGACGCGGAGGCCGATCAGTAGACGCCGGCGGCGAGCTTGCGGTGGTCCCAGGTCGACCGCCGCTGCTCGACGAACTCCAGCCCGACCCGCTTGACGGCCTGCTTGCGGACCATCGCCAGCAGCTCGTCGGGCAGGTCGCCGTCGCCGACCCCGGGCGTGTAGCGGCCGAAGATCTCGGCGCCGAGGGCGGTCACCGTGTCGACGTCGTGGTGGAGGACGACCTCCGTCTCCAGCATCACCCCGCGCAGCTCCTGGTACTGCTCGCCGGCCTCGACCTGGAGCGTCGCCCGCGGATCGCGCTCCAGGTTCTTGGTCTTCTGCGACTTGGCGAAGGTCCAGGCCCACAGGCGCCCGTCGCGGACGACGTACCAGAGCGGCATCAGGTGCGGCCAGCCGCGCGGCCCCTGGGTGGCGCAGACGACGGTCCGCTCCTCGGCGAGGAAGGCCTGGACCTCGTCCTCGCTCATCGTGATCTGGTCGCGGCGGCTCATGGCGGGCACGCTACCGCGCGCGAACGTGATCGACGACGCATTCCCGCCGTGATCGACGCCGTGGGTCGCGGTCGCGAGCGGCGGCAGGCTGCGGACACAACAGAACGCCACGGCGCGCCGTCGAAGACGGAGGGGGCCGAACCGACGACGCGGCCCTCCCGGTCCGAATCCAGAGCCTCGGCTCTCGGCGACCCGGGTCCGCCGCGCACCGCAGGACGGGGCGGGCCGACGGGCCCGCCCGTCTCCGTTCCGGGGCGAGGTCGGCGATCCGTGCGGGTCGCGGGTTCGGGGTCGGGTCGCTGATCTCGGGGTCGCTCCCGATTGTCGTGCCGCCCCCGGCCCGGTTGAGTGCCGGTCGTCCCGTCCCCGCCGCAGGCCCCGCCGCGACGCACCGGTGCGTCGCGGCGGCCCGGCCACCGATAGCCTGCCCCGCGATGTCGCAGCTCAAGGGCCTGATCCTCTCGGGCGGTCGGGGCACCCGCCTGCGCCCGATCACGCACACCTCGGCGAAGCAGCTGGTCCCGGTCGCCAACCAGCCGGTGCTGTTCTACGGCATCCGCTCGATGGTCGAGGCGGGGGTGACCGACATCGGGATCATCCTCAACCCGGAGACCGGCGGCGAGATCCGCGAGGCCTGCGGCGACGGCTCCCGCTTCGGCGCCCGCCTGACCTTCATCGAGCAGGCGTCGCCGGATGGGCTGGCCCACGCGGTCCTGACCGCCGAGCCGTTCCTCGGCGACTCGCCGTTCGTCATGTACTTGGGCGACAACCTGCTCCAGGGCGGCCTGACCGGGCTGGTCCAGCAGTTCCAGGACAACCGCCCGGACGCGATGATCCTGCTCCAGCCGGTCGACGATCCGCGCCAGTACGGCGTCGCCGAGCTGCACGACGGCCGGGTGACCCGGCTGGTCGAGAAGCCGGCCGAGCCGAAGAGCGACCTGGCGCTGGTCGGGGTCTACCTGTTCACCAAGCGGATCCTCGAGGCGGCGAAGGCGATCCAGCCCTCGGCCCGCGGCGAGCTGGAGATCACCGACGCGATCCAGTGGATCGTCGACCAGGGCGACCGGGTCGAGCCGCACGTCGTCCACGGCTGGTGGAAGGACACCGGCAAGCTGGCCGACATGCTCGAGGCCAACCGCCTGATCCTCGACGTGATCGAGCGTCGCGTCGACGGCGAGGTGGTCGACAGCCAGATCGACGGCCGGGTGGTGGTCGAGGCCGGCGCCCGGCTCGAGCGCGCCGTCGTCCGCGGCCCGGTCGTGATCGGTGCCGACGCGGTGATCACCGACTCCTACATCGGCCCCTACAGCTCGATCGCGGCCGGCGCCGTCGTCGAGCGGTCCGAGGTCGAGCACTCGATCCTGCTCGAACGGGCCCAGCTGATCGGGCTCGAGGGCCGGATCGAGTCCTCGCTGCTCGGCCGCGACGTGGTCGTCCGGCGCGGCGAGCGGACCCCGCGCGCCTTCCGCTTCATGGTCGGCGACAACTCCGAGATCGAGATCCTCTAGGCGGTCGGGGCGATGGGCTTCGTGCGCCAGGGCGAGATCGCCCGCCTGGGACCGAACACGATCATCCGCCCCAACCGCGGGCAGTTCGAGCGCGAGGACTCCGACGCGCCGGCCGCCTCGCCCCAGCGGCGGCGGCTGGTCGTGGTCGGGGCGGGCGGGATGCTCGGGCAGCGGGTGGTCGACGTCGCCCGCGTCCACGGCTGGGACGTGACCGCCGCGCCGCGGGCGGAGATCGACATCACCAACCTCGACCTGACCGTGCGGACGCTCGAGGCGCTGTCGCCGGCGGTGGTGATCAACTGCGCCGCCTTCACCGACGTCGACGGGGCCGAGGAGCGCGAGGCCGAGGCGCTGCGGGTCAACGGCGAGGGGGCCGGCAACCTGGCCAAGGCGACGGCGGCGCTGGGGGCGCGGCTGGTCCACGTCTCGACCGACTACGTCTTCGCCGGCGACGCCACCGCGCCCTACCCCGAGGACGCCCCGACCGCGCCCCAGGGGGCCTACGGCCGCACCAAGCTGGCCGGCGAGCAGCAGGTGGCCGAGCACAACCCGAACCACCTGATCTGCCGCACCGCCTGGGTCTTCGGCAGCGGCGGACGCAACTTCGTCGACACGATGGTCGGCCTGGCCCGCGACCGCGACGAGGTCCAGGTGGTCGACGACCAGATCGGCTCGCCGACCTGGACCGGGCACCTGGCGCCGGCGCTGGTGCGGCTGGCCGCCACCGACGCGACCGGCGTCGCCCACACCGCCGGCGGCGGCCAGGTCAGCTGGTGCGGGCTCGCGGCCGAGGTCTTCGCCGCGATCGGCGGCGGCACCCGCGCCGTGCCCGTCACCACCGACGCCTTCCCGCGGCCGGCGAAGCGACCGGCCTGGAGCGTCCTCGCCACCACCCGCGACGACGTGCCGCCGCTGCCCGACTGGCGCGAGGGCGTCCGCGCGCACCTGCTGGAGACCGGCGCCGCGGCCTGAGCGGCGCTCAGGCCGGCTGGTCGGCGGCCGCGGGCTCGGCCTTCGGGGCCTCCGGCGCGCGCGCATCCGCAGCTCGCCGGCCAGGTCCTGGATCCGGGCCCGCGAGGCGCCCCAGCCGCGCACCTGCTCCTCGCGCACCAGCGTCCAGCGACGGCGGACCTCGATCGTCCACGGCACCGGCGCGAACGCCCGCAGCAGCAGGAACAGCGGCAGCAGCACGACCAGCAGCAGCAGCTCGGCGAGCAGGATCGTCAGCACGATCAGGGCCGGGATCGCCAGGATCAGCAGGAAGATGCCGATGATCGCGCTGATCGGGTCGTCGCCGAGCCCGCCGACGTCGACCGGCATGTCCGGCACGTCGCGCACCCGCCGCCGCCACGGCAGCCATCGGCGGCGCACCCGCCACGTCGTTCCGTCGGGATCCTGGACCTTCATCCGGCCGCGGATTCAACCGCGAACGGCGCCCGATGTCACGTTCCGGTCGCTGACCGACCGGAACGTCACGTGGAGCGCTAGGCGGTGCGGACTAGTCGCGGGGCGCGTAGCGGTGGTGGATGCCCACCGAGTTGCCGTCCGGGTCCTCGAAGTAGGCCTGGAAGCAGACGCCGCTGTCGATCACGTCGGTCTTGAAGGTCACCCCGCGCGCCTCCAGCTCCGCCTTGGCGGCCTCGAAGTCGTCGACGTGGAGCGCGATCGGGTGGCCGTGGGGGCGGAACTCGATCCCGAACGCGGCCGACTCCATCACGGCGATGGTCAGGCTGCCGGTCTCGAACTCGCCGGCGGGCATCTGGCCCCAGCGGGCCGAGCACGGCAGGCCCAGGACCTCGGTGTAGAACTGGTGCGCGCGCTCGAAGTCCTGGGTCGGGATGGCGACGAAGTCGACGCCGTTGACGATCGGGGTGGTGGTGCTCATGGGGACCCTCCTGGTGGCTGACGGACCACGCAAGCAAGACGGCCGGCGCCGCCGCTGTCAAGGGCACGACGATACCCTCAGCGGCGATGCGGATCCTCGTTTGCGGTGGTGCCGGCTTCATCGGCTCGGCGTTCGTGCACCAGCGGGTCGCGGCCGGCGACGACGTGCGGGTGCTCGACGCCCTCACCTACGCCGGTCGCGAGGAGAACCTCGACGGCCTCGGCGTCGACCTGGTGATCGGCCGGATCGAGGACCCGAACGCGGTCGAGCAGGCCGCCGCCGACGTCGACGCGATCGTCAACTTCGCCGCCGAGACCCACGTCGACCGCTCGATCCTCGACGCCCAGGCGTTCGTCACCACCAACGCCGTCGGCACCTTCACGCTGCTGGAGGAGGCCCGCCGGCGCGGCGTCCGCTTCGTCCAGGTCTCGACCGACGAGGTCTACGGCTCGATCGACGACGGCGCCTTCACCGAGCAGCACCCGCTCGAGCCGTCGTCGCCCTACAGCGCCTCGAAGGCCGGCGCCGACCTGATGGTGCTGGCCGCGCACCACACCTACGGCCAGGACGTCGTGATCGCCCGCGGGTCGAACTGCTACGGACCGCGGCAGTTCCCCGAGAAGCTGATCCCGATCATGGTCCTGAACGCGATCCACGGCGGGCCGCTGCCGGTCTACGGCGACGGCCAGCAGGTCCGCACCTGGCTCCACGTCGACGACTTCGCCTCGGGGATCCACGCGGTGCTGGAGCACGGCGCCGCCGGCCAGGCCTACAACGTCGGCGGGGCGAAGGAGAAGGTCAACCTGGACGTCGTCGAGCGGATCGTCGGCCTGACCGAGGCGTCGCCGGCCCAGGTCAAGCACGTCGAGGACCGGCTCGGCCACGACCGCCGCTACGCGCTCGACTCCACGAAGCTCCAGCAGCTGGCCGGCTGGGCGCCGCGGGTCGACTTCGACGAGGGCGGCTTGGAGTCGACCGTCCACTGGTACCGCGACCACGAGTGGTGGTGGCGGCCGCTGGTCCAGACCGCCGAGTACCGCGCCTACTACCGGCGCGTCTACGACCGCGACCCGGACTTCTAGGCCGGAGCCGGCCGGGGCGAACCGCCCCGGCTACTGCTTCTTGGCGTCGCCGCCCTCGACGCGGCCGTGGACGGTGCTGTCGAGCTTCCAGCTGTTGCCGCCCTCGCGGACCAGCGTGATCGTGTCGGTCCGCTTGTCGTCGCCGGAGACCTTCAGCTCGACCGTCGCCTTCGCCTGGTCGCCCTCGATCGTGACGTCCTGGACGCTCATGTCGATCGGGTCGGCGTCGTCGAGCGCCTTGCGGGTGACCTTCTCGCAGCCGCCGCGGGCGTCGAGCTGGGCGACGAGCCGCTTGGACAGCAGCTGGCGGCAGACGGTCCGCGCGCCGTTGTTGTCCTTCTGCTCGTCGTCGTAGGCGTCGTCGAGCGCCTCGACGGTGTTGGCGACCTGCGCCTTGACCCCCGAGAAGTCCTTGCTCTTCGAGGTGTTCGTCGGCGCGCAGCCGACGGCGCCGAGGGCGAGCGAGCCTGCGGCGAGCAGCAGGGCCAGACGGGAGCGGCGGTCGGTCACGGCAGCGAACGGTACCGGAGGGCCTCGCCGCGGGTACCTTCCGGAGGTGGCCACGACCCTCAGCGAGCTCGAGCGGCGCGTCGTCGCCTGCCGGGCCTGCCCGCGACTGGTGGCCTGGCGCGAGGAGGTCGCCCGGACCAAGCGCGCCGCCTTCCGCGACGAGGTCTACTGGGGACGGCCGATCCCCGGCTTCGGCGACCCGGCGGCCTGCGTGCTGCTGCTCGGCCTGGCCCCGGCCGCCCACGGCGCCAACCGCACCGGCCGGATCTTCACCGGCGACCGCTCGGGCGACTTCCTGTTCGCGTCGCTGCACCGGACCGGCTTCGCCAACCAGCCGACCGCCGTCTCGCGCGACGACGGACTGGCGCTGCGCGACTGCTGGATCACCGCGATGGTCCGCTGCGCGCCGCCGGCCAACAAGCCGACGCCGGCCGAGCGCGACGCCTGCCGGCCGTGGACGGTGGCCGAGCTCGACCTGCTGCCGAACGTCCGCACGCTGGTCTGCCTGGGGCAGTTCGCCTGGGACGGGGCGCTGCGGCTGCTGGCCGCGCGCGGGATCGACGTCCCCCGTCCGCGGCCGCGGTTCGGCCACGGGGCGGAGGTGACGATCGGCCCCTACCGGCTGCTCGGCACCTTCCACCCCAGCCAGCAGAACACCTTCACCGGGCGGCTGACCCCGGCGATGCTCGACGCGGTGCTGGCCCGCGCCGCGGCCTGATCAGGCGTCGGGGCAGGTCTTCGGCAGCAGCGGCCAGCGCGACGGCGGCAGCGCCCGCTGCATCGCCCGCGCCATCGCGGTCAGCTTCGGCGTCACCGCCTCGAGCCCGCCGCGGGCGTCGGCGGCGACCGCCACCGCGACCCCCCGCGACCCGCGCCGCAGGACCCCGTACTGGACGGCGACGTAGCGGCCGCCGGCCTCCGGTCCCCAGCCGCCCTTGAAGCCGATCGTGGCGCCCCAGGCGGGAGTGCCGAGGCCCCACCGCTGGTCGCCGGAGACCTGCCGCATCAGCCCCAGCACGAAGCGCGTGTCCTCGGTCGAGAGCACGCAGCTGCCGGCCAGGCCGCCGTAGAAGCGGACGCCGTCGGTCAGCCGCAGGGTGGTCTGGCCGAAGGTGGTGAACGAGCCGCGGCGGCGGCGGTTGACGGCGATCGCGCGGCCGCTGCCGGCGCGCAGCGCCTCCTCGACCTGAGCCGAGGCGCCGTCGACGCCGCCGAACCGCCGCTCCAGCTCGGCGAAGAGCGCGAGCGCGGCGGCGTTGTCGGAGACGGTCAGGGCACGGGTGGCCAGCCGCCGCTCGTCGGCGGTCGGCGTGCGGCCGCCGGAGAGCTGGCCGGCGCGGCGGGCGCGCAGCACCGCGGCCAGCACCGGCACCTTGGCGCTGCTCCAGGCGTGGGTCGCCGCGCGGCCGGCGCGGACGACGACGCCGGGACCGATCGTGCCGACGGCGGCACCGGTCCCGGAACCGCCGGCGCGGACGGCAGCGTCGGCGGCCCGCTGCAGCGGGGCCCGCGGCGACGGGGTCGCGGCCGGCGCCTCGCTGGTGGCCGCGGTCCGGACGCTGGTCGGCTCCTGCTCGACCGGCGGCTCGCTGTCGTCGTGGGCGGTCGGCGGCTCGCCCGACGGGGTCACGGCGGGCGGCATCGCCGAGCTGGTCCGGGCCGCCGCCGGGTCGCGGTCGTCGCCGCCGCAGGCCGCCAGCGGCAGCCCGGCGGCGAGCGTGACGAGCAGGGCGAGCGGGACGGACCGGCCGGACGGGACGCGGCGACCAGGGGCGTCGGGGCGGCGCATGGGTGTCGACCCTACTCGCGGTGCCGCCCGCTCGCGACCACCGGCCGGGGGGTCGCGCTCCCCCGGCGTGATCAGGCCGAGACGACCCGCCGGACCAGGTCGGTCCAGCCGGCGGCGAGCCGCTCGCGCGGCATCCCCAGCACGTGCCGCTGGTGCCAGACCAGGCTGGCGTCGAGGGTGCCGAGGAGGGCGTCGGTCAGCAGCTGCAGGTCGCCGTCGGCGCCGGCGTCGCGGAGCAGCGCGGAGACGTGGGTCGCGTGGACGCCGCGGGTCGGGTGGCTGAAGCGCTTCTCGGCACAGGACTCGGCCGCGCGCAGGATCTCGCCGTGCCGCTCGGCCATCTCCAGCCGCGCGTGGCCGAAGGCGATCAGCCGCTCGACCGGGTCGCCGCCGGGACCGAGCGGGGCAGGCCCGAAGAGGAACGCCTCCTGGAGGTCGGTCTCGGTGTGGTTGATCAGCGCGTGCATCAGGCCCGTGCGGTCGCCGAAGCGGCGGAAGACGGTGCCCTTGCCGACCTCGGCGGCGGCCGCGACCGCCTCCATCGTCACGTTGGCCACGCCCAGCTCGTCGACCAGCCGCGCGGCGGCTTCGAGCAGCCGGCGGCGGTTGCGCGCGGCGTCGGCGCGCTCGTGCTCCGGCGCGTCGGCCATCGGCAGGGCCAGCGTCGGCAGCGAGGTGAGGGGAGCGGTGGGCGTGGCGGCCACCCACCGAGTGTAGCCGAGATCGACGAAGTGGACCACGGTCCGCTTTCTGCTACAACTTCTGGAGCGGACCGCGGTCCGTTTCCTTCCCTCCTCGTCCCGACCCACTCAGGGAGCCCCCATGACCCGCATCATCGGCATCTCCGGCAGCCTCCGTGCCGGCTCGCACAACACCCAGCTGCTGGAGACGGCGGCGCGCAACGCCCCCGAGGGCGTCGAGATCGAGCTCTACACCGGCCTCGCCGACCTGCCGCTCTACAGCGAGGACGTCGACGGCGAGGGCGTGCCGGCGGCCGCCGCGGCCCTCCGCGAGCTGGTCGCCGGCGCCGACGCCGTCCTGATCGCCACGCCCGAGTACAACGGCTCGACCCCCGGCGGGCTCAAGAACGCGATCGACTGGCTCTCGCGCCCCTACGCCGCCGGCGCGATCCAGGACAAGCCGGTCGCCGTCGTCGGCACCGCGCTTGGCCAGTACGGCGGCGTCTGGGCCCACGACGAGACCCGCAAGGCGCTCGGGATCGCCGGCGGTGCCGTGATCGAGGACGCCAAGGTCTCGGTCCCCAACTCGCTCGGCCGCTTCGCCGAGCTGCACCCGGCCGACGACGCCGAGGTCGTCGACCAGGTGGCCCAGGTCGTCCGCCAGCTGGTCGACGCGACCAAGCAGCCGGTCGCGGCCTGAGGGCGGCGCGTCAGGGGGCGGCGACGAAGCGGGCGGTGACGCTCTTGCAGACGAGCGGGTAGTAGCCGCGCCGCTCGACCCGCGAGCTGATCCGCACCGTTCCGCGGGCGAGGCCGTCGCTGCCGATCCGCCCGCGGATCGTGCCGTTGAACCGGTAGCGGTAGCGATTGCGGCCGCGGCCGCCCTGCTCGCGGAGCCGCTCGTTGCCGCGGAAGCTGCCGTCGGGCCGGACCGTGAACGGCGGCGCCAGGTTGCTGGTGTCGGCGTTCCACGCCTTGCGCCCCGACTGGCAGCGGATGCGCGTCGCCCAGACCGCGCCGAGTCGACCGTCGGGGCGGGTCACGATGGCGATCGGCGCGCGGAAGCCGCCGATCCGCTCGCTGGTGATGCCGAAGCGCGAACGGTTGCCGGCCGTTCCCGGTTGGGGGCCGGAGCCGTTCCGGCGCAGGGTGAGCGGGAGCGTCCCGCGGCAGCGCGTTCGGCGCTTGCCGTTGCGCAACGTGCCGACCATGGTCAGGGTGCCGTCCAGCTGATCCGGTCCGGTGCGCAGCAGCTGGACGGTGAGCCGGACGCGGGTCCGCAGCTTGCCACTCTTCCCGCGTACCGTCCGCACCGCATTGAGCGCCGGGAAGCTGGCCGGATCGGCGATCGTCGTCCGCAGCTCGCGCGTCCCGAGCGTGGTGCAGCGACGCGTGATGGCGTACACGTTGATCCGCACGCCGGTGCCGTTGACGTTGACCGTCATCAGCGAGTTGTTGCCGATGTCGTTGTTGCGCTTGTTCTTCGCGACCTGCGCGTAGCCCCCACCGTATATCTCGGCCGACGCGACGGCGGGCAGCGCGGCCGCTCCTCCGAGTCCGGCGACGGCGACGGCGGCCGCGCCCCACAGCGCTGGCCGCGACGGATGACGAGACATTCGGGGTTCCCCTCTGGTGCTGGACGGCGGATCGGCGCGGGGCCCTCGGCCCGGCGCCTCCGGCCACCGTATCGACGCCGTCCACCACCGCACACAGCGCGGGCTGCGAACGGTGGACGGACGTCCGTCCCGTGGTCCGGCGGGCGTGGACCGGCGGGCGGCGTAGTCTCGGACGTCCGTGGCCCTCGACGCCTTCACCCCCCGCGTGCGCGACTGGTTCGTGCGTGCGTTCGACGCCCCGACCGCCGTCCAGGAGCAGGCCTGGCCGCTGATCTCGGCCGGCGAGCACGTGCTGATCTCGGCCCCGACCGGGTCGGGCAAGACGCTGGCCGCCTTCCTCTGGGGCCTCGACCGGCTGGCCGCGGCGCCGCTCGCCGACGGGCAGCGGCGGGTGCGGCTGCTCTACGTCTCGCCGCTGAAGGCGCTCAGCCACGACGTCGAGCGCAACCTCCGCGCGCCGCTGAAGGGGATCGCCACCGCGGCCGGCGCGGACGCGCCCGACATCCGCGTCGGCCTGCGCACCGGCGACACCCCGCAGCGCGAGCGGGCGGCGATGCGGCGCCATCCGCCCGACGTCCTGATCACCACCCCCGAGTCGCTGTTCCTGATGCTGACCTCGGGCGCGCGCGAGATCCTGACCGGGGTCGAGACGGTGATCGTGGACGAGATCCACGCCGTCGCCGGTACCAAGCGCGGCACCCACCTGGCCCTGACCCTGGAGCGGCTGGCCGCCCTCCGCGAGCCCGGCCTGCCCGGGGCCTGGGCCGGCGACGACGTCCAGCGGATCGGCCTCTCCGCCACCCAGAACCCGCTCGAGGAGGTCGGCCGCTTCCTCGTCGGCCCCCAGCGCCGCTGCCGGATCGTCGACACCGGCGAGCGCAAGCGGATGGACCTCCGCATCCAGGTCCCGGTCGAGTCGCTGACCGAGCTCGACGGGGTCGGTGCGGCCCGCCCCTCGGCCGCCGACGACCGCGACGCGGCGGCGCCGGGCTCGGCCGCCTACGAGGACGCCCAGGCCGGGGTGGCGATCGACGACCCGCTCGCCGTGCTGCCGGCCGGCAACGAGGCGACCCGCAACTCGATCTGGCCGGCGATGTACCCGGAGATCCTCGACCTGGTCGAGCAGCACCGCTCGACGATCGTCTTCGTCAACAGCCGCCGCGCCGCCGAGCGGCTGGCGCTGCGGCTGAACGAGCTGGCCGAGCGGCGGGCGCTCGACGCCGAGGCCGCCGCCCTCGCCGGCGACGGCGATCCGAACCGCGATCCCGACGCCCGCTGGGAGCCGGAGCAGGACGGCACCCGTCCCGCGGGCGAGCTGCGGCGGCTGGCCCCCGACCTCGACGCGACCCTCCCCAGCCCCGAGCGTCACGCCCGGATCCATCCGCGCCCGGTCGCCCCGCTGCACGACGCCGCCCCGGCCGGCAGCCACACCGCGGTGGTCGGAACGGCGGGACAGCCTTCCGCCCGCCACCCCACCGGCCCGCACGCGGTCGAGATCGCCCGCGCCCACCACGGTTCGCTCTCGCGCGAGGAGCGCGAGCTGGTCGAGGAGCTGCTGAAGGCCGGCCAGCTGCCTTGCCTGGTCGCCACCAGCTCGCTGGAGCTGGGGATCGACATGGGCGCCGTCGACCTGGTGCTCCAGATCGAGTCGCCGAAGTCGGTCGCGGCCGGGATGCAGCGGATCGGCCGCGCCGGCCACGGCGTCGGCGAGGTCGCGAAGGGCCGGATCTTCCCGAAGTTCCGGGCCGACCTGCTGGAGTGCGCCGTCGTCGCTCGGCGGATGCGCGAGGGCCGGATCGAGCCGATCTCCGTCCCCCGCAACCCGCTCGACGTGCTGGCCCAGCAGATCGTGGCGATCACCGCCTCGACCGACGACGGCGGCGGCCGCTCGCGGGCCGGCGCCCCGCGGACGGTCGACCCGGCCGCTCGCGGGCAGCTGGCGCTGGCCGACGCGGACGCCGACGGCGACGAGCCGGCCGCAGTCGAGGATCCGGGCCTCGGCGACGGGATCGCCGTCGACGAGGTCTTCGCGCTCGTCACCCGCACCCACTCCTACGCCGAGCTGCCGCGCGAGCTGTTCGAGCGGGTCCTCGACATGCTCGACGGCCGCTACCCCTCGCAGGACTTCGCCGAGCTGCGGCCGCGGATCGTCTGGGACCGGATCGGCGGCACGATCCGGCCCCGCCGCGGCGCCGGCCGGCTGGCGATCGCCAACGCCGGCACGATCCCCGACCGCGGCCTCTACCGGGTGACGCTGCCCGACGGCCGCCGGGTCGGCGAGCTCGACGAGGAGATGGTCTACGAGGCCCGGGCCGGCCAGACCTTCCTGCTCGGCGCCTCGACCTGGCGGATCGAGGAGATCCAGCGCGACCGGGTCGTCGTCACCCCGGCCCCCGGGGTGCCCGGCGCCGTCCCCTTCTGGCGCGGCGACCAGCGCGGGCGGCCGAAGTCGCTCGGCCAGGCGATCGGCGCCTTCAGCCGCTGGGCCGTCGACCAGTCCGAGGCGACGCTGGTCGCCGACTACGACCTCGACGAGCGCGCCGCCCGCAACCTGCTCGACTTCCTGCGCGAGCAGCAGGACGCGACCCGCGTGATCCCCTCCGACACGGCGCTGGTCGTCGAGCGGTTCAAGGACGAGATCGGCGACTGGCGGCTGTGCCTGCTGTCGCCCTTCGGCGGCCGCGTCCACGCCGCCTGGGGGCTGGCCGCGTCGCGCCGGATCCGCGACGAGCTGGGGATCGAGGCCGACGCGATCTGGTCGGACGACGGGATCATCGTCCACCTGCCCGACAGCGACGAGCCGCCGGCCGCCGAGCTGCTGCTGCTCGACCCCGACGAGGTCGAGGACCTGATCGTCTCCGAGCTGGGGTCGAGCGCGCTCTTCGGCGCCCGCTTCCGCGAGAACGCCGGCCGCGCGCTGCTGATCCCGCGCGCCCGCCCGGGCCGGCGGACGCCGCTCTGGCAGCAGCGGCTGAAGGCTCAGTCGCTGCTCGAGGTGGCCGAGAAGTTCCCCGACTTCCCGGTGATCCTGGAGACCTACCGCGAGTGCCTGCGCGACGTGCTCGACGTGCCCGGCCTGGTCGAGCTGCTGCAGCAGGTCCAGCGGCGCGAGGTCTCGCTGGTCGAGGTCGAGACCGCGACCGCGTCGCCGATGGCCAGCTCGCTGCTGTTCGACTACGTCGCCACGTACATGTACGAGGGCGACGCGCCGAACGCCGAGCGGCGGGCCGCGGCGCTCTCGCTCGACCGCGACCTGCTGCGCGAGCTGCTGGGCCAGGACGAGCTGCGCGAGCTGCTCGACGAGGGCGCGCTGGCCCAGCTGGAGGCCGACCTCCAGCACCGCTCGGCGCGGACCGTCGCCCGCGCGCCCGACGCCCTGGCCGAGGTGCTGCGGCGGGTCGGCGACCTGACGCTGGAGGAGGTCGCCGCGCGGGTCGCCGCGCCCGACGCGGTGGTGCCCGAGACGGGCGCCCCGGCCGACGACGCCCGCCGCGCGCTGGCCGAGGACTGGCTGCTGGCGCTCGGCCACCAGCGGCGGGCGGTGCGGATGCGGATCGGCGCCGAGGAGCGGTGGATCGCCGCCGACGACGCCGGGCTCTACCGCGACGCGCTCGGCGCCGTCCCGCCCGGCGGCCTGCCCGAGGCGTTCCTGGCCGACGTCGCCGACCCCCAGCGGCGGCTGGTCGTTCGCTACGCCGCCACCCACGGGCCGTTCACCGACCACGAGCTGCGCGACCGCTACGGCCTCGACCTGCGGGCGCCGCTGCGCGAGCTGCTGCGCGAGGACGAGCTGGTCCGGGGCGAGATCCGGCCCGGCGGGACCGAGACCGAGTGGTGCGATCCGGAGGTGCTGCGGCGGCTGCGGCGGATGTCGCTGGCGGCGCTGCGGCAGGAGATCGAGCCCGCCGATCCACGCGCGCTGGTGCCGTTCGCGACCGGCTGGCAGGGGATCGACCGCCACCGGCCGAGCGGCGCCGGGGTCGACCGCCTGCGCGAGATCCTGGTCCCGCTCCAGGGCCTGGCGCTGCCGGTCGAGCTGTGGGAGCGCGACGTGCTGCCGCGGCGGCTGGGGGCCTACTCGCCGGCCTGGCTCGACGGGCTCTGCGCTTCGGGCGAGGTGGTCTGGGTCGGCGCCGGCGCGGTCGGGTCCGGCAGCCAGCCGTCGCGCGGACGGGTGGCGCTCTACTTCCGCGAGGACGCGGCGGCGATCGGGCCGCCGATGGGCCGCGAGCTGCCGCGGGCGTCCGGTCCGGCCGGCGGTCCGTCGGCGGGGCGCTCGGCGCGGGCGCCCGTCGAGAGCGGTCCGAGCGGGCCCCTGCACGACGCGCTGCGGGCCCAGCTCGACCTTCGCCCGGCCTTCTTCCACGAGCTGCTGACGGCGGGTGGGTGGGGCGTCGAGGTCACCCCCGAGGGGCTGCGCGACGCCCTCTGGGACCTGATCTGGGCCGGCGAGGTGACCTGCGACGTGTTCGCCCCGCTGCGGGCCGGGCGGGCGGGGATGAAGGTCCGCCCCGCGGCCCCGGCCGCGCGCCGGCCGACCGCCACCCGTCGCCGCTTCGGCCCCCGTCCGGGCGCCGACGCCCGCCAGGCGACCCAGGGCCGCTTCGCGCTGACCGCGCCGCTCTTCGCGCCGCCCGGGGCGGGGCCGGTCGACCCCGGCGAGCGGCGGCGGACGCTGGCCGAGCTGCTGCTGGAGCGGCACGGGATCGTCACCCGCGAGCACGTCCGGGCCGAGGGCATCAGCGGCGGCTTCTCGACCCTCTACGACAGCTTCGGGGCGCTGGAGACGCTCGGGGTCTGCCGCCGCGGGTACTTCGTCGAGGGCCTCGGCGGGGCCCAGTTCGCGCTGCCGGGGGCGGTCGAGCGGCTGCGGGCGCAGCAGATCGAGCCGCCCGGTCCCGCGCTGGCCCCCTCCGGCGAGCCGCTGCCGGTGCTGGTGCTCGACGCCGCCGATCCGGCCCAGCCCTACGGCACGCTGCTGAGCTGGCCCGACGACGACCACGACGATCGTCCGGCCGACGCCCAGCGGCCGCGGCCGCAGCGCGCCCACGGCGCGAAGGTGGTGCTGGTCGGGCCCGATCCGGTGCTGTTCGTCGACCGCTCGGCGAAGGGCCTGCAGGTGCTGGTGGGCTACGGCGACGAGCGGCTGCCCGGTGCGCTGGCCGCGGTCGCCGAGGCCGCGGCCGCCGGCCGGATCGGCCCCCCGCGCAAGGGCGTCCAGCTGGAGCGGATCGACGGGCTCGAGGTGATCGGCCACCCGCTCGAGCGGCTGCTGGAGCCGGCCGGCTTCCGCCCCGCGCCGACGAAGTACCTGGCGCGCTGACCACCGAACCGGTGCCCTCCCACCCCGGCGACCGCGGCGGGCCGAGCTATCTTGCGCTCGTGGCCGCCCGTGAGCTGCTCGACCACCCGAGCGACCGATGAGCGACCCGCGGCCGCTGGTGCTGGTGCTCGGCGGCACCGCCGAGGGCCGCGCGGCCGCGGCGCTGCTCGACGCCCGCGACGACGTCGCCGTGATCAGCTCGCTGGCCGGCCGGCTGCGCGACCCGTCGGCGGTCGCCGGCGATGTCCGTCACGGCGGCTTCGGCGGCCCCGACGAGCTGGCGGCGTGGCTCGGCGAGCGGCGGGTCGCGGCGGTGATCGACGCCACCCACCCGTTCGCGGCCCGGATCTCGCACGCGGCGGCCGAGGCCTGTCGCGCCGCCGCCGTGCCGCTGGTGGCGCTGCGGCGGCCGGGCTGGACGGCCGGGCCGGGCGACGACTGGCACTGGGTCGACGAGCTGGCGGCGGCCGCGGCGCTCACTCCCTCGCTCGGGCGTCGGGCGCTGCTGGCGATCGGGCGCCAGGAGGCCGCCGCCTTCGCCGCGGTCGCCGACGCCTGGTTCCTGATCCGCAGCATCGAGCCGCCGGACAGGCCGCTGCCGCCGCGGCACGAGCTGCTGCTGGCGCGCGGTCCGTTCGCGCTCGCCGACGAGCGGGCGCTGCTGGAGCGCCACCGGATCGACGTCGTGGTGACCAAGGACAGCGGCGGCGACGCCACCCGCGCGAAGCTCGACGCCGCGCGCGAGCGGGGGATCCCGGTGGTGATCGTCCGCCGGCCGCCGCTGCCGCCCGGCGACGCGACCGCGGCCGATCCGGCGGCGGCGGTCGCCGAGGCGGTCGCCCGGGCCGGCGGCTGAGCCGGACCGACCCGGGCGAGCGGCCGGGCGCTACTTCCGCGGCTCGACTTCGACCAGCGTCTCGCCCAGCCGCCGCGACGGATCGCGGTCGCTGCCGGCGTGCCAGGCGACCATCCCCAGCAGCGGCTCGTCGCCGCCGACGCCGTTCCAGCGCAGCGGGAAGGTCCGCTCGGCCGGGCCGTCGGAGTGCGCGGGGTCGCCGGCCACCGTCAGCCCCGGCTCGGGCTGGGGATCGTTCGGCCGCGGGTCGTGGACGATCCACGTCCGGCGGTCGAAGCGGACGTGCGAGCCGTCCTCCGGGATCGTCGTCTGGGCGATCACCACGTAGCGGCCCGGCGCCGGCCAGCGCAGCTCCGCGTCGTCGTCCAGGTAGACGCCGGCGACGGTCACGTCGGACGCGCTGGCCACCCCGTCGCCGTCGACGTCGCGCACGATCGTGTGCCAGGCCGCGCTCGGGCGGGGTCCGCGCAGGGTGGTGCGGACCCGTACGAAGGCCGTGCCCGGGGGCACCGTCAGCGTGCTCTGGTGCTCCTCGACGCCGGCGTCCGGCACCGAGTAGGTGACCTGGTCGGCGTCGACCTCCGGCGCCGTCAGGCCGTGGGCGACGCCGGCGACCGTGCCCGAGATCCGCGCCGTCAGCGGCCGCTCGCCGCTGCCCGCCGCGTCCTCGATCCGCAGCTGCTCCGGCGGGTCGACGATCCCGGGATTGCGGCCCGCGACCGGGATCCGCAGCTGGCGCCCGCCGTCGGCGTCGCGCAGCACGATCGTGCGGTCGCCGAACGCCCGCGACCCGAGCGGCGCCTCGGCGGCGATCGTCAGCCGCTGCCGCGCGCCCGGGGCGACCGTGAAGCGGCCCGGCGACACCCGCACCGCCGGCGCGCCCGGCCGGCCGTCCGCGACGGTCGCGGTCCAGGTCGTCTCGCGGTCGGCGACGCTGGTCACCGTCCGCGCGACGGTCACCGGCGCGACCAGCCCACCGAGGCTGACCGACGGCAGGTTCAGGTCGCGCGGGGCCAGCGGCGGCGGCTCGCCCTCGATCGCATCGGGATCGAGCGCCTCGCCGACCCGCCGGTACTCCTCGGCGGTCGGCGCCAGCACCAGCCCGGCGTCGACGGCCGCGGTCGGGTCGATCCGCCCGCCGCCGGCCGCGACGTGCGGCGCGGGCCCGTCACCGTCGCTGGCCGTCACCGGCGCCGCGGTGGTGACCAGCGCCGAGCGGATCGCGGCCGGCGACCAGGTCGGCCGGGCCTGCCGCAGCAGCGCGGCGGCGCCCGCCACCGCCGGCGTCGCCATCGAGGTCCCGGAGCGGGCCGCGAACCGCTCGTGCGGCTCCAGCCCGACCTGGGCGGCGTAGGTGTCCGGGGCGTAGGCCGACAGCACCCCGACCCCGGGCGCGGTGACGTCGGGCCGCAGCAGGTCGTCGGTCCCGGGGCTGGGGCCCCACGACGACAGCGCCGCGCTGCGATCGGTCGTCCAGGCGCTGGCACGGGCGGCGGCGAACGAGGCGCTGGCGCCGCCCCCGTGGACGGTCCGGCGCAGCGCGTCCAGGTCCCGCTCCCGCACGTGCAGCGACGGCACCCGGGTGGTGGTGGTCCGGTTCTCGGCGTCGCTCTGCGGCATCGCGAAGACGATTCCGGCGGCGCCGCGGGCGGCGAGCGCCTGGTCGATCTGCTGCGCTCCGTGGATCCGGCTGGTCTCGCAGATCACGATCCGGCCGGCGACGTCCTCGCGCTCGATGCCCTGGACGCAGTGGCGGGCCCGGAAGTACGGGGAATCGCCCGGTCGCTCCAGGTCGCGGGCGTCGACGATCGGCAGGTTGCGGGCCGCGCCGGCGACGCCGCTGGCCGCGGCCGAGGCCCGGCGGCCGTCGCGCCCGCGGACCTCGATCGTGGTCGTGAAGGTGCGCCCGCCGGTGCTGGCGCCGACGCCGATCGCCCACGGGTTCGAGGCCGGGCTCTCGACCCGCCCGTCGCGGCCGATCCCCTGGCTGTCGCCGTTGCCGGCCGCGGCCACCACCACGACGCCGGCCTCGTCGGCGCCGAGCAGCGCGACCGAGAGCGGGTCGATCGGGTGCTCCGGGTCGACGTCGCCGCCGAGCGAGAGGTTGATCACGTCGACCCCGTCGGCGACCGCGCGGTCGACGGCGGCCAGCAGGTCGACGTCGGAGCAGGCGATGTCGCCGAAGATCGGCCAACAGGCCTTGTAGGCGGCCAGATGGGCCGCCGGGGCGATCCCGCTGATCCGCCCGACGCCCAGGTCGTTGCCGGCGATCACCGGATCGACCCCGTGGTTGCCGACCGCGATCGCCGCGACGTGGGTGCCGTGGGCGATGTCGTCGCGGGGCGACTCGTAGGCCTCCTCCGGCAGGTACTTCGGGTAGTCGCCGTGGATGAACGAGCGCGCGCCGACCAGCTTGTTGTTGCAGAGCGACGCCGGGAACGCCTCACCGGATTCGCAGCCGCCGCGCCACGACGGCGGCGGGGCCTTGATGCCGTCGCCGGCGAACGAAGCCGACTCGGGCGTGACGCCGGTGTCGATCACGCCGACGACCGTGCCCGCACCGGCCCGCGACGGGCCGCCGAGCCGCGTCCACAGCCGGCCGGGCAGACCCAGGAAGTCCGGCTCCGAGCCGACCAGGTCGGCGCCGCCGAAGCCCGACCCGGCGGGCAGGGCGCTCGGCCGGAGGTAGCGCTCGCGGGTCACGCGGCGGACGCCGGGGGCGCGCCGCAGCGCGGTCGCCTGGTCGTCGCTGAGGCGGGCCGCGAAGCCGCTGAACGCCACCCGGTACTCGGCGGCCGGACGGACGCCGGGCGCGGCCGCGGCGAGCGCGCGCGACTGCTGGGCGTCGATCGTCGTCCGCTGGGCGTCGGCCGCGGCCGAGCGGATCCGGACGTGGCCGCCCGGCGGCGCCGCGGTCGCCGCGTGGCGGGCCAGCGGCGGCGCGTCGAGCTGGACGATCCAGTGGTCGGTCGGCGGCGGGCCGGCGGGCCGCTCGCCGGCCACCCGCGGCGTGGGCGGCGACGCCGCGTGGGCCGGGACGGCCAGGGCGGCGAGCGCCCCGGTCAACGCCACGGCGGCGACGACGTGCGCGGAACGCGCACGGAGCTGCGACATGAGCTGGTCTCCTGTCGGTGGGGGATCGAGCGGAGGCGCGCGGTCGCCCGCCTCCTGCCCTGCTCCTGCCGCCGAGCGGCCGCCGATTTCAGCGCCGCGGCAAGATCGCCCGCGGCACCTCCCCGACGACGGGGATCAGGTCGTCGCGATCCAGGACTGCGTGCCCGACCCGCAGCGGACGCCCGGCTGGCTGACCGAGAGCGACGCCTCGCCGGTGGCGCTGGGCGTCTCGCGGTCGTAGGCGCCGGCGACGCGGATGTCGTAGACGAAGCGCCCGCCCGTGACCTTCGCCGACTGCCGCTGGCGGCCGGAGAAGCCGCCGCTGCTGCGGAGCGTGAACGGGTAGACGAAGCCCATCGCCTCGGGGCCGGTGCGCGAGTTGCAGCGCAGGCGGCCGCTGGTCAGGGCCTGGACCCGGCCGTCGGGACGGCGGGCGACCACGACCGCGCCGGTCAGCGACCGCGCCAGCTTCTGGTCGGTGGTGCCGTAGACCGCCGGGACCGACTTCGGCTCGGTCGGCAGCACGTCCTGCGGCAGCGCCGCCAGCACGGCGCCCGGGTCGCGCAGCTCCAGGTGCTGGGTCATCCGGCAGTTGGCCTTCGCCTTGCCGACCTTCAGCGTGCCGGTGATCCGCAGCGAGCCGGCCAGCTTGCCGGCGCCGGTCGGCTCCAGCGAGACCGAGCCCTGGAGCCGGAAGCCCTGGCCGCGGAGGTTGCCGCGGAACGAGACCGCGCCGCCGTCGCGGAGGGTCGCCGGGCGGGCCTGGAACTGGATGTCGCGGCAGCGGGGCGAGATCGCGCCGATGCTGATCGAGGCCTTGGTGCCGCTGGTGTGGACCGCGACCGCGGCCCCCTGCACGATCGACTTCGCCTTGGCGTCCTTCGCGAACGTGATCCCTCCACCCCCGTACGAGGCCGCCGAGGCGGCGGTCGGGAGGACGAGCAGTCCGAAGCCGGCGAGGGCGAGGACGGTCGTGGGGGTCCGGGGCACGGGCCTTCCGATCACTGGCGAACGACGCAGAACGGCGCCGACTCTAGCCTCCCGCGGGATCGGTCGCCACCAGCAACCGTCGCGCGACCTGACAGGCTGCGGAGGACGACGATGCCGGAGGGCGACTCGATCCACCACGCGGCCCGCCGCCTGCGCGGCGCGCTGCTCGGCGGCCCGCTCGACCGGGTCCGGACGCCGAGCCCCCGTACACGTCCGCGCGGCTGGGAGCGGCGGCTGGCGGGACGGGCGCTGACGGCGATCGACGCTCGCGGCAAGCACCTGCTGCTGCGGTTCGAGGGCGACCTCGTCCTCCACAGCCACCTGCGGATGAGCGGCCGCTGGACCGTCCGCGACGCCGGCGGCCGCTACGGACCCGGGGCCTGGATCGTGCTCGGCCGCGGCGACCGCGACGGGATCCAGCTCGGCGGCCCGTTCCTGGAGCTGCGGACGGCGGCCCAGGTCGCGGCCGATCCGCGGCTGCGGGCGCTCGGCCCCGACCTCTGCGCCGACGGGCCGCTCGACGTCGACCGGATCCTGCTCCGGCTGCGGCAGGACGATCCGACCCGCGCCGTCGGCGACGCGCTGCTCGACCAGCGGACGGTGGCGGGGATCGGCAACGTCTGGAAGAGCGAGGGCTGCCACGCCGCCGGGATCGACCCCTGGCGACCGCTGGCGGCGGTCTCCGACGAGGAGCTGCGGGCGATCCTCGACGCGATCGTCCCCGGGATCCGCCGCTGCGCGCGCGAGGGCACCCACCTGCGCCCGCGGCGGATCTACGGCCAGGCGGGACGGCCCTGCCCGCGCTGCGGAACCACGATCATGGCCCGTGGCATGGGCGACGACAACCGCACCACCTGGTGGTGCCCGGGGTGCCAGCGGTGACCTGGCCGGGCGTCGCCGCGCGGCAGGAGGGGCGGACGCTGCGGATCGGCCACAAGGGCTGCGCCGCGCTCGTGCCCGGCAACACGATCGCCAGCCTCGAGCGGGCGGCGGCGCTCGGGGTCGACGCGGTCGAGTTCGACGCCCTGCCCGACGGCCGCGGCGGCCTGCGGCTGGCCCACGACCGCACCGACCTGGCCGCCCGGCCCGACGCGCCGACCCTGGAGCAGGCGCTCGACCGGCTCTGCGCGCCCGACCTGGCCCATCTCGGGATCGACCTCGACAGCAAGGTTCCGGGCGACGAGCGGCTGATCGTCGACGCGCTGCGCGAGCGCGAGCTGCTCGACCGGGTGCTCGTCTCGACGATGGAGCCGCCGACCCTCCACGCGCTGCGGCGGCTGGAGCCGCGGCTGCGGCTCGGCTGGTCGGTGCCGCGCGTCCGCCGCGACTACCTGGCCTCGCGCGCGACCCGGCCGCTGGCGGTGGCGGCGGTGCTGGCCGCCCGCCGGCTGCTGCCGCGGACGCTGGTGCCGACCCTGCGCGAGGGCCGGGTCGACGCGGTGATGGCCCACCACTCGCTGGTCACGCCGGGCTTCGCCCGCGCGATCCTGGCCCACGGCGAGCTGCACGTGTGGACGGTCGACGACCGCGAGCGGGCCGCCGCGCTGGTGGCGATCGGGGTCACGAGCGTGATCTCGAACGACCCCCGCGTGGTGCCCGTCGGCTGACCTTCGGACGAATTCCGTGACGGACCGCGGGGTGGCCCGTAGTGTCCCCATGAGCGAGACAGCCACCGCGACGCTCGCCGCACCCGTCACCCGCCCGAGAGCCATGGACGTCGAGGCGCTCTACCGCGCCTGCGCGGACGACCTGTACGCCTACGTGCGGACGGTCGTGCGCGATCCGGTCCTGGCCGAGGAGGTGGTCGCCGTCGCCTTCGAGCGCGCGGTCGCCCGCCAACGACGGTTCGACGCGCGCCGCGGTTCCCCCCGGGCCTGGATCTTCGGGATCGCCCGCAACGCCGCGATCGACGAGCTGCGGCGGAGCGGCCGGACCGCCGAGCTGACCCACGACCCGGTCGACGAGCGCCTGCCCGACCCGGCCGACCGACTGGCGGCCGAGGACGAGGCCGCCCGCCGCCAGGCCGCGGTCGCGCAGGCGATCGCCGCGCTGCCGGGCCGCGACCGCGAGCTGGTCGCCCTGAAGTTCCACGCCGGCCTCTCGAACGCCGAGATCGCGAAGGTCCTGGGGATCTCCGCCAGCAACGCCGGCAGCCGTTTGCACCGTGTCCTGACCCGCCTGAGGGAGGCCTGCCATGTGGGGTCGTGAGTCCCAGCTGGATCCCGAGATCCGCGACGAGCTCGAGGCGCTCGAGGCCGCCCTCGCCGGCGACCCCGACGCCGATCGTGAGCTGGCGGCGCTGGTCGCCGACGTCGCCGCCGCCAAGCCGGCGCTCGACCCGGCGGCCCGCGGTCGCCTCGACGAGCGCGTCGAGCGCGCGCTGCACCCGGCCCCGTCCTCCTCGGAGGGCGGGGCCGGGTCGTCGGCCGTCCGCCGCCGTCCGTCGCGGATGGCCTCCTGGCGGCCGGCGCTGGCCGTGATGGCGGCGACCGCGCTGGTGGTGCCGGTGGCCGTGGTCGCGCTCGGGGGCGGCGACGGCGGGTCGAGCGACACGACCGCGCTCAGCACCCAGGCGATGGATCGCGGCGCCGCGACGGTGCCTGCGCCCGCGCCCGGCAAGTCGCTCGACGGCGAGGGCGGCGCCGCCGGTTCCTCGTCGGCCGGCGAGACCGGCGACGACGCCGGCCGCGGCGGTGCGGCCACCACCGAGGCGAGCCCGACGATCGAGCGCCAGAGCGCGCCGACGACCGTCGCCCCCGACTCCGGCGCGACCAGCGGAGAGCTGGCTCGTGACCGCGTCGTCGTGCGTGACGTCGACCAGGTGGTCCGCGTCGGGCGCGACCAGGTCGGGCGGGCGACCAACCGCGTGACCTCGATCGTCGAGGGCGCGGGCGGCTACCTGGCCGACTCCCAGGTCCGCGAGCGCGGCAGCGACGCCGGCGCCAGCTTCCAGGTGGTGGTCCCGACCGCCCGGCTCGACGCGACGGTCGCCCAGCTGTCGCGGATCGGGCGGCTGGTGCGGCTCGACCGCTCGACCCAGGACGTCACCTCGCAGGCGGTCTCGCTGGCCGACCAGCTGGCCGACGTCCGCGCCGACCGGCAGTCGGTCCGCCGCCAGCTGGCGGCGGCCACGAGCCCGCAGCGGCGGGCGGCCCTGCGGCGCGAGCTGAACCTGCTCAGCTCGCGGATCGCGCGGCTGGAGGGCCGTCAGCGGGTGCTGCGGCGCCAGACCGACACCTCGCGGATCCGGCTGGCGCTGGTCACCAGCGGCGACGACGCGATCGCGCTGCCGGCGGCCGAGGACGGCCGCTGGGGGATCGGCGACGCGCTCGACGACGCCGGCCGGGTGGTCGAGGTCGCCGGCGGCGTGCTGCTGATCGCCGGCGTGATCCTGGTCCCGCTGGGGCTGGTCGCGGGCGCCGCGCTGGCCCTCCGCCGGCGCCGCCGGGCGGCGGCCGCCGACCAGCTGGTCGACGCCGCCTGAGCCGCGCCGCGAGCGTCCGCGGGACGGGGGCCGGGCCGCAGCGGCCCGGCCCCCGGCGCGTCGCGCGGCGGTCGTCCGCCGGCCCTGATCGTCCCCCGACCGACCGGCCGGTGTGGTATTTCCCTCTGGTGGGCGCGGCCGAGCAGGTACGAGATGCTGACCCGACGCTCGAGCTGCTCGCCCGGGTGCCGGTCTTCGAGACGATGGGCGCCGAGGAGCTGCGTCGCGTCGCCGAGGTCGCCGTGCCCCGTCGCTTCCAGCCGCAGCAGGTGATCTTCCGCGAGGGCGACCGCTCGGACACCTGCTACGTCGTCCGCGAGGGCCACTGCCGCGCCGTCCGCCACCACGCCGACGGCCGCGCGATCACGCTCGCCCACTTCGGCTCCGGCGACATCTTCGGCGAGCTGGCGATGTTCGACACCGAGACCCGCTCGGCGACCGTCGAGGCGCTCGACCGGGTCCAGGCGCTGGCGATCCTGGCCACCGACATGCGGCGGCTGATGCGCGAGCACCCGGAGATCTCCGCCAAGCTCGTGATCGCGCTCGGCCGGCGGCTGCGCGAGGCCAACGAGCGGCTCACCCGGCAGTCGTTCCAGACGGTCCAGTCGCGGGTCGCGGGAGTCCTGGCCGAGCTGGTCCGCCAGGCGCAGTCCGAGGGGGCCGGCGAGCAGGACGTCGAGGTGCGGATCACCCAGGCGGACATCGCGCAGCTGGCGGGCAGCTCGCGCGAGTCGGCCAGCCGCTTCCTCGCCGTGCTCGAGCGGGCTCACGTCCTGGCCCAGGGTCGTGGGCGGATCACCGTCCACGATCCGGCGGCGCTGAGCCGCTACGTCTACTAGATGAGCCGCGGACGCGGCCGGGGCAAGGGCAGCCCCGGGAAGCCCGGCGGCAAGGCCGGGTCCAGCCCCGGTGGCGGGTCGCGCTCGGCGCGCCGGCGGCGGCGGGGCCGCGGCGGCGGGCCGGCGGCGGCGCGCAGCCCGACCGAGCGCGAGTTCTCCTGCGGCGGCGTGGTCGTGCGCGACGGCCAGTGCATCGTGATCGAGCCGCTGCGGCCGGACAACCGGCGGGTGGTCGCGCTGCCGAAGGGCCATCCCGAGCTGGGCGAGGACCCACCGACCGCGGCCCTGCGCGAGATCTTCGAGGAGACCGGCGTCACGGCCCGGGTCCGCGAGCGGCTGGGCGAGATCGTCTACTGGTACCAGCGCGACGGCAAGCGGATCCGCAAGACCGTCCGGATCTACCTCTGCAGCCACGAGGACGGCGAGCCGACGCCGGACGGGGTCGAGGTCTCGGACGCCCGCTGGATGCCGCTGCGCGAGGCGCTGGAGGAGCTCAGCTTCCCCGGCGATCGCAAGATGGTGGCCGAGGCATTGGCCCGCACGACGGGCGGCCGTTAGGGTGCATGGGCCGATGCAGGTCTTGAACTTCTACTCCCGGATCTTCGCCGACCAGCTCAAGCGGGGGCGCAAGACGGCCACGATCCGCCTGGGGGACAAGTCGCACAAGTACCGCAAGAACCAGGCGGTGCTGGTGACGATCGGCTACCAGTTCTCCCCCCGCGAGAAGATCTTCGAGGCCGTGATCGACGCGGTCGACGTCAAGCGCGTCCGCGACCTCTCGCCGCGCGACATCGAGCACGACAACCCCGAGTTCCGCCGCCACGACGAGCTGATCCACTTCCTGGAGCAGATCTACGGCCGCACGGTCACCCAGGACGACATCGTCACCGTCGTCCGCTTCAGCCAGATCGTCAGCCAGCCGCCCGGCTACACCGACGCGCGGCTGGGCATCGGCGGGGCGCAGAACTAGCCGCCCGCCGACGGCGTCCACGGGCGCCGCCGCAACTCCAGGGAAGTCGTCGTGTTCTGAGGGCATCGGTCACGTGTGGTGGCCCCGTCGACGAGGAGCGTCGTGCGTTCACGAGCAGCGGGAGCGATCACCGTCATCGCGGCGATCGGGTGGTGCGGCGTCGCAGCGGGGGACGAGGTCGAGACGCCGTGGCGTGGGTGGACGGCGCTCGGCCGGCCGGCGGTCTCCGCCGCCGGCGCCGACCGGGCGCAGGGCTTGGCCGCTCGTGACGACCGCGTCCTGTTCGGCAGCGGGACCTCCTTCGCTGCGACCGATGGGCATCGGACCGTCGTCGGCCAGGCGCCCGTCGCGATCGAGTACGGCTCCTGGGCCCCGCCGCCGCGTCCGTTGATCCTCGCGTCGGGCCGGCTCGTCGTTACGGGAAGGTGCCAGGTCGCGACCTCCGACGACCTCGGCGGCCACTGGACGAGAGCGTCGATTCCGGCTTCCGCCTGCCCGGCCGGCAACACGGCCCCGGCCTTCGTCGACGATCGTCACGGCATCATGCTGACCAGCAGCGCGCCGGTCGCCTACGGGGTAGCGGTCCCGCTGGCCAAGCAGACCGGGCCCGGCGTGATCGCGACCTCCGACGGCGGCCGCACCTGGTCCGTCCTCCAGGCCCCGGAGGACGCGCCGTCATCCCGGACAGCGCCACGGACATCCGATCCGGGCCCGCCGCCGCCGCAGCCGCGTGTCGCTCCCCAGTGGGTGGCGGCAACCGGCGACGGTGCCTACGTCCGAGCGGTGCTGGCCCGCGTCGGAGAGTCGGCCTTCGGGGGCAACACCGTCCTGATCGAGCGGTCGGTCGACGGCGGCGCGACCTGGACGGCGGCGCGACTGCCGGTGACGTCCACCACGTCGTTCCCCCACGACGGTGCGATCACCCCGCCGGAGGAAGGCCCCGGCGGATCGCTGCTCTTCACCGTCGACAAGACACTGGTCATGGCCGACCCGGACCTCGCGAACGCCCGCCGCGTCACGACGCCGGGCAGCGCTCCCCGCGTGGTTTGCGATGCACGACGCCAGTGCCTTGTGGGGTACGACGATCCCGCGCGCGCCGGCGAGCGAGTCGCGGCGACGTTCGATGGGTCGACCTTCGGGGACCCGCGGCCCGGCCTGCCGCTGCAGGCCGTGGCGACCGGCGACGGCACGGTCGTTGGCCTGCGGACGAGCGGTCCAGGCGCCACGGTGCGGTCTCGGGACCTCGGCCGCAGCTACGACGACCTGCCGCTGCTCGACGACGGCGAGTGGCTGCGGGCGCCGCCTCCGCAGCTGGCGCGGCGAGTCGGGGAGCGGATCGACCTGACGGCCGACGGGTTGACGTGGCACAGCGTCTTGCGGCCGCCGTCCCCCAACCCCTTGGTCCTCATGCAGGCGGCACCGGGCGGTGCCATCGGCCTGACCAAGGACGGTCGCGTTTGGCGCCAGCGCGACGGTCGCTGGACCTCCTGGGACGCGTCGACGCTCGAGCCGACGGCGGTCGCGACGAGCGGACCGGCGGAGATCGTCGTCGGATACGGGGGGTTGCTGCGACGGACGCCGGAGGGGACGCGGCGAGTCGTCCGGGTGGGCGACGACGGGAGCGTCCACATCGGTGGGCGGCGAGTGGCGTCGGTGTCGGCGGGGGCGGAATGGTCGCTCGCTGCGCGTGGCCCCTTGGTGCTGGCCTGGGCACCGGTGCGCGATCGCGAGGGGAGCCGAACCAAGGACCTCGGCGGGCTGCTGCGATCGACCGACGGCGGGCGCAGCTTCCGACGGATCGCCAGCGCGCGGTCGACCGACGCGCTGCAGATCGTCGACGCGCGGACGGTCTATCGCACCGACCGTTCGGGGCTCTACGTCTCGCACGACGGCGGCCGCCGGTTCCGTCTGCGGAACCGCCTCGATCTGCTCCAGTCCGGATTCGACGAAGGCGGACTCGCCTTCTCGACGCCGCGGTCCGGGGTCGTCGGGCGGTCGGTGACGCGCGACGGCGGCAGGACGCTCACGCCGGTGCCGTTGGTGCCCGGCGGCGAGCGGCTTCTTGCCGCGCGCGGCGGTGCGGTCCTCGAGTCGGGACCATTCCAAGTGCCGATCGTGGCTCGTCGGCTGCTCGACAGCGCCGCCCGTCCGCGCGTGACGCTGCGGTTGCGGGGCGGAACGCGGTGGGCGCGCGGCGTCAGGTTCGCCGAGATCAGCGGGACCGTCAGCGACGTGCCCGCCGGGACGGTGGTCGACGTGGTCGCGGCGTCGACGCGATTGGGGATCCGCCGGCACCAGGCGGTCGACGCCTTGCGCACCGACGAGCGCGGCCGCTTCTCGGGCTCGATCCTGCTGCGGACCGCGCGCGATCGGCTGCTGCAGGCGCGGACTCCGGGGGTCGTGGGCGATGAGCGGACCGTGCTCGGAGCTCGCAGCCGCTGGCTGGTGGCGTCCCGATGACGGGCGGGTGGCGAACGCCGAGCGTCGTCGCGTTGCTGCTGGCGGCGCTCGCCCCGGCGTCCGTGTCCACGGCCGCGGTCCCGGCAGCAGAGTCGTGGTTTCGCGTCGGACCGCCTCCGGGGATCGGATCGCCGCTCGGGCTGGCGGCGGCGGGGGAGCGGGTCGTCGCGATCTACCGCGACCCGGAGCGGTTGGAGCCCGACCCGAACCGCGAGACCACCGCCGGATTCCTGACCCTCGGGCCGGAGGGGATGACGAGCGGGCGCTTCCCGACGGTGGCGGAAGTCGGTCCCGCGACCTTCTCGGGACCGACGACGGTCGTGGTCCCGATCGAGCCACGCAGGGGGTCGACCGGGGCGCTGCTGCGGTCGACCAACGGCGGTCGCAGCTGGCGTCGGGTCGACCCGACGCCGTGCGGCGACGATTGGGTGGCCGCGGCGCCGGTCGCCTTCGACGAGGACGGCGTCGGCTTGCGGGTGACGTCGACCGACGGCGGTTGCGTCTGGCGGTCGGAGGACCGCGGGCGCCGTTGGTCGGTCGTCGCCCGCGAGCAGCGGCTCGTCGCGCCGGTCGCGGTCGGCGGGCGGCAGTTCCTGGCGATCGGCGCGCAGTCCGGCGATGGAGGACCGCTGCGGCGCTCGGAGGACGCCGGCCAGACGTGGAGCACGATCCCGCTTCCTCCGGCACCGCCGCTCGGCAAGGTGCCGTCGGAGGTGGCGGTGGCGACGCGGGCGCGCGGTCCGGTCTTGGCCGCGCCAGGCGGACGCCACGTCGTCGCCGGGACGACCTCCGGCGCGGCGCTGGTCTCCGCCGATGGTGGGCGCTCGTTCACCCGGGTCCCCCTGGACGCGGCTGCTGGCCGGGACCTCAGCGGCAGCTTCGTCACGGCGATCCGCGCCCAGGCCGACGGCTCGGCGCTGTTCGCGATCGGTGGGACGGCCGAGGCGCAGTGCTTCCTGGTCCGCGACGTCGTCGCTACGCCGTATGCGTGCGGCCCGTCGGCCTTGCACGCAGGCACCGCGCCGGAGTTCCTCTTCGAGGCTGGTGGCGATCGGCCGGTGCTGGTTCGCCGCGACGGGGCGGGCGGCGCACGGCAAGAGCTGATCGGGGGGCGCACGGCGGCCGAGAATCGGGGCGACGGCCGGCTTGCTGCTTACGTGCGGGACGCGGTGCTGTGGGTCGCGCGCCGGCGGGGAGTCTGGACGCGGCTGCCGCTGCCTTCGGGGTTGAACCCACTGCGCGTCGCAGCGGTCGACGGCGCCCTGCTGGTGCTCGGCGACGACGGGCGCCTGTGGCGAGCCTCGCAGGGACGATGGCGGTTCCTCGTGCGCGTCCCCGGCCAGGTGTCGGCGATGGCGGTCGCCGATCGGGCTCCGTTGATCGCAGGAACGGCCGGGATCCGCCGCCTGTCCGGCGATCGGCTGCTTCGCGTCCGCGGGCCCCTCGCCGGGTTTCGACCGCGAGTGCTCGCGGCGAGCGGCCGGATCGCGCTGGCGGGCGACGGGGACGGTCGTCTGCGTCAGTCGCTCGACGGTGGCCGTCGCTGGAGCGCGGTCCGCGGACGCCTGGGCGGCCTCGAGTCGCTGACGGTCGCGGGAGCTCGTTCGGTCGTCGCCGTCGCCCGCCGACGCGTCTGGCGCTCGGCCGGCGCGGGAACGCGCTTCCGGCGAGGGCCGCGGCTGCCGATCTCGCCGAGCGTCGAAGCATCCGAACGGCCCGCGCTGTTGGCGTTCCAGGGCCGCCGGCGGGGCCTGATCGCGGCCTACGGGAACCTCTTCCTGACGACGGACGGCGGGGCCAGCGTGCGGCGGCTTCCCCTGCCCGACGGTGCGGGCCCGTCCGGGGTCTCCTGGTTGCGGGGCGGGCCGGTGGTCCAGGACGACCTGTCCCACGATCTGCTGGCGACGCGCGCCCTGCGCTGATCCGCCCGCCCTGAGCAGGCCCTTTTGGCACTCTTGTTGCGAGAGTGCCAACAACGGCTTGACGGCCGCCCGCCGTGAGCTACACTGCGGTTCCTCGTTGGCACTCTCGGCGTGAGAGTGCCGACAGCAGTCCGAATCGCAAGCAGCTCCCACGGAGGGAACGCATGTCCATCGATCTCAAGCCGCTCGGCGATCGCCTGATCGTCCGTGCCATCGAGGAGGAGCAGACCACCGCCAGCGGCCTGGTCCTGCCCGACACCGCCAAGGAGAAGCCCCAGAAGGGCGAGGTCCTCGCCGCCGGCGACGGCCGTTGGGACGAGGACGGCGAGAAGCGGATCCCGCTCGACGTCGCCGTGGGCGACAAGGTCCTGTACTCGAAGTACGGCGGCACCGAGATCAAGGTGGACGGCGAGGACCTCCTCGTCCTCCGCGAGAGCGACGTCCTGGCCAAGATCGCCGGCTGACGCCGCGAGCTTCCCGAGCTGAGAACAAGGAGCCACTGACATGGCACACAAGGAACTGAAGTTCGACAGCGACGCCCGCAAGGCGCTCGAGGCCGGCGTCGACGCGGTCGCCAACGCCGTCAAGGTCACGCTCGGCCCGAAGGGTCGCTACGTCGTCCTCGACAAGAAGTTCGGCGCTCCGACGATCACGAACGACGGCGTCACCATCGCCCGCGAGATCGAGGTCGAGGACGTCTTCGAGAACCAGGGCGCGCAGCTCGTCCGCGAGGTCGCCACCGCGACCAACGACGTCGCCGGCGACGGCACCACGACCGCCACGGTCCTGGCCCAGGCGATCGTCAAGCAGGGTCTGAAGAACGTCACGGCGGGCGCGAACCCGCTGGCGCTCAAGCGCGGCATCGAGAAGGCCGTCGAGCAGATCGTGGCCGCGATCGCCGACCAGTCGACCGAGATCGCCGGCAAGGACGAGATCGCCCGCGTGGCGACCATCTCCTCGCGCGACCCGGAGATCGGCGACGTCATCGCCGACGCGATCGACAAGGTCGGCAAGGACGGCGTCGTGAACGTCGAGGAGGGCCAGACCTTCGGCATCGACCTCGAGTTCACCGAGGGCATGCAGTTCGACAAGGGCTACGTCTCGCCCTACATGGTCACCGACCAGGACCGCATGGAGGCCGTGCTCGAGGATCCCTACATCCTCATCGCCAACTCCAAGATCGGCGCCGTCCGCGACGTGCTGCCCGTCCTGGAGCAGGTCATCCAGGCCGGCAAGCCGATCCTGATCATCGCCGAGGACGTCGAGGGCGAGGCCCTGGCGACCCTGGTCGTCAACAAGCTCCGCGGCACCTTCACCGGCGTCGCCGTCAAGGCCCCGGGCTTCGGCGACCGCCGCAAGCGGATCCTCGAGGACATCGCCATCCTGACCGGCGGCGAGGTCATCACCGAGGACCTCGGCCTGAAGATCGAGAACACCCAGATCAACCAGCTGGGTCGCGCCCGCCGCGTCGTCGTGGCCAAGGACAACACGACGATCGTCGACGGCGCCGGTGACGGCGAGGCCATCAAGGGCCGCATCAACCAGATCAAGACCGAGGTCGAGAACACCGACTCGGACTTCGACCGCGAGAAGCTCCAGGAGCGGCTGGCGAAGCTGTCCGGCGGCGTCGCCGTCGTCAAGGTCGGCGCCGCCACCGAGACGGAGCTGAAGGAGAAGAAGCACCGGGTCGAGGACGCCCTGCAGGCGACCCGCGCGGCGCTCGAGGAGGGCATCGTCCCGGGCGGCGGCGTGGCGCTGCTGCAGGCCGGCCTGAAGGTCGACGCCTCGGGCCTCGAGGACGATGAGGCGACCGGCGCGAAGATCGTGCTGCGCTCGCTGGAGGAGCCGCTCCGTCAGATCAGCTTCAACGCCGGTCTGGAGCCCTCGGTCGTCGTCAACGACGTCCGCAACGCCAACCCGGGGATCGGCCTCAACGCCGCCACGGGCGAGCTCGAGGACCTGGTCAAGGCCGGCGTCGTCGACCCGGCCAAGGTCACCCGCTCGGCGCTGCAGAACGCGGCCTCGATCGCCAAGAACATCCTCACCACCGAGGCGATCGTCGCCGAGGCCCCCGAGAAGGAGGCCGCCGGCGGTGGCATGCCCGACATGGGCGGCATGGGCGGCATGATGTGATCCAGCCTCACGGCTGAATCACGTCTGCTTCGCGCAGGCGAGAGTTCCACGGCGGCCGCCCCTCGGGGCGGCCGTTGTCGTTGGGGGGCCGGCCTGGTCCCCCGTCGATCCGCGCCAGCTCGTGCGCGGCCTCGCCCGGGATCAACGCGATCCGGAGCGCGCGGAGCAGCTCGCGCGCGAGCTGGCGTCCGGGGCCGTCGGCGGTCTGGACGCCGGTCGCTGCGGTGGTGAATGCGGTGGCTGTGGACATCTGGTTCTCCTCCCGTTGCCCGCGACCGCCGGTTGCGCAGTCGCCGTGAGGAGAGGCTGATCCGGCCCGCCGACGGAATGCAAGATGTCGACCAGAACGGGTGTTCGCCTCGGTGGCGCGCCGCTTGGTGTGCCGGCGGTACCAAACGGCGCGCGACCGCGCGGTCGGGCCGCCGCGACCGGTCCGGCTACCGCGACCCGACGCCGGCGGCCAGCGCGTCGATCGCCCGCTCCGGATCGGGGTAGGGCCGGACCGAGCCGTCGTGGGCCAGCAGCAGGAAGCGGTCGAGCCGGCGCAGGAACGCGCGATCGTGGGAGACGGCCACGATCGTGCCCTCGAACCCCTCCAGCGCCTGCTCCAGCGCCTCGCAGGAGTCGATGTCGAGGTTGTCGGTCGGCTCGTCGAGCAGCAGCAGGTTGCAGCCCTCCAGCTCCAGGCAGAGGATCTCCAGCCGCGCCTTCTGACCACCGGAGAGCGTGTCGTGGGTGCGGTCGGCGGCGTCGACCAGCCCGTAGCGAGCCAGCGAGGCCATCGCCTTCGCGCGGTCGGGCAGCCGCCGCATCACCACCTCGAGCAGCGACCCGTCGGCCAGCTCGGGCCGCACGTTGGTCTGGGTGAAGACGCCCGGGACGACCCGCGGGCCGACCACGATCCGGCCCTCGTAGGGCACCCGCGAACCGCCGTCGGTCGCGGGCTCCGCCGTCGGCGGCACGTCGGCCGGATCGCCGCCGGCCCCGGCGACGGTCGCCGCCGCCTGGCCGAGCAGCCGCAGCAGGTGGGTCTTGCCCGAGCCGTTGGGCCCGATCAGGCCGACCCGCTCGCCGGCGTGCAGCTCGTCGCTGATCGGCCGGGTCAGGTCGGGGATCCGGACCGCCCGCAGGTCGAGCACCCGCCGCGCCGAGTCGCCGCCCCGCAACCGGACCTTGATCGCGTGGTCGACCACCGGGGGCGGCGGCGGGCCGGCGGCCACGAACCGCTCCCAGCGGGCCTCGGCGACCTCGGCCTTGCGGGCCATCACCTCGCTGACGCGGGCCTTGACCTTCAGGTCCTTGAAGTAGCGGAACAGCCGCCGCTCCTCCTCCTGCCAGCGCTTGAGCGCGTCGCCGAGCCGTTCGTTGCGGGCCTCGCGCGCCTCCGGGTAGTCGGCGTAGGAGGAGCCGTGGACCCAGGCCCCGGAGCCCTCCAGCGTCACCACCATGTTCGACGCGCGGGCCAGCAGCTCGCGGTCGTGGCTGACGAAGAGGATCGTCTTGCGGCTGTCGCGGATCGCCTGCTCCAGCCGGTGCTTGGCCGGCAGGTCGAGGAAGTTGTCCGGCTCGTCGAGCAGCAGCGTCGGCGCGTCGCCGGCCAGCAGCAGCTCCAGCACCAGGCCCTTCCGCTCGCCGCCGGAGAGCGTCGCGGCCGACCGCTCGGCGACGTCGCGCAGGCCCAGGCCGAGCACCCGCCGGCAGGCCGCGTCCCAGTCGCCCTCCAGCTGGTAGCCGCCGCCCGACGACCAGGCCTCGATCTCCTCCGCGAACCGCATCCCCGCGGCGGCGGCGCGCTCGGGGTCGGGATCGGTGGTCTCCAGCTCGGCGGCGGCCATCCGCGCCCCGACCGCGGCCAGGGCCGGCGGCGCCACCGACAGCAGCAGCTGGCGGACGGACAGCTCCTCGCCGCGGTCGTCGGCGGTCGCCAGCCCGACGTCCTGCGGCATGTAGGCGATCTCGCCGGTCGCGCGGGCGTCGCCCTCGTCGGCCGGCAGCCGGCCGGCCAGGACCCGCAGCAGGGTGCTCTTGCCGACGCCGTTGGCCCCGACCAGCGCCGCGTGGCGGCCGGCGGGCACGCGGAAGTCGACCTGCGAGAACAGCAGGTCGCCGCCGGGGTGCGCGTAGGCCAGGTCGCTGACGACGATCGTGGACACGACCGTCGAGCCTGACAGAGGGCGGTCCGGCGGGGCCGGGCGCCGTCCCCGCCGTGCGGCGGGCGGGCCCGGTTCGAGCCCTCGGCCGCCGCTTCCTACGGAACAGTAGGCTGCGGCGATGACCGCGACCACGACCCGCCGTCCGGCCCGCGGCTGGCGGACCCCGCTGGTGAACGTCGCGACCCGCGCCGGGGCCAAGGTGCCGGGCGCGCTGTGGCCGCTGACGCCGCGCGGCGCCGGAGCGCTGGCGCGGCTGGCCGACGCCGCCTCGTGGATTCCACGGGTGGCGCGCGGCTCGCGGGTCGAGGTGGTCGCGGCCGGGCCGGGCCAGCCGCGGGCGACCTGGATCCACGGTCCCGGGGTCGACGACGACGCGCGGGCGATCCTCTACCTCCACGGCGGCGGCTTCGTCTTCGGCTCGGCCCGCACCCACCGCGCGCTGGCGGCGGCGATCTCGCGCGAGGCGGGCGCCCCGGTGCTGGCCGTCGACTACACGCTGCTGCCGCTGGCGCCGCTGCCGACCCCGGTCGACGAGAGCCTGGCCGCCTACCGCTGGCTGCAGGAGGAGCGCGGCGTCGCGCCCGAGCGGATCGTGGTGATGGGCGACTCGGCCGGCGGCAACCTGGCCTTCGCGACCGCGCTGCGGGCCGCCGCCGAGGGCCTGGCCGCGCCGGCCGCGGTGGCGGCGCTCTCGCCGTGGCTCGACCTGGCGCTCGACGGGCCGTCGGTGGCCGCCAACCGCTGGCGCGATCCGTTCATGCCGCTCGGGTTCCTGCGCCGCTGCGCCCGTCTCGGCGTCGGCGACGGCGACCCGCGCGATCCGCTGATCTCGCCGCTCCACGCCCCGCTCGCGGGGCTGCCGCCGGCGCTGATCCAGGTCGGCGGGCTGGAGATCCTGCTCAGCGACAGCGAGCGGATGGCCGAGCGGCTGGCGGCGGCCGGGGTGACGGTCGACCTGCAGGTCTGGGAGGGCCAGGGCCACGTCTTCCAGCTCTGGGCCGGCTGGCTGCCCGAGGCGACCGCCGCGGTCGCCGAGCTGGGGGCGTTCGCGCGCCGGGCCCAGTCCTCCGCGGCCGCGCCGCGGGCGGCGTCGGCCACCTCGGCGGCCGCGCGCGGGCGCGGGTAGGGTCGCGCCGATGTCACCCCTCGATTGGTCCCACGTCCTGGCCTGGCGGACGCAGCGCCAGCAGCTCGCCGAGCGGGCCCCGCGGGCGCGGGCGCTCGACGTCGTCGCCCAGGTCTGCGGGCTCCACGCGCAGCTGCTGGGCTCGGCCGAGCTGTCGCTCTGGGCGCGGGTCGACGGGCTCGAGCGGGGCGAGGTCGAGCGGTGGCTGTGGGAGCGGCGGACGCTGGTCAAGACCTGGTCGCAGCGCGGCACCCTGCACCTGCTTCGCGCGGCCGACCTGCCCCGCTGGTGCGCGGCTCAGGCGGCGCTGAAGCCGCGCTACGAGACCGGCGCCTGGCTGCGTCACCACGGCCTCGCCGCCGACGAGGCCGCGGCCCTGATCGCGGCGATCCCGCTGGCGCTCGCCGACGGTCCCCTGACCCGCGAGCAGCTGGCGGCGGCCGTCGCCGAGCGGACCGGGATCGCCGGCCTCGACGGCAAGCTGCGCGGCGGCTTCGGCGACTTGCTGAAGCCGGCCGCCTTCCATGGCGAGCTCTGCTTCGCGCCGAGCGACGGCAACGCGGTCCGCTTCGTCCGCCCGCGTGACTGGCTGGCCGAGCGGGTCGACGACTGGGCCGGCATCGGCGATCCCGACGGCCCGTCGCCGGAGACGGTCGCCGCGGCCAGCGCCTGGGTCGCCCGCGACTACCTGACCCGCTACGGCCCGGCCCCGCGCGAGGCGCTGGCGCGCTGGTTCGGCACCCCCTCGGCGGCCCAGGCGGGGCGCTGGCTGGCCGCGCTCGGCGACGAGGCCGAGCAGGTCGACGTCGCCGGCGAGCCGTGCTGGATCCTGGCCGCCGACCGGCCGGCGCTGGAGGCGGCCGCGCCGACCGGCGCGCTGCGGCTGCTGCCGGCCTTCGACCCGCACGTGATCGCCGGCCCGCGCGACCGGCCCGAGGCGCTCGACCCCGACCGTCGCGGCGCGGTCTTCCGGCCCCAGGGCTGGATCTCGCCGGTGGTGGTGGTCGACGGCCGGATCGTCGGGACCTGGAAGCACGAGCGCGCGGGCGAGCGGCTGGCGGTCGAGATCGTCCCGTTCGCGCCGCTCGCCGGCCCGCTGCGGGCGGCGGCCGAGGGCGAGGCCGAGCGGCTGGCGACGTTCCTCGGCGGCACGCTCGACCTCGACTGGGTCTGACGCGCGCGGGATCGCCCGCCCCACGGTCGACTGGACAAGAGTTCCGAACTCTGGAACAGTTGCCGTGTGGCGCGCGCCGATCTCCTTCCCGACCAGGTCTTCCGCGAGCTCGTCGAGGGGATCCTCGGCGGCCGCTACGCCCCCGGCGAGGCGCTGCCGGGCCAGCGCGCGCTGGCCGAGTCGTTCGGGGTCAACCTGGCCTCGCTGCGGACCGCGATCACGCGGCTCGAGTCGCTGGGGCTGGTCAGCGTCCGCCACGGCGAGGGGACCGTCGTCCGCGACTGGCGCGAGGCCGGGATCGAGGTCCTGGTCCACGCCGCCGTCCGGCCCGAGGGGCCCGATCCGGAGCTGCTGCTGGGCCTGCTCGAAGCCCGCCGGCTGCTGCTGACCGAGGCCGCCCGGCTGGCCGCCGAGCGCGGGGGAGAGGCGGCGATCATGCGGGTCGTCGAGCTGGGTGCGGCGGTCCCGCGCGAGGCCGACGACCGCGAGGCCCAGCGGCTCGACTTCGCGTTCTGGTCGGCGGTGGTCGAGGCCAGCGGCAACCTGGTGCTGGTCCTGATCCTGAACACGATCCGCCAGCTCTACCTGGCCCGCGGCGAGCTGTTCCTGGGGATCGTCGCCGACCGGGTCGCGCAGGAGCCGGCCTACGCCGCGCTCGCCCAGGCGCTGGAGGACGGCGACGGCGACCGGGCCGCGGCCGCCGCCACCACCCTCGCCGTCGCCCAGGAGCAGGGGCTGTGGCGATGAGCCTGCCGATCGCGAGCGTCCTCCGCAGCGCCGCCGCGGCGCTCGTCGGCCGCCGCGAGGGCCCCGCCGGCGCCCGCCCCGCCGGCCTCGGCCGCTGCTCGGGCGCGACCTTCGCCGCGCTGGCCGACAGCTTCGCCGCGCCGGCCGCCCCGCTGCCCGCCGCCACCGGCACCGGCCTCCGCGGCGACGCCCGCCGCTGGCTGGCCGCGACCCCGCCCGGCCAGCGGCTGGCGGTCCGGATCGCGCTCGTCGGGCTCGAGCTGCTGGGCCGGCTGGCCGCCCCGCGGGTCGGCTTCGCCGCCGCCTCGCGGACCGCGCGGCTGGCCCAGATCGACCGCCTCGGCCGGATCGTCCCCCCGCTCGAGGCCGCGCTCGACGCGCTCGGTCGGATGGCGGTCCTGGCCTACTGGAGCGACCCCGCCGTGCGCGCCGCGCTGGCCCGGGTCGATGCCGAGCAGGACGCCGCGAAGGAGCCGACGTGAGCACCACCCTCCGGACCGCCGTCTGCGTGATCGGCACCGGGCCGGGCGGGGCGCCCGTCGCCTGCCGCCTGGCCGAGGCCGGGCTCGACGTGACGATCGTCGAGGAGGGCGCGCGGGTCGACCTGGCCACCGCCGCGCCGCGCGCGATCGACGCCTTCGCCCGGCTCTACCGCGACGGCGGTCAGACGGTCGCGCTCGGCACGCCCTCGATCCCGATCCCGCTCGGGCGGGTGGTCGGCGGCACCAGCGCGATCAACTCCGGCACCTGCCTGCGGCCGCCCGACGCGGTCCTCGACGGCTGGGCCGACGAGCTGGGCCTGGAGCAGCTGCGGCCGGCGGCCCTGGCGCCCTACCTGGACGAGGCGAGCGCCGGCTTCGGCGTCGAGCGGGTCCCGCCCGAGGTCGCCGGCCGCAACGCCCACCTGGCCAAGCGCGGCGCCGACGCGATGGGCTGGCCCGGCGAGTGGCTGCCGCGCAACGCGCCCGGCTGCCAGGGCAGCGGCCGCTGCGTCTTCGGCTGCCCGGTCGGGGCCAAGCGCCACCCCGGTCTGGCCTGGATCGACGACGCGCTCGCCGCCGGCGCGCGGCTGCTCGACCGGACCCGGGTGCTGCGGGTCGAGGCCGGCGCCCCGAACGTCGTCCACGCCCGCGGCGCCGACGGCAGCCGGCTGCGGATCGAGGCCGAGCGGGTGGTGATCGCGACCGGTGCGCTGCTGACCCCCGGCCTGCTGCGGCGCAGCGGCCTGGCCGCCGGCAACCCGCACCTGGGCCGGCACCTGGCGATCCACCCCGCGACCGCCGCCGCGGCCCGCTTCGATGACGAGCTGCCGGACGTCCACCACGGCGTCCCCCAGTCCTACGGCGTCGACTGCTTCGCCGGCCGCGGGGTGATGCTGGAGGGGATCGGCGGCCCGCCCGAGTACCTGGCCTTCACGCTGCCGCTGCGGGGCGACGACCACCGCAGCGCGATGCTCGACCACCGCCGCTGGGCCCAGTTCGGGATGATGATCCGCGACCGTCCGGTCGGCCGCGTGGTCGAGGCCGGGGCCGGTCGCCTGCGCCGCACGGTCGTCCGCTACGACCTCCACCCGGCCGACCGCGAGGCGGTCGCCTTCGGGCTCGAGCGGCTGGTCGAGCTGTGGTTCGCGGCCGGCGCCCGCGAGGTGCTGCTGCCGGTCGCGGGGCTGCCGCCGCTGCGCGACGGCGACCTGCGGCCGCTCCACCGGCACCCGCTGTCGGCGGCCTCGCTGCGGCTGATGGCCTTCCACCCGCACGGCAGCGTGCGGCCGTCCGCCGACCCGCGCGACGGCGTGCTCGACCCCGACCTGCGGGTCCGCGGGACCGGCGGCGTCCACGTCTGCGACGGCAGCGCGCTGCCGGCCACGGTCGGCGTCAACCCGCAGCTGACGATCGTCGCGCTGTCGCTGCGGCTGGCCCGCCACCTGCTCGACCATCCCGTCCCGCCCGGCGCCCGCAGCGCCGCGGTCGCCGCCACCTCCTGAGGAGCCCGGATGTCGTTCCTGATCGACGGACCCGCCCTGTACCTGGCCGGCCGCCGCACCGCCCAGGCGGTCGACGACCCGGCCGCGGCCGAGGTGGTCGCCACCGCCACCGTCGCCGGCTTCCTGGCGGTCAGCGTGCCGCTCTACCTGAACCGGCCCTGGACGCGGCCGATCTGGCGGCTCTGCCGGGCCCGCAGCGGCCGCGACTGGATGATCAACTCCGGCCTGCTGCGGGTCGACGACGGCGCGGTCGGCCCTACCGGACACGTCATCGCGGCGGCCGCCTTCGCCACCTATCCCTTGTGGGCATGGCTGGGACTGCGACACGGGCGGCGGCGATGAGCACGGGGCTCCAGGTCCGCTGGCCGGACGTCGCGCCGCCGCGGGCCTTCTACGAGTCGCTGTTCCTGCGCGCGGTCGACCCGGCGACCGGCGAGGCCGTCTGGCTGCGCCACACCGTCCAGCACCGCCCGGGCGACCGGCCGGGCGCCGAGCAGGGCTCGGCGTGGTGCGTGGTCTGGGACGCCGACGGCACCCCGGAGGCCAGCAAGCGGACCTGGCCGGGACCGCGGCCGGGCGGTCCGGAGGGGCCGTGGATCACCGTCGGCGGCGGGCCGGACGCCGGTCCGGAGGAGGGTGGATCGGCGCTCGGTCCCGAGGGCGCCCGCGGGGCGATCACCGACGCCGCCTGGGACCTCCGGTTCGGCGCCGCCGACCCGGTCGGCCTCCGCCACCTGCCGTTCGAGCGGCTCTACGGGGCGCCGCTGCCGAAGACGAAGGTCACCTCGCCGCTGGTCGGCCTGGCGGTCAGCGGCACGGTCCGGGTCGGCGAGCGCGCGATCGAGCTGCGCGACGCGCCGGCCGTGCTCGGCCACAACTGGGGCAGCGAGCACGCGCACCGCTGGCTGTGGCTCAACGGCCTCGGCTTCCGCGACCGCCCCGACGCGTGGTTCGACGCCGCCGTCGCCCGGATCAAGGTCGGGCCGGTCGTCGTGCCGTGGGCCGGCGTCGGCGCCCTCCAGCTCGACGGCCGCCGGATCCCGCTGGCGCTCTCGGCCCGCCGCGGTCCGGGGCGGGTGCGGGCCCAGTCGCCCGGCCACCTGGTGCTGGAGCTGCCGGCCGCCGACGGGTCGCTGCTGGTCGAGCTCGACTGCCCGCCCGACCGGATGGTGGCGTGGCCCTACGCCCAGCCCGGCGGCGGCGAGCTGCACCACGCGCTGAACTGCTCGCGGGCCGCGGTCCGGCTGACCTGGAGCCCGCGGGCGGGGGCGCCGGTGGTGCTGGAGTCGCCGGTCGGTGGCGTGCTGGAGCAGGGCGTGCCCGAGCACGACCCGCACCCGGTGGCAGTGCTGCCCTTCGCCGATGGCTGAGCGCTGGAGCGGGTCGAAGGTGGAGGTCCGCGACGATCGGCGGCGGGATCGTCCGCGGTATCCTCGTTCCGAGGCCGTCTCCCGTGTCGCTCGCGCCCCCCACCTCGTCCGCGAACGCCGCCTGGCAGCGGATCGCCGAGCTCGTCGAGCTGCAGCGCTGCCGGGCCGCCGCCGTCGCGCGCGAGCTCGACCTGTCGCCGCCGCAGCTGTTCGCGCTCCGCCACCTGGATCCGGCCGTCCCGCGGCCGATGGGCGAGCTGGCCGGCGCGCTCGCCTGCGACAACAGCAACGTGACCGGGATCATCGACCGGCTGGAGCGCCGCGGGCTGGTCGAGCGGCGGCCGTCGCCGGACGACCGCCGGGTGCGGATCCTGGCCCTGACCGCTGAGGGCGAGCGGCTGCGGGCGGCCGTCGCCGAGCGGCTGGCCGCCCCGCCGGCGGCCTTCGACGGGCTCGACCCGGAGGAGCAGCGGCTGCTGGCCGGGCTGCTCGACCGGGTCCTCGCCGGCGTCCGCTCCTGCGGCTAGGCCAGCGCGCCGGCCGCCTCGGCCACCTTCTCGAGCCCGGCGTGGAGCGCGTCGCCGATCCGGGCGATGTCGCGCTCCTCGATCGTCAGCGGCGGCGAGACGGCGACGCCGCGGCCGAGCGGCCGCACCAGCACGCCGGCGTCGCGGCAGCCCATCTGCCAGATCGCCGGGGCGCCGGGCACCGCCTGCAGCACCTCGTCGCTGAGGTCGACGCCGGAGAGCAGGCCGAGGCCGGCGCGGACGTCGCCGACCAGCTCGTGGCCGCGCAGCGGGGCGACGGCGTCGGCCAGCGCGCCCTCCAGCTCGCGACCGCGGGCGATCAGGCCCTCGCCCTCGTAGAGGTCGAAGGCGGCCAGCGCCACGCGGGCCGCGACCGGGTGACCGGCGTAGGTGGCGCCGTGGCGCAGCACCGGGGCGCCGGGCTGGCCGGTGAAGAACGGCTCCGCGACCTCGCCGCGGACGAGCACCGCGCCGAGCGGCACGACGCCGCCGTTGATCCCCTTGGCCATCGTCACCATGTCGGGCACGACCGGCCAGCGGTCGATCCCGAGCCAGGTGCCGAGCCGGCCGAAGGCGCAGATCACGCAGTCGGCGATGAACAGCACGCCG
This sequence comes from Patulibacter defluvii, assembly GCF_034096925.1. Taxonomy (NCBI): domain Bacteria; kingdom Bacillati; phylum Actinomycetota; class Thermoleophilia; order Solirubrobacterales; family Patulibacteraceae; genus Patulibacter; species Patulibacter defluvii. The sequence continues at coordinate 446,008 of NZ_JAWZSQ010000001.1, forward strand.
TACTTGCGGCAGACGGCGACCGCGGCCTCGATGTAGCCCTCGGGCGGCAGGTGGACGCCGCCGGCGCCGATCACCGGCTCGCAGAAGAAGGCGGCCACCCGCTCCGGGCCGACCCGCAGGATCTCCTGCTCGAGCGCGTCGACGTCGTCGTGGGGGACGACCGAGGCGTCCGGGGCCTGGGGACCGAAGCCGCCGAGGTTGGCCGGGATCCCGGCGATCGCGGTCCCGAAGCCGTGGGTCCCGTGGTAGCCGTTGCTGCGGCTGATCAGGTGCACGCGCTCGGGCTGGCCGCGGTGGAACCAGGACGCGCGGGCGATCTTGGCGGCGCTGTCGATCGAGTCGCCGCCGCCACTGGTCAGGAACGCCTTCGCGCCGGCCTCGGGGAAGAACCCGGTCAGCCGCTCGGCCAGCTCCATCGCCGGCCGGTTGGCGTAGTCGCCGAAGGTGCTGTAGGCGTCGAGCTTGCCGATCTGGTCGGCGGCGGCCGCGGCCAGCTCGGGACGGCCGTGGCCGAGGTTGGCGAACCACAGCGCGGCGGTCGCGTCGAGGTAGGCGCGCCCGTCCTCGTCCCAGACGGTGACCCCCTCGGCGCGGTCGATCACGAGCGGCGTCGACGCGACGCTGCCCATGTCGGCGAACGGGTGCCAGAGGGCGCTCGTGGTCGGGGTCATCGGGGGGTCCTCCTCGGTCGGGGGTCGCATCGGTGGGGGATTGGGTCGAGCCTGTCGTCCCGGAGCCCGTCGGCACACCGGAGCCGCGACGAAGCTCGGCGTCGAATGTCGTCCGATCCACCACGACGGGTATCGCGTACGCCGTTCCAGCGGCGGAAGCCGGCCCCGCCGCCACGCCGGTTGCACGCGGATTCGCGCGGCGCGGGATGATCGCCGGGTGTCCACCGGCCCCTTCTCGCTGCGCGACCTGCTCGAACACCGCGAGCTGGGGCTGGAGCTGCTCGCCGGCGGACCGGCGGCCAGCGATCGCCGGGTCTCGGGCGCGCACTCGATCGAGCTCGCCCAGCCGGCCCGCTGGCTGGCGCCCGACTGGGTGATGCTGACCTCGGGCCTGCGGCTGGAGGACGACGAGCCGGCCCAGCGCCAGCTCGTCCGCGAGCTGCACCGCCACAGCGCGGCGGCGCTCGGCTTCGGGACCGAGCTGGTCTTCGACGAGGTCCCGCCGGCGATCGTCGACGAGGCCCGCGAGCTGGGCTTCCCGGTCTTCCGCGTGCCGCTGACGACGCCCTTCCGCGAGCTGATCGCGTTCGTCCACCGCTCGCTGCTGTCGAGCGAGATGCGGACCCTCCAGCGGCTCTCGTCGATCCAGCGCTACCTGATCGACGCGCTGCGGACGCCCGAGCCGCAGCCGGTCCTGGTCGAGCGGCTGGCGACCCTGCTCGACGGGTCGGCGGCGATCGTCGAGCCGGGCGGTCACGTGCTCCACGCCAGCGGCGCGCTGCCCGACGACCTGAGCGAGGCGCTCTTCGACCCGGCGGCCGGCGTCCGCGAGTGGCGGCTGGGGGCCTGGAGCGTGGTCGCCGCCCCGCTCGACGCCGACGACGCCGGCTGGGTGGTGCTGGCCAGCCGCACCCGCACGCTGGCCCCGCGGCTGAGCCGGGCGGCGGTCCAGGCGACGGTGCCGCTGGTGGCCGCGGCGGCGCGGCTGGAGGAGACCGTCCGCCAGCAGGACCGGGCGGTGCGGCGCTCGCTGCTGGCGGAGCTGCTGCAGCTGGAGGCGAAGGACGCCGGGGCGCTGGCGGCGCGGGCGGCGGCGCTCGGGGTCGACCTGGCGGTCTCGCACCGGGCGATCGTGGTCCGGGCCGAGGACGATGCGGACGAGGCGGCGCTCGACGCGGTCGAGGCGCTGGTCGAGGCCCGCCGCGGGGTCGGGCTGGTGTCCGTCGACCGCGGGCGGGTGGTGGTGGTGCTGGCGGGCGAGCCGACGGCGCCGTCGGGGATCACCCGCCAGGACGACGAGGCGGGAGCGCTGCCGGCGCCGGCGCCGGTCCTGCGCGAGGACGACCCGGCCGAGCGGCTGGTCGCCGACCTGCTCGAGGCCGACGCCCGGATCGCGGTCGGCCTGGGGCGGGCGTTCAAGGCCCCGTCGGGGGTGGCGGCGAGCGTCGCCGACGCCCACGTCGCGGTCGAGCTGGTGACCCGCGGCGACGAGCGGCGCTGGCGGCGGTTCGACGACCTCGACCTGACGGAGACGGTGCTGGCCCACGTCGACCGCCAGGCGATCGGGCCGAAGCTGGCGGCGCTGGCCGAGATCCTCGACTCGCGCCCCGGCCTGCGGGCGGCGATCCGGGCCTGGTTCGACGCCGAGCTGGACGTGCGCGCCGCGGCCGACGCGCTGCACCTGCACCCGAACTCGCTCCGCTACCGGCTGGGCCGCCTGGCCGAGGCGCTCGACCGTCCGCTGCGGGCGCCCTCGACGATCGCCGACCTGCACCTGCTGCTCGAGGCCGAGCGCCGCCACGCGCTCGACCCCGAGGAGTAGGGGGGGCCGCGGGGGCGGCGGGGCGAACGTCACACACCGCCCCCCGCTCCAGCCGCCGCGACACGTTCACCCCCGCCGGTGACGGGGAACGTTGCACGGCGCGGGAGGGTGGGGCGGGCGTGTGACGTTCGCCCCCCCGCGGCCCCGCCCTCGACCCGCCCCCGCCGCCTCAGGCGGTCACCAGCGCCCCGCGCAGGACGTCGGCCAGCCGCGCCGGGGTCCGGCCGGTCAGCCGCTCGACCACGTCGCTCTCGACGTCCAGGTAGCCCTCGCGGCCGGCGGCGCCGAAGGTCGTCAGCACCCGCACCAGCTCCTCGGGCAGGCCGTGCTGGCGCAGGCCCTCGGCGTAGCCCTCGTCGTCGACCGCGACCGCGGCCACCGGGCGGCCGCCGACCTCGGCGAAGATCGCGGCCCGCTCGGCGGCGGTCAGCCGCTCGGCGACGACGTCGTAGGCCTGGCCGGCGTGGTCGCCCTCGGCCAGGACCGCCGCCGCGACCGCCGCGGCGTCCTCGCGGGTGACGTAGCCGGTGCGGCCGTCGCCCTCGTTGCTGAAGAGCTGGCCGCCGGCCAGCGCGCCCTCGGCGGCGCCGACCTGCATCTCCGTGTAGAGGGCGTTGCGGAGGAACGCGAACGGCACGCCGCTGGCGCGGATCAGGTCCTCGGTCTTGCGGTGGTCGACGACGGCGATCGCCGGGTTGTCGGGCTCCGGCTTCGGGGCCGAGGTGTAGGCCAGCAGCTGGACGCCGGCGTCCTTGGCGGCGTCGATCGCCTCGGCGTGCTGGTGGACCCGGGCGCCGACCGCGTCGGTGCTGATCAGCAGCACCCGCTCGGCGCCGGCGAAGGCCGCGCGCAGCTGCTCGGGGTGGTCGAAGTCGGCCTGGTGGACGGTGGCGCCGCGGGCGGCCAGGTCGGCGAGCGCCTGCGGGCGGCGGGTGACGAGGGCGACGCGCGAGGGGTCGACGCGGTCGAGGAGCAGCTCGGCGGTGCGGCGGCCGAGCTGGCCGGAGGCGCCGGTGATGACGAGGCTCATGGGGGGCTCCTGGGATTCGTAATCGAGTCGGTTGCGGTTGCATGAGCAACTGTAACAGCTCTGATGACGAATTCGCGGTAGGATCGGCAACGTGGCGCGTCCGACCAACACCCGCTTCGCCGTCGGCGTCCACCTGATGACGCTGCTCGCCGCCCAGCCGGACGCGGTCCAGAGCTCGACCGACCTGGCCGGCAGCGTCGGCACCAACCCGGTCCACGTCCGCCGCGTGCTCGGGCTGCTGCGCGACGCCGGCCTGGTCGCCTCGCGGCCCGGGACCACCGGCGGCTGGCGGGTCACGCGCCCCCCGCGCGAGATCGCCCTCGCCGACGTCTGGCGGGCGGTCCACGGCGACGGCCAGGTGCTGGGCCTGCACGAGGCCAACCCCGACTGCGCCGCCGGCCAGCGGATCCAGCGCGCGCTGGTCGAGGTCGACCGCCGCGCGGCCCGCGCGATCGAGGACGAGCTGGGCGCGACGACGCTCGCCGACCTGGCCGCCGGGATCGATCAGCTCGCCGTGGTCGCGCCCTCCGCCTGAGCACGGAAATCCCGCCGATCCGGCCGATTGGACGGATGTCCCAGAGCTCGTGACGGCGGTACAACGGGCCCCGAAACACGCTGTACAACGGGCGATCTGACCGCTCGGGGCGCCCGCGTACGGTGACGCGTCGAGCCCGCCGTCCGCGTCGGGCCGATCCCCCACCGACGAGACCCCTGGAGGTCCCGACCTCATGCTGTCCCTCTCCCGCGGGCGGCCCGCTGCGCCGTTCGCGGCCGCACTCGCCGTGGCCGCGCTCGCGCTCGTTCCGTCGCTCGCATCAGCCGCGCCGCCGCGCGGCCAGGACGCGCTGACGGCCGACCCGATGGCGCGCGGCCCCTACCCCGTCCAGCGCGTGTCCTACGACGTCGGCGACCTGCGCCTGGCCACGAGGCCCGGCATCACGCCCGACGCGACCCTGGTGCCGCTGCGGGGGTCGGTGACCTTTCCCCAGGGCAAGGTCGATCCGTCGCGACTGGTCGTCTACCTGCACGGCAACCACGGGACCTGCCGTGAGTACAAGTCGGCGCCGATCGCGCCGCCGAAGGGCGCGCCGGCCGGCACGCCCTCGACGGACCCCTGTCCGGACTGGTTGAAGATCAATAGCTTCGCCGGCTACGACTACCTGTCCGACAACCTCGCCAGCCACGGCTACGTCGTCGTCAGCCCGGAGGCCAACCTGGCGTCGCTCACGTCCGCCGGACTGCTCGCGGGCGACGGCACCGGCAGCAGCGTGCGCTCGCAGATCCTGCAGGCGACGCTCGAGGCGGTTCGCGACTGGAACGACGGTGGTGCGGTGATGAACACGGCCCAGGCCGTCGACGTCACCAAGCCGCCGTCGCGGACCTCGCTGAAGGGCAAGGTCGACCTCGACGCCGGCATCGGGCTGATGGGCCACTCGCGTGGCGGTGCGGGCGTCGTCGACTTCCTGACCTTCAACCGCAACAACGTCCGCGGCAGGCAGTGGCTGATCGACGCCACGCTGGCGCTGGAGCCGACGACCTACACCGACCACAAGACGCCCGAGGGCACGAACTTCGCGACCCTGCTCGGCGGCTGCGACGGCGACATGACGACGCTCGAGGGCGCCAACTTCTTCGGCCTCGCGAAGTACCGCCCGGCCAACGCCAAGACCGCCGACCTGCAGTTCTACGTCGAGGGGGCCAACCACAACTTCTACAACACGATCTGGGCGGCCGACGGCGACGACGCCGACGGCACCTGCGGTGGCTGGAGCGGCTTCGCCGACGACCAGCACCCCGAGGTGCGCCTGAGCGAGCCCGATCAGCAGAAGACCGGGATCGCGCTGATGAACGCGTTCATGCGCCGCTACGTCGGCGACGAGACGGCGATGGAGCCGCTGATGACCGGCGAGACGACCCTGCCCGCCTCCGCCTGCCCGACGGGCGACAGCGCGAAGGCGGTCGATTGCCGCGACCTGGTGCGGAGCTCGTACATCGGTCCCGACGCCCAGCGGCTGGACCTGATCCGCCCCGACGGCGCCGATCCGACCGGCACGACCGCCACCGGCGGCGCGATCACGGCCAGTGGCCTGAAGCGCTATCAGCTCTGCGATCCGGAGAACTCCAAGCCCAACGCCTGCCCGCAGGCCGATACGACGCCCTCCTGGGGTGACCAGTACACGATCGGCTGGGACGGCCCGGCGTCGCTGACGGCGCAGCTCGCGCCCGGCGGCGCCGCGGCCGACCTGACCGGGACCCGGGCGCTGCAGCTGCGGACCGCGCTCGACGAGGGGGCGGCCGAGAACCCGCGCGGCCAGGCCCAGGACTACGCCGTGACCCTGACCGACGCGACCGGCGCCAGCGCGACGACGAAGATCAGCGACTGGAGCGCGTCGCTGCGGGCGCCGTTCAAGCCGCACACGGTGCTGAACGGGGTCTGGATCCCGCTCTCCGCCTTCGCCGGCGTCGATCCGTCCCGGGTCGTGTCGCTGCGGTTCGACTTCGGCGGCGAGGGGCTGCCGGCGAAGGGCCTGATCCAGCTCTCCGACGTCTCGTTCCTGCGCCGGGCGCCGACCGCGGTGCAGCCGTCGATCCCCGCCCCCGACGGTCCGCCGTCGGCGTTGGGCACGACCCTGGCGACCACGGCCGTCAGCAGCGGCAAGGACTGCCGCGACGTCGCCGGACCGCAGGTGCGCAACGTCTCGCTGAAGCGCGGGAAGCGACGGATCCTGGTCGTCCGGGGCCGCTCGAGCGACCTGACCAACTGCAAGGGTCAGCACGCCGCCGCGGTTCGCGGCACGATGGTCGCGATCCGGCAGCCGGTCCTGGGCAAGAAGAGCAAGGGACAGTGCCGCTACCTCGACGCCCGCGGCCGCTGGACGAGCGCGGTGCCCTGCCGCGCCTCCCGCGTGCGCTACGTCAAGGGCACGGCGAAGTGGTCGCTGCGCGTGCGGCTGCCCAAGAGCGGGCTGCCGAGCCCCGGCGTCACGCGGCGCACCGTGACGGTGATCGTGCGCTCCTACGACCGCAACGGCAACCTCGGCAAGGCCGTCCAGCGGACCCTCCGCTACCCCTAGCCGGGCCGACCAACCGGGCGGCGGCGCCGATGCGGCGTCGTCGCCCGGACTCGACGCGGGGAGCGCGACCCTGTAGTAATGGCTAGATCACTTCGCGTGGCTTTGGCCGATCGAACGGTTGCCCCGGGCCCCGGCGACGCGAGAGTGTCGGACGACCGATCCCCGAGTGGAGAACGATCCATGAGCACCCTGCGCAACTTCATCGACGGCGAGTTCGTCGACGCGGCCAGTGGCGAGACCCTCGCCGTCGTCGACCCCTCCACCGGTCAGGAGTACGCGCGCGCCGCCGCCTCCGGTCGCGAGGACGTCGACCGGGCCGTCGCCGCCGCCACCCGGGCCTTCGAGAGCTGGTCGCGGACCACGCCGGGCGAGCGCGCGCTGGCGCTGCTGAAGCTCGCCGACCGGATCGAGGAGCACGCCGACGAGCTGGCCGCGATCGAGTCGCGCGACGCCGGCAAGCCGCTGCAGGCGGTCAAGGACGACGAGATCGGCGCGATGGCCGACAACCTGCGCTTCTTCGCCGGCGCGGCGCGCTGCATGGAGGGCAAGGCCTCGGGCGAGTACCTGGAGGGCCTGACCTCGATCATCCGCCGCGAGCCGGTCGGCGTCGTCGGCCAGATCGCGCCCTGGAACTACCCGATGATGATGGCGGTCTGGAAGATCGGCCCGGCGCTCGCCACCGGCTGCACGACCGTCCTCAAGCCGGCCCCGTCGACCCCGGCCTCGACCGTCAAGCTGGCCGAGCTGGCCGCCGACCTGTTCCCGGCCGGCGTCCTCAACGTCGTCGTCGGCGGCAACGAGCCCGGCCAGGCGATCGTCGAGCACCCGGACATCGCGCTGGTCTCGCTGACCGGCTCGGTCGCCACCGGCCGCTGGATCGCCGAGCACGCCGGCAAGCAGCTGAAGCGGACCCACCTGGAGCTGGGCGGCAAGGCCCCGGTCGTGGTCTTCGACGACGTCGACCTGGAGACCGCGCTCGAGGGGATCGCCGGCGCCGGCTACTACAACGCCGGCCAGGACTGCACCGCCGCGACCCGCGTGCTTGCCGGCGCCAAGGTCTACGACGAGATCGTCAACGGCCTGGTCGACCAGGCGAAGGGCCTGGTGCTGGGCGACGTGACCGCCGCCGACACCTCGCTCGGCCCGGTCAACAACGCCAACCAGTACGACCGCGTGACCGGCTTCTTCGACCGCGCGCCCTCGCACGCCGAGGTCGTCACCGGCGGTCGCAAGGCCGACCGGCCCGGCTACTACGTCGAGCCGACCGTCGTCGCGAACCTCCAGCAGGACGACGAGATGATCCAGAACGAGATCTTCGGTCCGGCGATCACCGTCCAGCGGTTCACCGACGAGGCCGAGGCGATCGCCTGGGCCAACGGCACTCCCTACGGCCTGGCCTCCTCGGTCTGGACCCGCGACGTCGGCCGCGCGCTCCGCGTCTCGAACGCGCTCCGCTTCGGCACCGTCTGGATCAACACCCACATCCCGCTGGCCTCGGAGATGCCCCACGGTGGTTTCAAGGACTCGGGCCACGGCAAGGACCTGTCGGGCTACGCGCTCGAGGACTACACCGTGGTCAAGCACGTGATGGCGTCGCTCGACTAGCGACCGCGCGCCCGCGGCGCCGCTCCATCCGGTAGAAGCCGGGCGATGGAGCGGCGCAACGTGCTCGGCGGCGAGCTGGTGGTCTGCGGCGAGGACCCGCTGACCGGATGGACCCGCAGCGGCTGCTGCGAGTTCCACCCCGCCGACCTCGGTCAGCACACCGTCTGCGCGGTGATGACCGAGCGGTTCCTCCGCTACACCGCCTACCAGGGCAACGACCTGTCGACGCCGCGACCGGGCTTCGACGGGCTCCGTCCCGGCGACCGCTGGTGCCTCTGCGCCGCCCGCTGGCAGCAGGCGCTGCTCGACGGGATGGCGCCGCCGGTGGTGCTGGAGGCGTGCGACGAGCGGGCGCTCGACGTGGTCGCGCTCGACGACCTGCGGGCCCACGCGGCCTAGCCGGCGAGCGCGTCGGCGAAGATCAGCGCCAGGACCCGGGCGAGCAGGTCGTCGGGGACGCCGTCGGGGTCGATGCCCGACTCGATCCCGAGCCCGTTGGAGAGGCCGAAGATCGTCACCGACAGGTCCTCGGCCGGCATCGGCAGCGCGATCGCGAGCCGTTCGGCGAGCTGGGTCAGGGCCGCCGCGACGGCCTCCTTCGCCTCGCGCCGGTGCTCGCGCAGGCGGGCGCGCAGCTGCTCGTCGTGGGAGGAGAGGGCGAAGTACTCGGCCAGCAGCCGGTGCCAGACGGCGTCGACGCGCAGCTCGCGGACCAGCACCACGCCGGCGTCGCGGAGCGCCGAGGGCAGGTCGGCGGCGGCGTCGACCGCGGCCAGCGCCTGGGCCAGGCGGCCGGCGGCCTGGCGGTCCATGATCGCCAGGATCAGGTCGTCCTTGCCGGCGAAGTTCGAGTAGACGGCGCCCTTGGTGAGCCCGGCCGCGGCGGCGATCTGACTGACCGTCGCCGCCGCGATCCCGCGCTCGGCGAAGACCTCGACCGCCGCGTCGAGCAGCCGCGCGACGGTCTCCTCCCGCGTGGGGCGCGTGCGGACGCGGCTCATCCGGCCGTCGACCCTACTCGACTTGACGTCGTCGACCGCGGTGTGGGACGGTCCGCCTGCAACTCGATACCGCAGAGTATCGAGTTGCACCCGTCCACGGAGGAGTGACATGGTCCATCGCATCATCCGGCGCGCGGCGATCGCCGCCGCCACCTCGCTCGCGTTGATCGTCCCGGCGACGGCCTCGGCCGCGGGCGGCAACAACGACTTCGGCTGCCGCCCCAGCAGCGCCCACCCGAATCCGGTGGTCGTGCTGCACGGGCTCGGCGCGACCTACTACGAGGATCTGAACGTCCTGCAGGCCGACCTCGCGGCCCGCGGCTACTGCACGTTCTCGGAGACCTACGGCGAGTACGACGAGTTCCCGTTCGTCGGCGGGCTGAAGCCGATCGCCACCTCGGCCCAGGAGATCCGCGCCTTCGTCGAGCGCGTCCGGACCGCCACCGGCGCGGCCAAGGTCGACCTCGTCGGCCACTCCGAGGGCGGCTTCCAGTCGCTCTACGTGACCAAGACCCAGGGCATCGCCGACCGGATCGGCCGCGTGGTCGCGATCGCCCCGCCGACCCACGGCACCTCGTTCGCCAACCTCGTCACGCTCGGGCGGCTGTTCATCAGCAACGCCCAGTTCGAGCAGATCACCGGCAGCCTCGGCGTCCCCGCGGTCGGCGACCTGGTGACGGGCGGGGCCGCGATCCGGCGGCTCGACGACGGCCAGCCGATCGCCCAGCCCGGCGTCGACTACACGATCATCACCTCGCGCTACGACGAGATGGTGACCCCGACCTCGACCTCGTTCGTGCGCGAGCCCGGGGTCAAGAACCGCTACGTCCAGGACTCCTGCCCCCTCGACCCGGTCGGCCACCTCGGCGAGGCCTACGACCCGAACGTCTGGCACCTGGTCCGCAACGCCCTCGACCCGGCCAACGCGCAGCCGATCCGGCTCTGCGTCTTCGGGATGCCGGGGTGATGCGGTGAGCGCCCGGGCCGAGCGTCGGCCCGGGCGCCCCGCGAACCTACGCCCCCGGCACGGCCGAGACCGGCCGCGGGCCCTCGCCGACGTACTTCGCCGACGGGCGGATCAGGCGACCCTCGCGCTTCTGCTCCAGGATGTGGGCCGACCAGCCGGCGACCCGCGCGCAGGTGAAGAGCGGGGTGAAGAGGTCGGCCGGGACCTCGGCCGTGTCGAGCACGACCGCCGACCAGAACTCGACGTTGGTGGCCAGCACGCGGTCGGGCTTGCGGGCGTGCAGCTCGGCCAGCGCGGCCTGCTCCAGGGCCTCGGCCACCTCGTAGCGGGCGGCGCCGATCTCCTTCGCCGTCCGCCGCAGGACGCGGGCGCGGGGATCCTCGGCGCGGTAGACGCGGTGGCCGAAGCCCATCAGCCGCTCGCCGCGGTCGAGCGCGTCCTTGACCCAGGTCTCGGCGTTGCCGGACTGCTCGACGCCGTCGAGCATCGCCAGCACCCGCGAGGGCGCCCCGCCGTGGAGCGGGCCCGACAGCGCGCCGACCGCCGACGAGAGCGCCGCCGCCGCGTCGGCGCCGGTCGAGGCGGTCACGCGGGCGGTGAAGGTCGAGGCGTTCATCCCGTGCTCGGCGGCCGAGATCCAGTAGGCGTCGATCGCCTTCGCGTGCTGCGGGTCGAGCTCGCCGCGCCAGCGGATCAGGAACCGCTCGGCGACCGACCGGCCCTCGTCGACCTGCGACTGCGGCACCGGCGGCTGGCCACCGCCGCGGGCCGACTGGGCGACGAACGAGAGCGCCATCACCGACGCCCGGGCCAGCTCGGTGCGGGCCTCGTCGTCGGTGGTGTCGATCAGCGGCTTGAAGCCCCACTCGGGCGCCAGCATCGCCAGCGCCGCCTGGACGTCGACCCGCGGATCGCCGGAGCGGACGCTGAGCGGGTGCGGCTCGGCGAACGGCAGCCCGGGATCGAACGAGCCGTCGACCAACAGGCCCCAGACCTTCTCGTAGGGGACGTGGCCAACCAGGTCCTCGATGTCGACCCCGCGGTAGCGCAGCGCGCCACCCTCCTTGTCGGGCTCGGCGATCGTGGTCGCGAAGGCCACGACCCCCTCGAGCCCGGAACGTACCTCGTCGCTCATCTGCCTCGTCGTCTTCTGCTCGCTGGACGCGTCGACGCACCGGGACCGGTCCCGGTGCGTACCGAACCTAGCAGTGCGGCGCCCGCGGCTCGCGCGGGCGCCGCGACGCTCAGACCTCGACCAGCGTCGACGAGGCCGCCGTCTTGCGGGCCGCGTCGACCGCCTTCTGGGCGCCGCCCTTGGACGCGAACGACTGGCCCGAGGTGGCGACCGTCTGGCCGTTGCTCGACGTCAGCCGCCAGCGGTGCTTGCCGCCGCTGTCGGCGTAGACCTCGTCCTTGAACTCGGTCGCGCGGGCCTGCACGTTCTTGGCCGCGCGCTTGGCGCTCGACTTCGACGAGAACGCCTCGCCGGAGCCGGCGACCGTCTGGCCGTTGGTGGACTTGAGCCGCCAGCGGTAGTTGCCACCGGCGTCGGCGTAGACCTCGAGGTTGGGCATCGATGCTCCGGGATGGTGGGTGGAACGTCCCCTCGCCGCGCGACCCTCTCACACCGGCGTACGCCGTTCCACCCCGGTTCACGCGGACGTCACACGGCCGCCCCGCTACCGTCGGCGCCATGCCCGCCGCCGACCCCGCGCTGCTGCGCCGTCCCGCCGTCGATCTCGCGGAGCTGATCCGCCGCGGCGAGCTGGCGGCGGTCGACCTGGTCCAGGCCGCGCTCGACCGGATCGCCGCCCTCGACGGCCGGGTCAACGCCTTCGTCGAGCTCTGGGCGGAGGAGGCGCTGGAGGCCGCCGCCGCGATCGGCCCCGGCGATCCGCGGCCCTTCGCCGGCGTCCCGACCGCGATCAAGAACAACCGCGGCGTCGCCGGCAAGCGGCTGACGCTCGGCTCGGCCTTCACCGAGGACGACGTCGCGCTGGCCGACCACAACGTCACCCGCCGGCTGCGCGACGCCGGCTTCGTCCTGGTCGGCTCGACCAACCTGCCGGAGTGGGGGATCACGCCGATCACCCGCCCGCGCCGCTTCGGCCCGACCCGCAACCCGTGGGACCTGGAGCGGACGCCGGGCGGCTCCTCCGGCGGCGCCGCCGCGGCGGTCGCGGCGGGGATGCTGCCGATCGCCCACGGCAACGACGGCGGCGGCTCGATCCGGATCCCCGCCGCCTGCTGCGGGCTGGTCGGGCTGAAGGCCCAGCGCGGCCGGGTCTCGCTGGCGCCCGACCTCGGCCACCACCTGCTGGTGACCGACGGGATGCTGACGCGGACGGTCGCCGACGCGGCGGCGACGCTCGACGTGCTGGCCGGTTACGAAACCGGCGACAGCTTCCCGCTGCCGGCGCCCGCCGCGCCGTTCGCCGACCTGGCCCGGCGCGGGCTCGACCCGGGCGGGCTCGGGCGGCCGCTGCGGATCGCCGTCACCACCACGCCGCCGCTCGACGGCGATCCCGACCCGGTCGACCGCGCCGCCGCTCACCGTGCCGGCGAGCTGCTGCGCGGGCTCGGCCACGAGGTCGAGGAGGTCGACGCGCCCTGGCAGCTGCCCGGCCTGCTCGACCTCTTCACCGCCTCGTTCGGTCCCGGCGTCGCGACCCAGATCCGGATCGCCGAGCTGCGTCGCGGCCGCGACGTGACCGCCGACGACGTCGAGGCGCTGTCGTGGGAGCTGTGGCAGCGGGCGACGGCGATGCGCTCGGTCGACTACCTGGTCGCCGACGGGGCGATCCAGGGCGTCGCCCGCCGCTTCGTCGCCTGGGCCGATCCGTGGGACGTCGTCGTCACGCCGGCGCTCGGCCGCGCGCCGGTCGCGATCGACGACCTCGACCCCGATGGCGCCGACCCGATGCGCGGCTTCGAGCTCGGCGGCCACTTCACCCCCTACACCGCGCTGATCAACGTGACCGGGTCGCCGGCGATCAGCCTGCCGCTGTTCGAGCGGCCGGCCGACGACCCGGCGGCGGGGCTGCCGCTCGCCGTCCAGCTGATCGGCCGCCCGGCCGACGAGGGCACGCTGCTGGCGCTGGCGACCCAGCTCGAGGCGGTTGCCCCGGCCGCCGGCCGGGTGGCGCCGCTGGCGCTCGCCGCGGGTTAGCCGGCGAGCGCGTCGACCAGCCCGCGGGGGCGGATCCCGAGCGCTTCCAGGTCGGCGCTGCCGCGGGCGCCGGTGGTGTCGGCGTTGAGCACCGCCAGCTCGTCGCGGTTGGCGATCCCCGGCCGCTCCAGCGCCGCCGCGGCCACCTGCAGCAGGTGGCCGGGGACCGGCACCACCGGCCGCCGGCGCGCCAGCACGTCCTGCAGCGCCGGCAGCAGCTCGGCCACGCGGTAGCTCTCGGGGCCGGCCAGCTCCAGCCGCCGGACCGGCTCGTCCGGCGCGCCGCCCTCGACGACGGCCACGATCGCGTCGGCCACGTCGGCGGCGGCGACCGGCCGCGAGCGGCCCGCCGAGCCGGCCGGCACCGGCGCCAGCGGGAACAGCGACAGGGTCTGCGCCCACCACGCCCAGCGGTGCCCGCGGGCCACGACCAGCGACGGCGAGAGCATCGAGACCGGCATCCCGCCGACGTCGCCGGCGCCGGCGACGACCCGCTCGGCCGCCTCCTTCGCCCGCAGGAAGCGGCAGGACGCGGCCTGCCCGGCCCCGAGCGCCGAGACGTGGACGAAGTGCCCGACCCCGGCCCGCGCGGCGGCGTCGGCCAGCCGCCACGAGGCGGTCACGTTCAGCTCCTCGAGCGTGCCGGAGACCTGGTCGTGCAGTGGTCCGGCCAGGTGGATCACCGTGTCGACGCCGCGCAGCGCGCCGCCGGGCAGGCGGGCGTCGGTCAGCGTCCACAGCGCCAGCTGGACGTCGACGCGGCGGGCGCCCAGGCGGGCCGGGTCGCGGAGCAGGCAGCGGACCTTGTGGCCTCGCTGCAACAGCCGGTCGAGCACGCGCGTCCCGGTCGCCCCCGTCGCTCCGGTCAGCAGGATCATGGCCGGAAGCCTACGGTTCCGCGCGGCCGGTGCGAGCCCACCCGCCGTCACGGCGGCCGCACCCCGCCGGACAGGCTGTCAGGATCTCGGACCGGGCGATCACGGACAGGGCGTCCGGGATATGCTCTCCCCTTCGGTTTCCCGCCCCGACGACCCCGCGAGGACACCCCTCACATGGCCTACGTAATCGCAGAGCCCTGCGTCGGCACCAAGGACAACTCGTGCACCGAGGTCTGTCCGGTCGACTGCATCCATCCGACTCCCGACGAGCCGGACTACGATGCTGCGACGCAGCTCTACATCGATCCGGAGGAGTGCATCGACTGCGACGCCTGCGTCGAGGCGTGCCCGGTCGATGCGATCTTCGCCGAGGACCAGATCCCCGAGGAGTGGTCGGCGTTCGTCGACCTCAACGCGAAGTACTTCCAGAACGCCTGACGACGTTCTCCGCGCCCGGGACCACGTCCCGGGCCTCCGGCGCCCCGTGCGCCGCGCGACGCGCCCCGGTCCCTCCCGGGGCGCGTCGCGTTCCGGGGCTCAGCCCTCGTCGGGCAGGCGGACCTCGCGCAGGGTGCCGGTCTCGACCTCGAAGACGAAGCCGCGGACCAGGTCCTTGTGGGGCAGGAAGGGGCTGGCCAGCACCCGCCGGATCGACTGCCGCAGATCGGCGTCCAGGTCCTGGAAGCTCTCCGGCGACCACGGCGGCTTGTAGCCGGTCTGCTCCAGCAGCTCGTTGCGGAGGTCGTCGTCGGTGTAGGTCAGCTGCCCGCACTGGGTGTGGTGGACGAGCAGGATCTCGCGGGTCCCAAGCTTCCGCTGCGAGATCGCCAGCGAGCGGATCACGTCGTCGGTGACCACGCCGCCGGCGTTGCGGATCAGGTGCGCGTCGCCGATGTCGAGCCCGAACAGCCCGAACAGGTCGAGCCGGGCGTCCATGCACGTCACGACGGCCACGTGGCGGCGCGGCCGCGGCGTGTCGTACGGCGTGTAGCGCTCGGCGAAGCTCTCGGCGTGCTGGATCAGGTCGGGCGTCTGGGCCCGGTGCTGCTCGTCGGTCATCGCGGTCCTCCGGTCGTACGGCCGGGCGAACGATATTGCGCGACCGTCCGTTCGGCGGTCCCGGAGGGAGAAGATCCCCCCGTTCGCACCGAGATGGGTCGGCGCGGACGGGGGGTCTCCTGTTCTCCCCGGTGGTCCGGCAGCGCTCCGGACCCGGCGATCACCACTATATACGTATTTCAGATCGGAAATCAATAGATTCGGGCGCGGCGGCCCGCTGGCGGCGGCGGACGCGGCGCGTCAGCTGGACCGCGGTGAACAACAGCAGCAGCGCGAACAGCACCTGGACCGTCCGCGCCGGCAGCGCGTTGACCAGCGCCACGCCGGCCACCACCCCGGGCAGCGCGCCGAGCCCCAGCAGCAGCCCCGCGGAGACGTCGAGGTTGCCGTAGCGGCGCTGGGCGAGGGCCCCGGCCAGCGACACGGGGACGATCGCCAGCAGTGACGTCGCCGCCGCCTCGACCGGCGCCAGGCCCAGCAGCAGCACCAGCGTCGGGACGAAGATCGAGCCGCCGCCGACCCCGACCAGGCCCGAGAGCGCCCCGGCCAGCACCCCGATCGCGCCCGCCGCCACGTAGGCCGTCGCGCTCGGGCTGCCGCCGGCGGTGGTCGGCTCGGCGCCGGTCAGCAGCCAGACCGCCACCGCCACCAGCAGCCCGGCGAAGGCCAGCGAGATCGCCCGCGTCGGGATCCGCTGCTGGAGCGCGGTGCCGAGCAGCGCGCCGGCGACCGCCGGCACGCCGACCAGCAGCGCCGGGCCGGCCTGCAGGTGCCCGTGGCCGGACTGGAGCGCGGCACCGGCCGCGGCCATCAGCACGATCGCCAGCAGCGAGGCGGCGGTCGCCCGCCGCTCGTCGAAGCCGGGCAGGAGCAGCAGCAGCGGGACCATCACCGTGCCGCCGCCGACCCCGAAGAGGGCCGAGAAGCCGCCCGCGAGGACGCCGATCGCCAGCAGGCGGGTGGACCGACGGGTGAGGATCGGCGCGGGGCTCATCCCGTTCGACGCTAGGCCGCGCGGCTTGATCCGTCCAATGCATCATTTCGCTGGCTATCTTTCGGTTCGAGCATGAGTGATCTGCGGCTGGAGGATCTGCGCTGGTTCGTCGAGGTGGCCGAGCGCGAGCACGTCTCGCAGGCCGCCGCGGCGCTCCACGTCAGCCAGCCGGCGCTGTCGCGGTCGGTCGCGCGGGTCGAGGCCTGGGCCGGCGTCCCGCTGCTCGACCGGGTCGGCCGCGGGGTGCGGCTGAACGCCCAGGGGCAGGCGCTGGTCGAGCACCTGCGGCGGGCGGCGGCCGAGGTCGACGCCGGCCGCGACCGGGTCCGGCAGGCGGCGGGGCTCGACCGCGGGCGGCTGCGGCTGGCCTTCCAGCACACCCTCGGCACCTGGCTGGTGCCGGAGCTGCTGGCCCGCTATCGCGAGCACCACCCGACGGTCGACGTGCGGCTGCGCGAGGACAGCCGCGCGCGGTTGCTGGACGCGCTCGCCGACGGCGAGCTCGACCTGGCGCTGGTCAGCCCGGTGCCCGACGACGACCGGCTGGCCTGGCACCCGCTGCGGGTCGAGCCGCTGCGGCTGCTGCTGCCGCCGGGCCACCCGCTGGAGGGGCGGCCGCGGATCGCGATGGCCGAGCTGGCCGATGAGTCGTTCGCGGCGCTCCACCACGGCTACGGCCTGCGGACGCTCTTCGAGCAGCTCTGCGCCCGGGCCGGCTTCGTGCCCCGGATCGTGCTCGAGACGTCGAGCTTCGCGACCCTCGTCGGCCTGGTCGTGGCCGGCCACGGGCTGGCGGTGCTGCCGCCGCCGGGACCGGGCGAGGCGCCGCCGGGGCGTCCGCCGACGGCGGCGGCGATCGACGATCCCGACGCGACCCGCACGATCGCGCTCGGCTGGCGGGCCGGCGGCTACCGGCCGCCGGCGGTCGAGGCGTTCCGCGAGCTGGCCGCCGCCTGGGCGGACGAGCAGCGGGCGGGCTGAGCCGGGACCGGCCGCGCCCGCGTCCGCGGCCGATCAGGCCATCGGCAGCGAGGCGCCCTGCGGCTCGTGCTGCATCACCGGCAGCTCAGGCAGCTCCTGCAGGATCGGCGGCAGCTCGGGCGTGGCCGCGATCAGGCCGCGGGCGGCCTGGCGGACGGCCTGCGACGCCGGATCGTCGGGATCGGTCGCCACCAGCGGCTCGCCGGCGTCGGCCTGCTCGCGCAGCGGCATCGTCAGCGGCACCTTGCCGAGCAGCGGCAGGTCCAGCTCGCTGGCCAGCTGCTGGCCGCCGCCCTCGCCGAAGATCGCGAACCGCTCGCCGTCCGGGGTGGTGAAGCCGGACATGTTCTCGACCACGCCGAGCAGGTCGAGCTCGACCTTGGTCGCCATCTCGGCGGCGCGGCGGGCGACCTTCTGGGCGGTCGGCTGCGGGGTGGTGACGAGCAGGAAGCGGGCCTGGGGCAGCAGCTGCGCCAGCGTCATCGAGACGTCGCCGGTGCCCGGCGGCAGGTCGATCAGCAGGTAGTCGAGGGCGCCCCAGTCGACGTCCTCGAGGAACTGGGTCAGCGCCTTGTGCAGCATCGGGCCGCGCCAGACGACGGCGCTGTCCTCGGCGACGAAGAAGCCGATCGACATCACCTTCAGGCCGTGGGCCTCGAGCGGCAGGATCTTGCGCTCGGCCGAGACCGGCGGGCGCTCGGCGCCGAGGCCCAGCATCCGCGGGATCGAGTAGCCCCAGACGTCGGCGTCGAGGACCCCGACCGCCTTGCCCTCGGCGGCCAGCGCGGCGGCCAGGTTGACGGTCAGCGTCGACTTGCCGACGCCGCCCTTGCCCGAGCCGACGCAGATCACGTTGGCGACCTGGGCCAGCGACGCCTTCGAGCCGTCGGGGAGCCCGCTCTTCATCCCGAGCCGCTTCTGGAGCGCGGCCTTCTCCTCGGGGGAGAGGACGTCGAAGTCGACCCCGATCTCGTCGACGCCGAGCTCGCGGACGGCCTTGCGGACGGCGACGACGAAGTGGTTGCGCAGCGGGCAGCCGCCGGTCGTCAGCGAGATGGTGACGTCGACGCGGCCGTCGCCGATCGCGACTTCGCGGACCATGCCGAGCTCGACGACGTTCTTGCGGAGCTCGGGGTCGATCACCGACTCGAGCGCCTGGAGGATCTCCTCGCGCGTGGGCATCCATCGATTGTGACAGGACGCCGTCCCCGGCCCGCGCTGGCGGGGAGCGGCCCGGGAACGACGAACGCCCGGTGCGGGTGCACCGGGCGTTCGCGCGATCCCCGCGCGGAGAGAGAGGAGGAGCTACGCGGGGATCCCCCTCGCGAACGAGGGAAGCTGGTGGCGCCGCCGGAGCGGCGCGGGGACGGGACTACGCCAGCGCGCGGACGCGCTTCTGGGCCTTGCCGGCGACCTCGCTGACCCGGGCCTGGGCCTGCGAGACGCGCTTCGGCAGCTCGCTGCGCAGCTCGGCGACCTTCGGCAGCTCGACCTTGCGCAGCTCGAAGTCGCCGACCTTCGGCAGGTCGTTCAGACGCGCCTCGACCTTGGCCCGGCGCTCGCGCAGCTCGCGCTCGACCTGGGTGCGGGTGCGCTTGACGTCGCGCTCGAGGTCCTGGCGGGCCTTGAGGCCGCGCTTCTCGAACGTCTTCAGCTGCGACTCGATCGCCTTGCGACGGTCGGACGCCTGCTTGCGGGCGGCGTCGGCCTGCTTCTTGGCGCTCTCGCGGCGGCTCTCGACCTGCTTGGTGGCGGCGTCGCGGGCCTCGAGCACGGCGCCGACCGGGATCAGGACGGCCTTCTCGGCGAGGGCTTGGGCGCGATCGGCGGCCTGCTCGACCTGCTTGCTCGCGGCGGCGCGGGCCTCGGTGGCGGTCTTGCGGGCGTCGTCGACGTTGCGCGGGGCCTTGTCGACGGCGGCGGTGACGGTCTCGCGGGCCTTGGTGGCCAGCTCCTGGACGCTCTGCGTGGCGGCGGCGACGCGCGACTCGGCCTTGACGGCGACCTTCTCGGTCTTCGTCGCGGCGGTCTTCGCCTTGGTCGCGGCGGCGGTCTTCGCGGCGGCGGGCTTGCGCGTGGTGGTCCGCTTGGCGGCGGGCTTGCGCGCGGTCGTCTTCGCGGCCGGCTTGCGGGCGGTGGTCGCCTTCGCGGCGGCGGGCTTGCGAGCGGCGGGCTTGCGCGTCGTCGCCTTGGCGGTGCCGGTGGCCGGCGTCGCCTTGGGGGTGCTGGGGGTGTCGGCCATCAGATGTCCTTAGAAGTAAGTTCCACTCGAATGTAGCAGCGAACACCTGTTCTTACAAAGCCGGCCGCGAGGGGTTACAGGAGATGGCGGCGGAATCGCGCGCCGCGCCGGTCGCCCACGGTGACGTTCCGGTCGCTGAGCGTCCGGAACGTCACAGCCGGCGGGGTGGTCGGCCGGGCGGGGCGGGCCGCCCGCCCCCTACGCCGCCGGCGGCAGCTCCGCCACGCGCGCCAGGCCGGCGGCGGAGCGGGCGGCGACGACCGGCACGTGCGGCGCCAGGTCGAGCGGGGCGGCGAGCGGGTCGTCGAGCGAGCCGAAGGCGACCAGGCCGCCGGACTCGCGGACGATCAGCTGGCCGGCGGCGACGTCGACGGCGCGGCAGCGGCGCAGCGAGGCCATCCCGTCGACCCGCCCGCCCGCCACCTGGCAGAGGGCGAGCGCGGTGGCGCCGATCGCGCGCAGGCGGTGGACGTGGGCGGTCAGGGCGGGCCCGGCGGCGAGCACGTGGCGGGGGTCCGCCGACTCGATCGCCACCAGCTCGAGCAGGCCGCGGCTGGTGATCCGCTCGCTCTCCGGGGCCACCACCGGCGTGCCGTCGAGCTGGGCGCCGCCGTCGCGGACCGCGGTCCAGCGCTCGCCCCGCAGGCTCCCGACCTCGGCCACCAGGCCGCAGACGACGTCGGCCATCGTGCCCCGCCGGGCGACGTCCTCGCCGACCGCCAGCGCCAGCGAGACCGCGTGCTGGGGCAGGCCGCGCTTGGCGTTGGTCGAGCCGTCGATCGGGTCGATCACCACCAGCGCGTCGGGCGAGCCGTAGTCGACCGTCCCGCGCTCCTCGGAGAGCGCCGTGAAGCGGGCGCCGGCCGCGTGGAGGCCGTCCAGCTCGTCGAAGATCGCGCCCTCGGCGTCGGCGTCGATCACCAGCGTGCGGTCGCCGCCCTCGCCGCGGGTGCCGGTCTCCACCAGCCGCTGGGGGCCGCTGCAGCGCCGCAGGCCCTCGGCCACCCGATCCGTCGCCCGCTGGAACGTGGCCATCCACGTCGCGGGATCGGGCAGGGGAGCGGCGGCCATCTCGTTCCATCGTAGATGGTCGCCGCGCGGGCTCCGGTCGCCCGCTGCAGCGCCGCATCCACCGCCGGGGTCGGTCATGCAGCAGACTGGGGGAGTGGCCGAACCGCTCGAGGGACTCTCCGACGCGCAGGTGCGTGCGGCGACGCTCGACCCGTCGCCCACGGACGCCGATCGCGGCGCGCCGCTGCTGATCCGCGGCGCCGCCGGCACCGGCAAGAGCGTCGCGCTCGCCGCCCGCGCCGCCTGGCTGGCGACCGCCGCCGGGATCGACCCGTCGCGGATCGTGCTGCTGGTGGCGACCCCGGCCGCCGTCGCCCGCAGCCGCCGGCGGCTGCGGGAGCGGCTCGGCCCGGCCGCCGCCGACGTCGTCGTCACGACCCTGCCCGACCTCTGCCACCGGCTGCTGCGCGACGCCGCCGCCGAGGCCGGGATCGACCCCTTCGTCGTCCCCGCCACCCGCACCGAGCGGGTCGCGCTGCTGCTGGAGCACCGCGAGCAGCTGGGGCTGCTGCACCACGACAACGGCCCCGCGCCGATCCCGCTGCTGGCCGCCGCGATCGCCCGCATCGACCGCCTGAAGGAGTCGCTGGCCGACGCCGCCACCGTCAGCGCCTGGGCGGCACGGCTGGCCGACACCGACCCCCGCGCCCCCCGCGAGCGCGAGTTCGCCGCGCTGCTGCGGCTGCACGACCACGTGCTCCGCGAGCGGGGCCTGATCGACCACGGCGACCTGATGCTGCGGCTGCTCGACCTGCTCCAGCGCGACGGCGCCGCCGCACACCGGCTCGCCGGCCAGGTCGGGCACCTGCTGGTCGACGACGTCCAGGACCTGCCGACCGCCGGGATGCGGGTGCTCGACGCGCTCGCCGCCGCCGGCTCGGGGCTGAGCGCGGCCGGCGACGACGACCAGGCGATCCGCCGCGTCCGCGCCGCCGCCAGCCGCAACCTGCGCGACCTCGCGCTCCGCCACGGCGACCTCCACACCGTCACCCTCGAACGCTCGTGGCGCTGCCCCGAGCAGGTGCTGCGGGCCGCCGAGGCGGTCGTCGAGCCGGCCGCCGACCGGCTCGCCCGCCGCTGGCACGCGCCCTCCGGCGGCCAGGTCCGCTTCTGGCGCGCGGCGACCGAGCGGGCCCAGGCCCAGGTCGCCGCCGGCGAGGTCGAGCGGCTGCTGCGCGAGGGCACCGCCCCCGAGCGGATCGCGATCCTCGTCGGCTCGGTCCGGCGCGAGGGCGGGCCGATCGTGGCCGCGCTGGAGGAGCGGGCGATCCCCTGCCGGCTCGGCGGCGAGGGCGCCTTCCTGGAGCGGGTCGAGGTCCGCGACGTGCTCGCCTGGCTGCGGGTGCTGCTCGACCCGGCCGACGCCCCGGCCCTCAGCCGCGCGCTGGCCCGGCCGCCGATCGACCTCCGCTCCGCCGACCTCGCGCGCGGGCTGCAGCTGGCCCGCCGGCGCCGCAACGACCTGGTCGACGGGCTCGCCGCCGCGATCGAGTCGCCGCAGCTGGCGCCCGAGGCCCGCGACCGCGTCGCCGCCTTCCTGCGCCTCTACCGCGCGGCCCAGCGGGCGCTCGACGTCACCCCGCCCGACCAGTTCGTCCACCGCCTGATCGAGCACCTGGGCCTGCGCCGCCAGCAGCTCTTCGGGGCCTCGGGCGACGTCGTCGAGCGGCTCCGCGACCTGGCCCGGATCGGCGAGCTGGCCGAGCGCCACGTGCGGATCGCGCCCCAGGCCAGCGCCCGCGACTTCGCCCGCTGGATGGTCACCCTGGCCGACGCCGGCGGCGACCCCGAGGGCAAGGTCGAGGCGGTCCCGTTCGCGGCCGGCGGCGCCGGTCAGCCCGAGGAGCCGGCGGCCGACGAGCTGGTCGGCGCGGCCGGCGCCGCGGTCCGGGTGCTGCCGCTCGAGGCCGCGCCCGAGCTGGAGCTCGACCACGTGCTGGTGCTCGGCCTCCAGGCCAGCCGCCTGGCCGGCCTCTCCGGTGCCCGCCGGCTGGTCGACCCGCTGCCCGAGGACCTGCTGGCCGCCGACCTCGGGCCGGCGCCCGCCGACCCCGACGGCGGCCGCGACCAGCCGCAGCGGTTCGCGGTCGACGAGGCCCGGCGGGTGCTCCACGTCGCGATCACCCGCGCCCGCCAGGGCGTCGTGCTGGCCTTCCCCGCCCGCGCCCCCAGCGGCGCCGACCGCGAGCCGTCGCCGCTGGTCGAGGAGGCCCGCCGCGCCCTCGACGCCCCCTGGGAGGAGCACGAGGAGCGGCTGTTCGGGCCCGAGGACGCGCTCCACGCCACCTTCCGGACGCTCCGCGACCAGCTGCTGCGCGACGTCGCCACGATCGGCGCCCGGCTCGGCGACCTGCGGATGGACACCGACCTCGACGTCGCCCACGGCGTCACCCGCTACCTGGAGCTGGTCAAGGTCGCGGCGCTGATCAACCGCGCCGAGGGCCAGGAGGCCGCCGACGCGCTGCCGGCGATCGACGCCGCGATCCGCCAGGCGGCGACCGCGCAGCAGAAGGAGATGCTGCTGACCAGCGGCCTCGACGACGAGATCCTGACCGACGCCCGCCACGCCGCCGAGCGTGCCGGCGGCCGCGGCGGCGCCGGCGAGCCGTCGCTGGAGCCGTTCCTGCCGCTGCGGGGCGACGGGGTGGTGCTGTCGGCCGGCGATCTCTCCACCTACCGCGCCTGTCCGCTGCGCTACAAGTTCGCCCGCGTGCTGCGGATCCCGCAGCAGCCGACCGTCGCCCAGCGGTTCGGGATCGTCGTCCACCAGGTGCTGGAGCGGTGGCACGCCCAGGGCGGCACCCAGCTCGGCGAGCTGCAGGGGCTGCTGGCCGCCGGCTGGCGCCGCTCGGGCCTGATCGGGGTCGCCGACGAGCAGCGGCTGTGGGGTCGGGCGCAGGAGGCGATGGTCCGGTACCACGCCCGCAACGAGGCCGAGGCGTCGAGCCCGATCTGGCTCGAGCGCTCGTTCGAGTTCCAGCTCGGCGACCACACGCTGCGCGGCCGGGTCGACCGGGTCGACCGCCACCCCGACGGCGTCTACGAGTTGGTCGACTACAAGACCGGCCGCCCGCGGACCGCCGAGGAGCTGCGGACCGACGTCCAGCTGCAGCTCTACGCCGTCGCCGCCCAGGACGCCTGGGGGCTCGACGCGCCGCGCCAGAGCTACCACTACGTGCTCGACGACGAGAAGGTGCCGCTGGAGACCGAGGGCGCCGAGCGCGACCGGATCGGCGTCACCGTCGCCGAGGTCGCCAGCGGCGTGCTGGCCCAGGAGTTCGAGCCGACGCCCTCCTACGAGACCTGCGCGATGTGCGACTACCGCCTGACCTGCCCGGCGGCGGAGACGTAGCCGCGGGTCAGGTCTCGTCCGACGGGTCCTGCTCGCGCAGGAAGCGCTGGAAGTCGTGGGCGATCGAGTCGCCCGACGGCAGCTCGCCGAGGTCCAGCCGCGGCGGGTCCTCCTGCAGCTCCTCGGCGTCCTCGTCGCTGCCGATCACCTCGCGCAGGTCGGCCATCTGCTCCAGCCGCTGCAGCAGCTCGCGCCGCTCCGGGTCGCGGTCGACCGCCTCGGTCACCTGCTGCTCGTAGCGCTCCGACGCGTCGCGCAGGCGCTTGGTCGGAACCGGCACCGAGGTCAGGTGCTCGACCGCCTCGACCAGCGCCAGCGTCGCCTTCGGGCTCGGCACGCCGGCCACGTAGTGGGGGACGTGGGCCAGCAGCGAGACCGCCGGCAGCCCCTGCCGCTGGGCCTCGACGTGGACCACGCCGGTCAGCCCGGTCGGGCCCTCGTAGTCGGGCAGCATCGCGTCGATCGAGGCCAGCAGCTCGAGGTCGGTGGCGATCCCGGTCAGCGGCACCGGCCGCGTGTGGGGGACGTCCGACAGCAGCCCGCCGAGGGTCACGACGAAGGTCGCCCCGAGGCTGCGCGCGGTCTCGACGATCGTCTCGCAGAGCGACCGCCAGCGCATCGCCGGCTCCGGCCCGCTGACCAGGATCAGGTCGCGGCCGGCGGCCGGCACGACCGCGGTCCGGATCTCGACCGTCGGCCACTCGAGGTCGTCGGCGATCCCGTCGCGGATCGTGATGTGCGGCCGGTAGGACTGCATCGTGTAGAGCAGCTCCGGGTCGACCGTCGCGCAGCGCTGGGCGCCGAGCCGGCGCGCCATCACGCCGACGGCGGAGCTCGCCGCGTCGCCGGCGTCGGTCCACCCGGTGAAGGCGCACACGAGGGCCGGGTCCCGCAGCCCGACCGGACGGTCGTCCCAACGCAGGGGGATCATCCGAGCCACGGTACAAGATGGCTCCTGTGTCATCGGTCGTGGAGCCCACCGTCGCCGCGCTCGGTCCCGGCGACCGGATCGCCGGCGTCTTCGCCTGCGTCCGCAAGGATCGCGCGAGCGGTCGCTCCGGCCCGTACCTGGCGGTCGACCTGCGCGACCGCACCGGGACGATCGCGGCCCGCGTCTTCCGCGACGTCGATCGCTGGGACGGCGCCTTCGAGCGCGGCGACGTGGTCCAGGTCGCCGGCACCGTCGACCGCTACCGCGACGGCCTCGTCGCCGAGCTGACCGCGGTCCGCCGGGTCGACCCGGAGACCGTCGACCCGGCGCGCTTCCTGCCGGTCGCCTACCGCGACCTCGACGAGCTGGACGGCTTCCTGGAGGGCCTGGCCGGCGAGGTCGGCGACCCGCCGTTCGCGGCCCTGCTGCGCGAGCTGCTGGACGACGAGCCGCTGCGGCGGGCGTGGCGCAAGGCGCCCTGCTCGATCGCCGGCCACCACGCCTACCTCGGCGGCCTGCTGGAGCACACGGTCGCGGTCGGCGCGCTGGCCAACGAGGCCTGCGTCCACCACCCGGGCCTCAACCGCGACCTGCTGCTGACCGCGGCGATCGTCCACGACCTCGGCCGCACGCGCGAGTTCCGCTACGGCGCCGAGATCGACCGGACCGAGGTCGGCGAGCTGCTCGGCCACGTCGAGCTGGGGCTGCGGATCCTCTCCGAGCCGGCCCGCCGGGCGGGGCTCGACGAGCAGCGCTGGGCGCACCTGGCCCACTGCGTGCTGACCCACCACGGGGCCGAGCGGGCCGGCGGGCGGTTCCGCTCGGCGGAGGCGGCGGCGCTCTTCCGGCTGAACGCGGTCGACGCCGCGATCAAGGACGCGCTCGAGCACGGGCTCGGCCACGGCTGAGGCGGGACGAGGGCGACGAGCGGCGCCGACGATGGGGGGTGGACCATCGTCGGCGCGCTGAGACGTTCAGTGCGTCAGCAACGCGGGGGGTCAAGCCGCATGCTGCGAGGCGTTAGTTCCCGCGGCGTGGGTCGTCGCCTTGGTGCGGGAGGGATGGGACCGTCTCGCAGCGTGACACTGGGGAACGTCCTGCTCGTCATGGCCGGGGGGGCCGGCCGCGATCGATTCTGGCACGTCGGTCGGGGTTCCCGCAAGCAGATCGACTACGTCGATCGTCCAGACCCGGTCACCCGTCCATGGACGTTCCGTCGGGTCGACCCCCGTCGACCGTCCTCGGCCGACCGCACGGGCCTCCCGGGGCGTCCCTCCGCAGGATGCAGGGGCGAACCGTACGCCGTACCCGTCGCAGCGCCGGCGGTCGCTGCTGGACGAACCGCCGATCCGCGTGCCGGGGAGCGCCTCAACGCGGAGCCGCCTCGGGACCGTCCGGCGACCGCATCCCGCGCCGCGCCAGCTGCGACGAGACGAACAGCAGCAGCGCCGCGAAGCCGATCTGGGCCGCTCGTGACGGGATCGCGTTGACGATCACCACCCCCAGCAGGGCTCCCGGGATCGCCAGCGTCCCGAGCGTCACCGCCACCCGCAGGTCGAGGTTGCCGTAGCGGTGCTGGCGCCACGACCCGACCAGCGACACCGGCACGATCGCCAGCAGCGAGGTCGCCTCGGCGTCGACGTGCGGCAGCCCCAGCAGCAGCGCCAGGCCGGGGACGAAGAGCGAGCCGCCGCCGACCCCGAGCAGGCCGGAGACGACGCCGGCCGCGGCCCCGATCACCAGCGCGCCGCCGACGTGGAGGGCATCGCGCGAGACCGTCTCGCCGTCGCCCGGCTCGACTCCGGCGATCATCAGCAGCGCGACCGCGGCCAGCAGGATCGCGAACAGCAGCGAGACCCGCCGGGCCGGGATCCGCTGCTGGATCCAGGTGCCGGCCAGCACGCCGCCGATCGCCGGCAGCCCGACCAGCAGCCCCTCGAGCACGTGGAGCGTGCCGTAGGCGCCCTGGGTGATCGTGGCGGCCGAGGCGATCAGGACGATCGCGGCCAGCGAGGTGGCCGTCGCGCGCCGCTCGTCCATCCCCAGCAGCAGGATCAGCAGCGGCACCATCACGACCCCGCCGCCGACGCCGAAGAGCCCGCTGAAGAGCCCGGCGGCGGTGCCGATCGCGGCGATCACGAGGGTCCGGCGGCCGGGCACGGCGGAGATCGTAGCCCTGCCGTCGTGCCGGGCCGCGGCCGATTCGAGACACTAGGCGGCGTGACCGACGATCGGCTCGCCGACCTCGTCGCGCCCCTGCGCGCCGCTCCCGAGCGGGCCGCCGTGCTGCTCGACGTCGACGGCACGCTGGCCCCGATCACCCGCCACGCCGGGGCCGCCGAGGTGCCCGCGCCGACCCGCGGGCTGCTGACCGAGGTCGCGGCGCGGTTCGGCCTGGTGGCCTGCGTCAGCGGCCGGCGGGCGACCGACGCGCGGCGGATCGTCGGGATCGGCTCGCTGCTCTACGTCGGCAACCACGGCACCGAGGTCCTGCGGCGCGGCGCCTCGTCGGTCGAGACCAACCCCGCCGTCGCCGCCTGGGAGCCGCGGGTTCGCGAGGTCGCCGCGACGCTGCTCCGCGACCGGCCCGACCTCGACCGGCTCGGGGTCTGGTGCGAGGACAAGGGCCCGATCCAGGCGCTGCACTGGCGCGGCTCCGGCGACGAGTCGCGGGCCGAGGCGCTGGTCGCCGAGCTCGGCGCGCGGGCCGAGGCCGAGGGGCTGGCCCTCCACCACGGGCGGATGGTGCTGGAGCTGCGGCCGCCGGTCGCCTTCGACAAGGGCGTCGCGGTCCGCTGGCTGCTGGCCGGCGGGGGCTACGGCACCGCGCTCTACGCCGGCGACGACCGCACCGACCTCGACGCCTTCGCCGGGCTGCGGGCGCTGGTCGACGAGGACGACCTGGAGCGGGCCGCCTGCGTGGCGGTCAGCGACGGCGAGGCGCCGGCCGAGGTCGCCGCGGCGGCCGACCTGACCGTCGACGGGCAGCGCGGGATCCGCGCCGTCCTCCAGGAGCTGCTCCGCCCATGACCTTCCGCCAGCTGCTGCGCTCGACCGTGCTGCTCTGCACCGGCTCCTCGTCGGTGCTGGCGCTGCTCGTCGTGCTGCGGGGGATGGCGGACGGCGAGGCGGCGGGCGTGGCCGTCTCCGCCACCTGGTGGCTGATCGCGGCGGCGATCGGGATCGGGTTCGGCCGCCACGACGCGGTCAACCCGCAGATCGCCCGGGTCCTGGCCGACGCCCGCGCCGCCAACCAGCTGCCCGAGCACCACCCGGTGCGGACGCTGCTGAACCGGCTCTGGCCGCTGCTGGTGGCGACGCTCGTCTCCGGCCTGGCCGCGCTGCTGCTGCCGCAGGTGACCGGCGTCGCCGCCGGCTTCCTGCTGATCTGGGCGCTGGCCTGGCGGCGGCAGGAGTCGGCCGTGCAGGCGATCGAGGAGCGCGACGGGGTTGAGTTCCACGTCGAGCGGACCGGGCTGGTCGAGCCGCTGAAGCTGGTCCGGATGCCGGGCCTGCGCCGCGACCGCCCCGAGCACAAGCGCCAGGCGTCGAGCGTCTGATCCCGGCCGCCGGCGCCCCGCGCGCCGGCCGACCGGGACCAGGGCTCACGCTCAGGTCGACGGGGCCCCGTCGACCGGTCGCGCCGCGCGCAGGCGGGTCCGCAGCCGCTCGACCGACGGGGCGGCCAGTTGGGCGCGGGCCTGCTCGCAGGCGCCGGCGGCGGCGCCGAGCGCCACGGCCAGCCGGCGGAGCGCCTGCTGCTCGGGGCTGCCGGCGGGGAACTCGCGCGTGAGGAGCGCGGTCCCGTCGTCGAGCGTGCGCATGCTCGCCTCGACCGCGCCGAGCGTCGCCGGCAACGCGAACCGCGTCTCTCCCGCGGCCGCGGCGTCCTGGAGCGCCCGGGCCGCCTGCAACAGGTCGCAGGCGGCGTCGAACAGCTCGTCGCTGGGGTGGTGACGCCGGTGGCGGCCGAGGGCGGACATGCCCCGAAAGCGTGCGTCGTGGCCGATCGCCCTTCCATGGCGGTTCCCGACCATTCGCCGCCGCCGGCGCGCCAAATGGTCGTGTCCCGCCATGGGCGCGGGGCCGGCGGGCCGGGAACCTCCCCGGTCATGTCCGCTCGACCGCACCCGTCGACCGACCAGCTGCCCGTCACCCAGGCGGAGCTGGTCGCGCTGGAGGAGCAGCTGTGGCGCCTGCGCTCGGGGCGGGTCCGGATCGACCCGCTGTCGGAGTCGGGCGGCGACGCCGGCGCCGACGCCGAGCGGCTGACCACCAACCGCCGGATCATGGAGCTGGAGCACGCCCTCGCCCGCGCCGCCGTCGTCCGGCCCGGCGCCGACGGCTTCGCGGTCGCGGCGATCGGGACCGCGGTGCTGGTCGACGACGGCCGCAAGCAGCGCCGCTACCGGCTCTCGCTGGAGCCCGAGCCGGGCCAGACCGGGACCGTCTCGGCGACCTCGCCGGTCGGCGCCGCGCTGCTCGGCCAGGCGATCGGCAGCACCGTCCGGGTGGCGCTGCCCGACGGTCGCGAGCGCGAGCTGCGGGTGGTCGGGATCGGCGACGACGCCTGAGCCTGCGGGCGCCGCCCGGCGCCCTCTGTCACGGTTGCTCGATGACCGCGTTCGTGATCCGGATGTCGCTGGAGCGGCAGCTGTTCCTGCTCGCGGTGGCGGCGGTCGGCCTCGGCACGATCGGGCTGCTGGTGCTGCCGGTGACGGTCAGCGTGCCGGTCACCGGCGGCGAGGCGCTGGTGCTGGTGCTCGGCGCGCTGCTGCTGCTGGTCGCGTTCCGGATCGCGCTGCTGCGGATCCTGCGGCCGCTCCACCGGCTGGCCCGCGCGATGCAGGAGATCGACCCCGTCGACCCGGTGCCCGACCTGCGGCGGATGATCGAGCCCGACGACCGCGACGTCGACCAGCTGCTGATGTCGTTCGAGCAGATGCTGCGCCGCTTCCGCCAGGAGCGGCACGCCAGCGACCGTCGGATGCTGGCCACCCAGGAGGCCGAGCAGCGGCGGATCGCCCGCGAGCTGCACGACGAGCTGGGCCAGACCCTGACCGCGCTCAAGCTCCAGATCGAGCGGGCGGGGATCGACGGCGCCACCCGCGAGCCGATCGCGCGCACCGTCAGCCGCGCGCTCGACGAGGTCCGCGGCATCGCCCTCCGGCTGCGGCCCGAGGCGCTCGACGACCTGGGGCTGGTCAACGCACTGCTGGCGCTGGCCCGGCGGGTCACCGACGAGAGCGGGATCCCGGTCGAGCGCGAGCTGGACGGCCCGCTGCCGCCGCTCGCGCCCGACGCCGAGCTGGCGCTCTACCGGATCGCCCAGGAGGCGCTGACCAACGTCGTCCGCCACGCCGGCGCGACCCGCGCGACGATCGTCCTGCGGGTCGACGGCGGCGACGTCGAGCTGACCGTCCGCGACGACGGCCGCGGGCTCGGCGACGCCCGTGCCGGGGGACGCGGGATCGCCGGCATGCGCGAGCGGGCGCGGCTGGTCGGGGCGCGGATCGCGCTCGCCGACGAGGGCGGCGCGGTCGTCCGCGTGCGGCTCCCGGCGGGCGCCCCGCTGGTGGTGACCGGCGAGGGGGCGGTCGCGTGAGCGTGCCGCTGCGGACCCGGATCCTGCTCGCCGACGACCACGCGCTGGTCCGCGACGGGATCCGGCTGGTGCTGGAGAGCGAGCCCGACCTGCAGGTCGTGGCCGAGGCCGGCGACGGCGTCGAGGCGGTCGCCCAGGCGCTGAGGGAGGAGGTCGACCTGGCCGTGCTCGACGTCTCGATGCCGCGCCGCGGCGGGCTTCAGGCCGCCCGCGAGCTGCACCGCCAGCGGCCCGGGACCCGGATCCTGATGCTCTCGATGCACGAGAGCGAGCAGTACCTGTTCGAGGCGGTCAAGGTCGGCGCCGCCGGCTACGTGCTGAAGTCGGCGGCCAACCGCGACCTGGTCGACGCCTGCCGGGCGGCGATGCGGGGCGAGGCGTTCCTCTACCCGCGGGCCCTGCGGGCGATCGTCCGCGACTACCTGGAGGGCGCCCGCAACGGCGCGCCGCTGCCCGACGACCTGCTGACCCCGCGCGAGCAGGACGTCGTCCAGCTGATCGCCGAGGGCCGCACGACCGACGAGATCGCCCAGGCGCTGACGATCAGCCCCCACACCGTCGAGCGCCACCGCTCGAACGTGCTCGAGAAGCTGGGGCTGCGCAACCGGGTCGAGCTGGCGCGCTACGCGATCCGGCGGGGGCTGGTCGAGCCGTAGCCGTACCCTTGCGGGCGTCGATGTCTCGCCTCCCCGCCGACGTCCTCCTCGTCTCGCTCGGCTCGACCAGCGGCCTGCGGGCGGTCGACGACGCGCTCGCCGGGGCGCTCGAGCGGGCCGGCGCGCGGGTCGCGCTGGTGCGGCCGACGCCGCCGCCGGCGGTGCGGACGATGGCCCTCACCGACCTGGTCTGGGCGGCGGCGGCGCGGCGGGCGGCGCAGGCGGGCCTGCGCGAGCACCGGCCGCGGGCGATCGTCTACGGCAGCGTCGGCGCGGCGCTGCTGTGGCCGCGGCCGGGGGCGATCCGGCTCGACGCCGCGATGGCCGCCAACCGGCCCGGCCGCCACGGCGCCTGGCAGCGCCCGCGCGAGCGGCTGCTGCTGCGCCGCTGCCCGCTGCTGGTGCCGCAGTCGGCCGAGGCGCTGGCCGAGGTCCCGCAGCCGCGGCCGCCCGCGGTGGTGGTGCCGCCGCCGGTCGCCCTCGGTCCGCCGCCGCGACCGTGGACCGAGCGCGACGTGGCCGCGGTCGCCTACGCCGCCGACCCGGCCAAGAAGGGGCTCGACCGGATCCTCGCCGCCTGGGCCCGGGCCCGCCGCCCGGGCGAGGAGCTGGTCGTCTGCGGTGCCCCGCGCGGCGCGCTGGCGGCGGCGCCGGAGGGCGTCCGCGACGCCGGCCGCCTCGACCGCGACGCGTTCGCCGCGCTGCTCGGGCGGGCGCGGACGCTGGTCTGCGCCCCCCGCCGCGAGGACCACGGCCTGGTCCAGCTGGAGGCGCTGGCCGCCGGCTGCCGGGTGGTCACCACCACCGCCCCCGGCGCCTACGTGGCGCTGACGCTGCTGCGGGCCGTCGACCGGGCGGCCGTGGTCGACCGGCCCGACGACCCCGACGCGCTCGCCGCCGCGGTCCGCCGCGCCCTCGACCTGCCGGCGGCGACGGCCGACGCCGACGCCGCCCGATCGCGGGCCCTGCTCGGCGAGCGGTTCGGCGAGCAGGCCGTCGATCGGACGGTCCGCGAGCAGCTGCTGCCCGCGTTGCTGGGCTGATCCGGGGCGATCCGCGGGCCCGCGTACCGCGACGCCCGGCGGCGGCCCGATCTCTAGCGTGTACGGCTCGATGGCGACGGACGCCAACGTTCCCTGGTTGGTGATCCCGACCTACAACGAGGCCGAGAACCTCGAGCGCGTCGTGGGGCTCTCCCGCGAGGTGCTGGCCGCGGCGTGCCCCGAGGGCTTCCGGATCCTGGTCGTCGACGACCGCTCACCGGACGGCACCGGCGAGATCGCCGACCGCCTCGTCGCCGCCCATCCCGGCCAGGTCGAGGTCCTCCACCGCGACGCGCCGCAGGGGCTCGGGCCCGCCTACCTGGCCGGCTTCGGGGTCGCGCTCGACGCCGGCGCCAGCCACGTGATGGAGATGGACGCCGACCTCTCCCACGACCCGCGCGACCTGGCGCGGCTGCTGGGCGCGGTCCGCGACGGGGCCGACCTGGCGCTCGGCTCGCGCTACGTGCCCGGCGGCGGTGTCGCCGAGTGGGGGCTGCTGCGGCGGTTCATCTCGCGCGGGGGGTCGTGGTACGCCCGCCGCACGCTGGGGCTGAAGATCCGCGACCTGACCGGCGGCTTCAAGTGCTTCCGGGCCGAGGTCCTGCGCTCGATCGAGCTGGCCACGGTCCGCTCGCGCGGCTACGCCTTCCAGGTCGAGCTGACCTGGCGGACGGTCCTCTCCGGCTTCTCGGTCGTCGAGGTCCCGATCGTCTTCCGCGACCGCACCGCCGGCGAGTCGAAGATGCACTTCGGGATCGCGCGCGAGGCGGCGGTGCTGGTGCCGGCGCTGCGCCGCTCCGGCTGGCGGCCGCCGGCACGCCCGCTCGACGGTCCCGCCGCCGGCGAGGTGCCGCCGGCCGCGTCGAGCGTCGGCCGCCGTCCCTAGCGGCGCCCGGCACGAGCCCCCGCGGTCCGCGCGACTACCCTTCCCGCCATGACCGCCAAGCCCGCGACCCGTCGCCGCCCCAACGCCCGGGGAGCGATCGTCGAGGCCGCGGCGAACGTGATCGCGCGCAGTGGCGTCCGCGGCCTCCGGGTCGAGCACGTCGCGCGCGAGGCGGGGATCTCGAATGCCCTCCTCTACTACTACTTCGCCGACCGCTCCGCGCTCGTCAACGCGGCGCTCAACCACGCCAACGAGCAGGCCCCGAGCATGCTCGACGAGGCCGACGGCGGGACCGGTGCCGGCGAGGTCCGGCGGCGGCTGATCGCGGCGCTGATGCGCGAGCTGGACCAGGCCGCCGCGGTCCGCGACAACTCGATCGTCTGGAACGAGGTCAGCGCCTCGGCCGTCTTCGAGCCGGCGCTGCGCGACGGGCTCCAGCGGGTGACCGACGCCTGGAACGAGAAGGTGGCGCGGACGATCGCCTCGGCGGTCGCCGCCGGCGAGCTCGCGGCCGACGTCTCCCCGCAGGACACCGCCGAGCTGCTGACCGGCCTGATCGAGGGCCTCAGCCTGCGTTGGCTGGCCGGGACCCTGCCGCTCGACCGCGCCCGCGAGCTGCTGGCGCGGGCGCTCGAGCAGCACCTGCCGGCGCCGTGACGGCGGCCGGCGGCGGTCCCGGAGCGGCGAACCGCCCCGGGACCGGTCGTCGGCTACTCGGCGCTGAGGCCGAGCGGGTTGCCCTCGGCGGCGTAGACGACCTGCCCGGCGAGCAGCGTCGTCAGGACCTTCGTCTCCGAGATCTGCTTGACGGCGGCCTCGCGCGCCGCCTTCTCGCGCGGGTCGAGGTCGGCGATCCGGGCCTCGGCGTCGCTCACCGCCCGCTCGGCCTCGGCGAGGGCGGCGGCGGACGCCGCGGCGCCGCGCTCGGCGGCCTCGACCGCGGCGGCGGCCTTGGCGGCCTCGTCGCGGGCGCTGGCCAGCGCCTGGGCGGCACGCTCGTCGGCCTGCCGCGCCGCGGTCTCGGCGGCGGCGGCCCGCAGCGCGGTTGCGCGGGTGCTGGTGCGCTTGCGGTCGGCCGCCTTGTAGCGGCGGTCGGCCGTCCGCAGCGCCTGGCGGCGGGCGGCGGTGCTGCGGCGCTTGACGGCGGCACGGGCGCTGCGGCGCTTGGCCGACGCGGTCCGCCGGGCCTTCTTCGCCGCCGTGTAGCGGGCCCAGGTCGAGGTCCGCGCCCTGCTCGCCGCGGCCAGCTGCTGGGCGCTGCCGGCGCGGGCCCCGCCGGCGGCCTGCTCGGCGGCGCTCGCCCGTCCGGCGGCGGCCTTCGCCGCGGCCACGGCCCCGTCGGCGGTGGCGCGCTCAGCGGTCGCGTCGGCCACCCGCGCCTTCGCCGCGTCGCGGTCCTGGCGGGCCTGCTGGAGCGCGTCGGTCAGGCCGGCGACGAAGAACGGGTCGGCGTCGACCACGATCAGGTCGGCCGCCTTGCCGACCTCGATCGAGCCGGTGACGTCCTCCAGGTGCAGCTGGTACGCGACGCCGATCGTCGACGCCCGGTAGGCCTGGGCGAGCGCGATCCCGTCCTTGCCGTTGAGCGCGCCGGGGTAGATCGCCTTGGCCGGGTCGACCTGCCCCTCGCGGGTGACGAACTGCTCGATCGCCGCCCACGGCAGCAGGTTGGTGACCGGCCAGTCGCTGCCCTGGGAGACGACGCCCCCGCCGGCGATGATGTCCTTCGACGGGTACATGTTGTCCATCCGGTCGGGCTCGACGTAGCCCTCGATGCCGTCGATCGACCAGCCGTCGCGCTGGTTCCACTGGCCGGTCATGCTGGCCACGACGCCGAGCTGCCCGAACCGCTTCAGGTCGGCGCGGTCGACGAACTCCAGGTGGGTGATCTGGTGGCGGCGGTCCCAGCTGGCGTTGGCCTTCGCCGCGGCCTCGTAGTTGTCGAGCGTGACCCGCGTCGAGCGGTCGCCGAGCGAGTGGACGTGGATGTTCCAGCGGTCGGCGTCGAGCGCCTTGAAGCCGGCGGTGGCGTCCTCGCAGGAGGGCTCCTCGCCGCGGCGGTCGCCGGGCACCCACTGCGGGTTCTCGGCGGTGCCGACGTTGACCCGGTAGGGCCGCAGCATCGCCGCGGTCTGGCCGGGGAACTCGGGCACGCCGTCGCAGAAGACCTTGACCGTGTCGACCTCGATCGCGCCCGGGCTGGCCGGGCTCTCGTAGCCGTTGAAGTCCTTCTTGACGGCGTCGAGCCCGTTGACGAACGACTTCAGCACCGCCGGGTCGTCCTCGCCGCGGACCTGGCCGGCGCTGAGCGCCTGGTTGACGCGCACGGTCAGCTTGCCGTCGTCGGCGATCCGCTTCAGCAGGTCGAGCGAGCTGCGGCTGCCGCCGGGGTGCATCACGTTGGTGATCCCGAGGCTGTTGGCGTAGGCGTAGTTCGCGAGCCTGCCCTTGTAGGCGGCGTCGGGCAGCGACGGCAGCGACGGCCCCCAGTTGGCGCTCCAGTCGGCGAACTGGCCGTTGGGCGTGCCGTCGGGGTCGCGGCCGATGAAGCCGTCGGGCGGGTCGGGCGTGGCGGCGGTGACGTTGCCGTTCTGGAGCGCCTTGGTGTTCGTGTAGGACTTGTGGCCGTCCATGTTGCGGACGACGATCGGGCGGGTGGTGCCGGTGCCGTACGGATCCTCGCTCGGGTCCTTGCTGAGCCGGTCGAGGACGTGGCGGTCGAGCCGGGCGCCGCGCGGCAGCAGCCCGTCGCCCATCAGGTTGCTGGCGGTCAGGCGGTAGTTGCTGTTCGGGTGCGGCGCCTGGTCCTCGCGCTGGAGGCAGTCCTTCAGCTTCTTGAGGACGGTGTCGATCGTGCCGCCCTCGTAGTTCAGGTCGCACTGCGGCGGGTTGCCGCCGTGCAGGTGGCCGTCGCCGAGGCTCGGCATCAGCAGCTTGTTGCGCAGGTCGACGACCTTCGTGTCCGGGCCGATCTGGGCGCGGGCGCCGACGTCCTCGCCGACGTAGCTGATCGTGCCGTCGGTGACCGCGACCGCCTGCGCCCAGTCGAGCGTCGGCGCCATCAGCGAGGCGGGCGAGCCGTCGCCCTTCGGGAACAGCATCACGCGGCCGTTGAGGAAGACCGTGTCGGCCTTCGGCGCGTCGGCCGCCTGCGCGTCGCCGCCAGTGCGGCCGGCGACGACGGCGACGGCAGCCAGCAGCGCCACCAGCAGCAGCGCGGACAGGCGGCCCGGCCGCCATCGCGATCGCTGCGGAGGACGTGGGCGCGGGGGTGCGGACATCGGGGTCACCTCGGGTCTTCGTGCGGCGCGCAGGCGCGGCGCGGGCCAACGGACGACTCCTGAAAACTTTTCAGGAAGTGGTCGGCGAGCCTCCCATCGCGGCCGGGCGAAGTCAAGCGTCGACCCGCCAGGCGTGGGGCTGCGCGCCGGGCGGGCCCGGGGGGGGGCTAGCCGGCCGGGCGCCAGGTCGGCGAGATCTCGCAGACCCCGGGCGAGCGGGTCAGGTTGCGGCTGCGCCCGCCGGCGACGGCGACCACGTGGATGTCGCACCCGCGCGAGAAGGCCAGCCGGCGGCCGTCGGGCGACCAGGTCGGCTCCGAGGCGGAGGGTCCGCCGCCCGGCACCGCGCGCGGGCGTCCGCCGGCGACGGCGACCGTCCAGAGGGCGGGACCGTCTCCGCGGTCCCAGGTGAAGGCGATCGTGCGGCCGTCGGGCGACCAGGCGGGGGCGCCGGCGACGCCGTCGGCGACCAGGGTCCGGTCGCGGCCGCCGTCGGGGCGGCGCAGGACCAGGGTCTGGTCGCAGCGGCGGCTGCGGCAGCGCGGCGTCCCGAGCGCCACCGCCAGCCGGCGGCCGTCGGGCGACCAAGCCGGCTGGTAGGCGGCGCCGCCGGCGGTCACCAGCGTGCGGCGGGCGCTCTCGGTCGGCGCCAGCACGTCGATGTCGCTGGGGCCGTTGATCGACGGCGACTCGCCCGACCCGAGGGCGGCGGCCTGGTAGGCGATCTGGTCGTGGCCGTCGACCCTCCGGAGGGTCGGGTGGGAGGGGATCCGCGAGCCGGTCGGGAAGGTCGCCACCGCCCGCTGCGGGCCGGCCAGCGCGACCGCGGCGATCGTCACCTGGTCGCCCTCGGCCAGACCGTGCTCGTGCGGGTCCTGCTCGCCCTCGTCGTCGTGACCGTGGCTGGCGCCGGGGGCGGCGCCGCGCTGCTCGGTGACGAAGGTCAGCCGCCGGCCGTCGGGGGTCCAGGCGGGGAAGGTCGCCTGCTCGTTGGTCACCCGCAGCGGCTGACCGCCGGCGGGGTCGCTGGCGAAGAGCCGGTACGGCCCCTCGCGGTTGCTGGCGTAGACCAGCGCCGGCAGCCGCTCGACCGCCACCGTCGTCTGCGGGGCGCCCGGGCTCGGCCCGCCGGTCTCGACGTGGGTGGTCGCTCCGCCGTCGTCACCGCCGCAGCCGGCGAGGGCCGTGGCCGCGACCGCGGTCGCGAGGGCGAGGAGGGCGGGGGAACGCATCGGCGAGCCATCGTAGCGTTGGCTGAAGAACTTTCAGCCGTCCGCCCATCGTCCGCCCATCCCCGCCCGCTGTGACGTTCTGGACGTTCGGTGACCGGAACGTGACGGCCGGCGGCGGTGGTTGGGGTAGCCTGGGAGCCAGGTCCCCCGGCGTTTGGCCGTGGGCACTTCATTTTGTATAGTGATGGCACGGCATCGCTTCGGATTCGATGCCGGCAGTGCCTCCACGCACGTCTCTAGGAGCAGCAATGGCGGGTTCCGTCCCCGAGGTCACCGACTCCAACTTCCAGGCCGAGGTCATCGAGCACGAGCAGGCGACGCTCGTCGACTTCTGGGCGCCCTGGTGCGGTCCGTGCCGTGCCGTCAGCCCGGTGCTCGAGGAGATCGACGGCGAGCGCGAAGACGTCCGCGTCGTGAAGCTCAACACCGACGACAACCAGCAGACGGCGGCGAAGTACGGGATCATGTCGATCCCGACGATGATCGTCTTCAAGAACGGTCAGGCCGTCGGCCAGATCGTCGGCGCGATGCCGAAGCCGCGCCTGAACGCCGAGATCGACCGGATCCTCGCCTGATCCCCGACGGGCCGCGGCGCAGCGCCGCGGCCCGTCGTCGTTCACAGCTCGACCGCCGGCTTCAGCTCGTCGATCGTCCAGACCCGCCGGCGCCGCGCCACCAGCGCGGTCAGCGCCAGCGCGGCGATCGCGAACCCGAGCAGCACCACCACCGCGCGGACCGCGTGGCCGGCCTGGCCGCCGGAGATCGTCACCCGCAGCGCGTCGACGACGTAGCTCATCGGCATCAGCGGGTGCAGCACCTGGAAGATCCCGTCGGTCGTCTGCAGCGGGTAGAGGCCGCCGGCCGAGCCGAGCTGCATCATCAGCAGCACCAGCGCCACCAGGTCGCCCGGCGCCCCCAGCCAGGCCCGCAGCAGCTGGACGATCGCCGCGAAGGTGGCGACGGTCAGCACCAGCACCCCGATCGTCGCGAACGGCTTGGCGGCGTCGAGCCCGAGCCCCAGCTGGACGGCGAGGAACAGCACCAGCGCGCCGACCGCGCCGATCGCCGCCGCCGGCAGCCAGCCGACCAGCGCGACCGTCCGCGCCGGCGTTCCCGCCAGCAGCAGCCGCGGGTTCAGCGGTCGCAGCAGGAAGAAGACGAAGATGCTGAAGACCCAGAGGCCGATCGGGAAGAAGAACGGCGCCAGGCCGCGGCCGTAGAGCACCGCCGGGTGGTCCTCGATCGTCCGGATCGTCACCGGCGAGCCGAGGACCTTCGCCGTCCGCGCCCGCTCGCGGGCGTCGGGCGAGGGGATCTGGCGCAGGCTCGCCGCCACCCGCTGCTGGATCGCGGCGACCCCGCGGTCGAGCGAGCGGGTCGCGTCGACCAGCTGCCGGGCCCCCGGCAACGCACCGCCGACCGCCCGCTGGAGCGCGTCGAGACCGCTCGACGCGCCGCGCGCCGCCCGCGCCAGGTCGTCGGCGCCGCCCGCGCCGCGCAGCCGCCGGGCGGTGTCGGTGCCGCCGGCCCGCAGCTCGCGGGCGCGCCGCGACAGCCGGCCGGTGGTCGCGGCCACCTGGCGGACGACGCGGTCGGCGTCGGCGGCGCGGCTCCGCAGCTCGCGGGCCGCGGTCCGCAGGTCGCGGAAGGCGACGCCGTCGGCGATCCGCCCCGGCAGCTCGCGGGCCAGCCGGGTCAGCGCCCGGTCGACGGCGCGGGTGCGGGCGGCGAAGCGCGCGGCGGGCCCGGTCGCCAGTCCGGCGGTCGCGTCGGCGGCGGCCGCGGCGTCGGCCAGCGACGCGGTCAGCGGCCCGATCGCCCCGGCCGCCGCCGAGCCGAGCGCGTCGGCGGTGCGGGCGACCCGGGCCAGGCCGCGCTCGAGGTCGTGGCCGGCCCCGGCCAGCGCCGCCGTCCCCGAGCCGAGCGGCGCCAGCCCGCGCAGCAGCGTGGTCGCGCCGGCGGTCACGTTGGTGGTCCCGCGGCGGACCTCGGTCAGCCCCCGCTGGGCGGCGACGAGCTGGTCGCGCAGGGTCCCGACGTCGCCCAGCACGCCCTCGCTGTAGGTCGTCACCGCGGCGGTGTTGATCTGCCGCTGCAGCTCCTGCTGGGCCGACGACGCCAGCCGGCTGACGATGAAGCCGTTGGCGTCGTCGAGCCGCAGCTCCAGCTGCGCCTGCCGCGGCTGGCCGCCGACCGGGCTCGCCAGGCGGCGGCTGAAGTCGCGCGGGACGGTGATCGAGAACAGGTAGCGGCCCTCGCGGATCCCGTCGGCGGCGTCGGCCGCGTCGGTGAACCGCCAGTCGAAGGCCCGCTTCTGGCGCAGCTGGTCGACGAACCGCTGGCCGCCGTCGACCGTCTGGTCGCGCACCTGCACCGGCCGGTCCTCGTTGACGACCGCGACCGGCACGTCGCCGAGCCGTCCGAACGGATCCCAGCTCGACCACAGGTAGACGCCGCCGTAGAGGACCGGCACCAGCGCGAAGGCCAGCAGCGCCAGCCGCGGCAGGCCGGAGCGGAAGCGGCGCAGCTCCAGCAGCGCCAGCCGCAGGGCGGTCACGCGGCGGGCTCCCGGTCGGCGGAGGCGTCGCGGGCGACCGCGCGGCGGTGCTCGCTCGGGTGGGGGAGCGCGATCGCGACGTGCTCGATCGCCTCCGGCGGCTCGAGCGCGGTGGCGATCACCGTCGGACCGGCGGCGGCCAGCCCGTCGAGCGCCGCCCAGGCGGCCGCGCGGTCGGCGGCGGTCAGGCCGTGGTCGACGTCGTCGACCAGTACCAGCGGCCGGTGCTCGGCGGCGACCAGCGCGACCGCCACCAGCAGCTGGTCGCGCGGGTGGAGGTCGCCGAGCAGCGCGTCGCGCGGCGGATCGAGGTCGAGCAGCGCGTAGGCGTCGGCGATCCGGCGCGGGTCGCAGCGCCCGCCGGTGGCGAGCGTCGCCTGCCGCTCCAGGTCGCGGACGGCCAGCCCCTCGTCCGGCTCGAGGCCGGGGCGGATGCGGGCGACGGCGGCCGCCGCCCGCAGCGGCGCGAGCCCGTCGGCGGCCAGCGCGTCGCCGACCCGCAGCTCGCCCGCCGCCAGCCGCAGCCGTCCGCCGAGCGCCAGCAGCAGCGCGCTGCGGCCGGACCCGCCGGGACCGTGGATCACCGCCACCGCGCCGGCCGGCACGTCGAGGTCGACGCGGGCGAAGACCGGTCCCCGCGGCCCGCGCGCGGCGAGCCCGCGGCCGAGCAGGTCGACCCCGAGCGGCGGGGAACCGTCGCCGGGCAGGACGCCGGGCGCCGCCGCGGCGGTCGCGGGCGGCGCGGCGGTCGCTGGCTCCGGGTCGGCCTCGGGCTCCGGCGCCGGCCCGGCGGGATCTGGGGTCACGACCACACCATCGCGGCCCGCACGCTACCGAGCGGGTGGGAGCGATCGGGTGACCGGCGGCACGCAGCCGCGGCCGTCAGGCCCGCGCGACCCCGACCCGCAGCCGCAGGTCCTCGATCTCGGCGGCGTGGGCGCCGGCGTCGCCGACCGGGCCGTACTCCAGCGCCTCGGTCAGCGTCTCGCCGGTGACGTAGCCCTGGTGGGCGCGGGCCGCGGCCAGCAGCTCCTCGTCGCCGTCGAGCGTCAGGTGGATCCGGTCGGTGACCTCGAGCCCGGCGCCCTTGCGCGCGGCCTGGATCGCGTGGACGACCTCGCGCGCCAGCCCCTCGCGCCGCAGCTCATCGTCGATCGCCAGCTCCAGCGCGACCGCGTGGCTGCCGTCGCGCTCCAGCTGGTAGCCGGCCAGCGGCTCCATCCGCAGCAGCAGGTCGTCCTCGGTCAGCTCGTGCTCGTGGCCGTCGACGTTGATCCCGACGCTGCCGCCGGCGCGGACCGTCGCCGCGGCGTGGGCCGGGTCGAGGGCCGCAATCGCCGCCGCCGCCTGCGGCATCGCCTTGCCGAAGCGGCGGCCGAGCGTGCGGTAATTCGGCTTGATCTCGTACGAGCCGAGGTCGTCGGCGTGCTCGACGAACCGCAGCCGGTGGACGTTCAGCTCGTCGCGGACGATCTCGCCCAGCCGCTCGATCGCCTCGCGCTCGCGGTCGGCGGCCACCACCACCGCCTCGTGCAGCGGCTGGCGGACCTTCAGCTTCGACTGCCCGCGCGCGCCCAGGCCCAGCTGGACGGTCTCGCGGGCGATCGCCATCGCCGCCTCCAGCGGCTCGTCGCGGCCCTCGGCCAGCGGCCAGTCGGTCAGGTGGACCGACGGCTCGCTCCCGTCGAGGTTGTCGTACAGCTCGTCGGCGACGAAGGGAGTGAAGGGCGCCAGCAGCTTGGCCACCGTCACCAGGCACTCGCGCAGGGTCGCCAGCGCGGCCGGGTCGCCGTCCCAGAACCGTCGCCGCGAGCGGCGCACGTACCAGTTGGAGAGATCGTCGACGAAGGTCGCGATCGCGCGCCCGGCGAAGGTCGCGTCGAACGCCTCCAGCCGCTCGCCGACCTCGGTCACCGTGGCCGCCAGCCGCGAGCGGATCCAGCGGTCCATCAGCGCGCCGGGCGACTCCGGATCGGCGTCGGTCGCCGTCGCCGCGCCGGTGGTCGCCGCGGCGTTCTCGTACAGGACCAGGAAGCCGTAGGTGTTCCACAGCGTGCGCAGGAACAGCCGCACGCCCTCGCCGATCGCCTCGGTCGAGAAGCGGTAGCCGTCCCACGGCTGCTTGCTGGTGAAGAAGTACCAGCGGAAGGCGTCGGCGCCGAAGCGGTCGATCACGTCCCACGGCACCACGATGTTGCCGCGCGACTTGCTCATCTTCTGACCCTCGGCGTCGAGGATCAGGCCCAGGCAGACGACGTCCTCGTAGGGCGGCAGCGGAGCCGTGCGGTCGGCCTCCGCCAGGTGCGCGCCGGCGTCGTGGGCGGTCGCCCGGATCGTGCCGTCGCGGGGCGCGTCGGCCGCGGTCGGCTGCTGCAGCAGGACCGCGATCGCCATCAGCGAGTAGAACCAGCCGCGGGTCTGGTCCTGGGCCTCGCAGATGTAGTCGGCCGGCCAGCGGCCCTGCTCGCGGACGGTGGCCAGGTCCTCGCCGTGCTGCGCGAACGGCATCGATCCGGAGTCGAACCAGACGTCGATCACCTCCGGCACGCGCCGCATCGTGCCGTCGCAGCCGGGCCGGTCGCAGGCGAAGGTCAGGTCGTCGACGTAGGGCCGGTGGGGATCCTGCAGCGGCTGCCCGCTGAGCCGCTCCAGCTCGGCGAACGAGCCGACGCAGTGCAGGTGGTCGCAGCCGTCGCCGTCGCAGCGCCACACGGGGAGCGGGGTCCCCCAGTAGCGCTCGCGCGAGAGCGCCCAGTCGACGTTGCCCTCCAGCCACTTGCCGAAGCGGCCCTGCTTGACGTGCTCCGGGTGCCACTCGACCTGGTCGTTGGCCGCCACCAGCTGGTCGCGCAGCTTCGAGGTCGCGATGTACCAGGAGGGCTTGGCGTAGTAGAGCAGCGCGGTGCCGCAGCGCCAGCAGTGGGGGTAGGAGTGCTCGTAGTCGCGGGCCAG
The DNA here is from genome assembly GCF_034096925.1 of Patulibacter defluvii. Lineage (NCBI taxonomy): Bacteria > Bacillati > Actinomycetota > Thermoleophilia > Solirubrobacterales > Patulibacteraceae > Patulibacter > Patulibacter defluvii. The sequence continues at coordinate 489,067 of NZ_JAWZSQ010000001.1, forward strand.
CCAGAGCGCGCCCGAGCGGCGCAGGTCCTCGACCAGCTCGCGGTCGGTGTCCTTGACCTGGCGGCCGGCGTAACCCGTGATCCGCTCGTCGTAGGTGCCGTCGAGCCGGACCGGGTTGACGACCGTCAGCCCGGCCGCGATCCCGAGCGCGTAGTCGTCGGCGCCGAACGCGACCGCGGTGTGGACCACGCCGGTGCCGTCGTCGGCGGTGACGAAGTCGGCCTCCAGCACGGTGTTGCCGCGCGGGCCCCACTCCTCGGCGGCGACGAACGGGAACGGCGGCACGTAGTGGGCGCCGGCCAGCTGGGCCCCGGTCAGGGTCTCCAGCACCTCGACCTCGGTGCCGTTGGGGACCGGCTGGTTGTCGCCGCCGATCTTGGTCGTCGGGACCACGCGGTCGAGCAGTGCCTTGGCCAGCACCACGACCTCGCCGCCGTCGACCGGCGCGCTGCCCTTCTCGCCGTCGCGGGGACGGCCGCTGACGCGGGCGCGGACGTACTCCAGCTCGGGGTGGACCGCGAGCGCCGCGTTCGACGGCAGCGTCCAGGGGGTGGTGGTCCAGGCCAGCAGCGCGTCGCCCGGCTGCAGCGCCGAGCCGGCCGGGTCGCTGACCGGGAAGCGGACGAAGGCCGAGGGGTCGACGTCGTCCTGGTAGCCCTGGGCGACCTCGTGGCTGGAGAGCGCCGTGCCGCAGCGCGGGCAGTAGGGGACCACGCGGTGGCCCTCGTAGAGCAGGTCGCGGTCGGCGATCGCCCGGATCGCGCCCCAGACCCGCTCGATGAAGGCGTCGTCGAGGGTCCGGTAGGCGTCGTCGAGGTCGACCCAGTAGCCGATCCGCTCCGTCAGCCGGCTCCAGTCCTCCAGGTACTCGAAGACCGACTCGCGGCAGCGCTGGTTGAACTCGGCGATCCCGTAGGCCTCGATCTCCGCCTTCGAGCTGAGGCCGAGGTCCTTCTCGACCGCGATCTCGACCGGCAGGCCGTGGCAGTCCCAGCCGCCCTTGCGCTCGACCAGCCGGCCGCGCATCGTCTGGAAGCGGGGGTAGATGTCCTTGAACGCGCGGGCCAGGACGTGGTGGCTGCCGGGGCGGCCGTTGGCGGTCGGCGGCCCCTCGTAGAAGACCCACGGCTCGGCGCCGGCGCGGCGGCGGAGCGACTCGCGGAAGACGTCGCGCTCGCGCCACCGCTCCAGGATCGCCTCCTCCAGCGCGGGGAACGACTGGTTCGGATCGACGGGGCGGCGCGACATGGACGATGGATTCTAGGAATCGGCGCTGTCCGGCCGCGGTCCGGGCTCGTGCGCCGGGCGATCGGGGATGATGCGGACCGTGGACCAGCGCTCGCCCTCGGCCGTTCCCCGTGCGATCGCGCTGGTCGCCGCGCTGCTGCTGGTGGCGCTGCTGTTCCTCGACTGGCAGTCCTCCTACGGGGTCGGCCGGGCGGGCTGGAGCGGCGCCGGCTGGATCGCCGGCGGCGCCGCGCTGGTGGTCGTGGTCTGGGAGCTGACCCGGCGGGTCGGGGCGGTCGTCGAGCAGCGCGGCCCGGACCGCTTCGGCGCGGCGGCGGCGCTGGTCGCGGTCATCGCCGTGGTGGTCAAGCTGCTGCGCGACGACGCGGCCCGCACCGGGGTGGCCTGGGTCGGGCTGGTGGTGGCCGCGGTGCTGGCCGTGGCGGCGCTGGCGATCGCCCTCCGGCCGGGCGCCGACCCGGCCCGGATCGAGGATCCGCCTGGCGGCCGGCGACCGCCGAAGCGGCGCAAGGCACCGCCGCTGCGGACCCGCCGCTAGCCGTCGGTCCCCCGTTGCCGGCGGGCCGAACGTCCAGCCGAAACCGGGTCCGGGTTGCCATCCGCCGGTCGCCCGCCGATGATTGCGCCGACCCCGGTACCAGACCGGGGCGGAACGAACGGAGCCCCACCGTGTCCACGCAAGCCGACCTTCAGGCCCTGCCCACATCGCGCAAGCTCGCGCTCGGTGCGGCGGCGCTGCTGATCATCAACAGCTTCCTCTCCTGGTACCACGCGTCCGTGGGCAGCATCTCGGTCAGCCAGAGCGGCTGGCATCAGCTGGGCACGATCGCCTGGATCATCGTGATCGGCTTCGTCGTCTGGGAGGGCCTGCGGGTGGCCAAGCTGGTCGGCACCGAGCCACGGCAGGCCGACCTGATCAGCGCCGGGATCGGCGCCGCGGCCCTGCTCTTCGCGCTGATCTTCGTGATCCAGCGGCTCAGCGACGGCTACCTCGGGTTCGCCTTCTTCCTCGGCGTGATCCTGCTGGTCGTCTTCGCCTACGCGCTGCTGCAGATCTTCAACGCCGCTGGCGGCCAGGAGGCGCTGAAGGCGGCCCAGGAGCAGGCGGCCGCGCGCCGCGCCGCGAACCAGAACGACCAGGATCCGCCGGCGCCGCCGAGCGCCTGAGCGACCCTCGTCCGCGGGCGACCGGGGTGGGCCGGTCGCCCCGGGCTCCGCGCGCGCTCAGCGTCCGCGGCGGACGCGGAACGGGGCGTCGTCGCCCTCGAGCACCTGCAGCAGCCGCGAGCGGGCCACCAGCGGCGCGCCGTCCAGCCGCTCGACGCCGGTCGACCGCCGCTCCAGCAGCGGCCCGTGGAAGTCGAGCACCGGCAGCTCGCCGCCGGCCGCGCGCTGGGCGGCGAAGACCAGCCGCCCGAGCCGGTCGAGCGGCACGCTGCGGCCGCTCAGCACCAGCGCGTGGGGGTCGATCCGCCCCAGCGCCCGCGACAGTTCGCTCGGCTGGAGGTCGGCGCCGACGGTCACCGGCAGCACGCCGGCGCGGCGCAGGGCCAGGTCGAGCGCCTGCACCCGCAGCGCGTCGAGCGATCCCGGCGCCGTCCCGTCGAGCACCACCACCACGTGCGGACGGTGGGCCGGCGGCGCGGTGCGGGTGGCGGCCGCCAGCCAGCGCGAGGCCCAGCGCCAGGCGAACGCGTACTCGACCGATCCCGGGTGCTCGCGGTCGAGCAGGTCGACCGCCGGCAGCAGCACCTCGTCGACCGAGCGCTCGAGCGAGCGCAGGTGCAGCGACTCCTCGACCACGCGGTCGGCGTCCGGCTCGTCGTAGCGGCGCAGCGCCCGCCGCAGCCGGTCGACGGGCGAGGCGTCGACGCGTCCGCGTGGCGCGCCCCGCCAGCCCTCCGGATCGCCGCCGGCGGCGACCCCGCGGCGGGCGACCGCGACCGCGGTGGCGGCGTCGGGCGTCCGGCCGAGCGCGTCGCGGAGGGCGTCGATCTCGTTCAGCTCGTACTGCCGGTGACCGCCGTCGGTGCGCTGCGGGGTCGGGAACCCGTAGCGGCGCTCCCACGACCGCAGGGTGCTGGCGGAGACGCCGAGCAGCTCCGCGGCAGCGGTGGTGCGGATCGCGGTCATGACCGGCCGATCCTCCGCGAAGCGCCTGCACCTGGCAAGAACGGCAACGCGCCGTGCGCCGGCGCAGGTTCCGTGGTTCCACCGATGCGGACCCCGGGGGCGCGGGCCTAGCGTGCGTCGCCCTGCCCGACGGCCGCCCCTGCGCGCCGCCCGGGCGCCCCCCCCCGAACGGCACGAAGAAGGTCTCCGGTGACTGCGATGCGGTGGCTCCGCGCTCTCGTCCTCCTGCTGGCGTCCGTCACCCTGGCGACGGCCCTGGCCGCGCCCGCGACGGCGTCGGTGACGATCTACAACGAACCGACCTACACCAAGACCAGCGGCAACAACGCCTTCTGGTACCGCTGGACCGCCGTCACCGGCAGCGACGAGAACGGCAACACCCGCTACGAGTGGTACCTCTGCTTCAAGACGTACCACACGTATCCGGACGGCAGCCAGGTGCAGGAGGAGACCAGCAACGGCACCAGCGGACCGGGCACGTCCAACTGCACCGGCAGCCTCCGCTCCGGCCCGTCGCCGGCGCTGGCCGACTACGCCGCGATGCCGTACAACGGGACGTCGACCGTCCTGGCCGACGGCCACCGCTACGACCTCTGCGCGTCCGGCTTCTACCGCTGGCCGTACCTGTGGAAGTGGGACGGCTCCTCGGCCTGCCCGTGGACGATCATCGACCGCAACCGCCCGCAGGCGACGGTCGGGCTGGCCGGCGGCGCGCCCTACGCCCGCAGCACCGCGGTGCCGGTCCGGATCAACTACGCCGACGCCACCAGTCCGCCCTGGGCCGGCAGCGGCGGGACGGCGTCGAACTGGGTCTGCATCGGCCAGGCCGCCTGCACGCCGGGCGGCCAGCCGAATGCGGCCTGCAGCCAGCCGGCCGACCCCAGCAGCCGCACCACGAGCTTCGACTGCACGGCCAACGTCGGCGGCGACGGTCGCTGGTACGTCTGCGCGATGGCCGCCGACGGCGCGATCCCGGACAACACCACCGGGCCCAACCAGTTCGCCAACGCGACCTCGAACAACGCCAACCTGTCGACGGTCAGCTGCGACGACGTGGTCGTCGACCGGACCCCGCCGACGGTGACGGCGAGCGCGGGGACGACCGCGATCACCGCCGGCCAGACGGTCGCCTTCACCGCCACCGCGGCCGACCCGACGTCCGGGGTCAGCGGCCAGTACGCCTGGGACTTCGGCGACGGCGGCTCCGGCAGCGGGGCCAGCGCCAGCCACGCCTACAACCAGCCGGGCACTTACGTCGCGCGGGCGACCACCGCCGACGGGGCCGGCAACGAGGGCAGCGCGACGGTCACGATCACCGTCGCGGCAGCGCCCGGTGGTGGCGGGTCGACCGGCGGTGGCGGGTCGACCGGCGGTGGCGGGTCGACCGGTGGCGGCGGGTCGACCGGTGGCGGGTCGACGGGTGGCGGCAGTGGCGGCTCCGGCGGTGGGTCGACCGGTGGCGGCACGGGCGGCTCGGGCGGCGGGTCGACCGGCGGCGGCAGCGGCGGCGGCTCGACCGGCGGCTCCGGCGGCAGCACCGGCGGCGGCATCGCCACCGCGGTCGCCGGCGCGGTCACCGCCACCACGGCGCCCTCGCCGGCGGCGGTCTCGCGCGACAGCGGCGGAGGCGGCAGCCAGCAGCTGCGGGCCGGCGGCCTGCGGCTGGTCGCCCCGAAGCGGTTCACCCTCACCGCCAGCCGCCGCCGGCTGCCGCTGCGGGCGACGCTGACGGCGGCCGGCACGGTCGAGCTGACCCTGCGCCAGGGCCGGCGGCGACTGGCCCGCGGCAGCGCCCGGGTGGCCCGCGCCGGCACCGTCGGCCTGGCCCTGCGGCTGCCCTCGTCGCTGAAGGCGGGCCGGCGGACGCTGACCGTCGTCTTCCGCCCGAGCGGTGGCCGCGCGGTCACGAAGACGGTGACGATCACGATCCGCCGCGCCGCTCGCGGCCGGACGGCGCCGCTGGTCGGGATCCGGGTGGCGCGCTGAGCGGGCCGGGGGCGCCGCCGCTCGCCGGCCGGCGCCCCCGCGTCTACGCTGTCGCCCATGGGCCGCCTGGACGACCTCGACCTGACCCTCAAGCTCTCGCGCAAGGACGAGGCCACGCGGCTGGAGGAGGCCGCGGCACGGCTGGCGCAGCTGCGGCTGGCGCTCGGCGGCCAGGTCGGCAGCGGCGCGCTCGGTCCGCCGCTGCTGGTCGTCTTCGAGGGCTGGGACGCGTCCGGCAAGGGCGGGGCGATCAAGCGGCTGGTCCACCCGCTCGACCCGCGCCACTACCGCGTCGCCCAGTTCGCCGCCCCGACGCCGGACGAGCTGCGCCACCACTGGCTGCAGCGGTTCTGGCTGCCGCTGCCGGGCAAGGGCGGGATGGCCGTCTACGACCGCACCTGGTACGGCCGGGTGCTGGTCGAGCGGGTCGAGGGCCTGACGCCGGAGCGCGACTGGCGCCGCGGCTACGGCGAGATCCGCGAGTTCGAGCGGCAGCTGGTCGACGACGGCACGCTGCTGGTGAAGTTCTGGCTCCACGTCAGCGACGAGGAGCAGCTGCGGCGGTTCGAGCGCCGCCGCGACGATCCGCTGAAGGCCTGGAAGCTGACCGACGAGGACTGGCGCAACCGCGGCAAGCGCGACGCCTACGCCGCCGCCGTCGAGGAGATGGTGGTCGAGACCGACGCCGAGCTGGCGCCCTGGGACCTGGTCGCCGCCGAGAGCAAGCGCTGGGCGCGGGTGTTCGTGATCGAGACCGTGATCCGGCGGATCGAGGACCACTGCCAGCGGATCGGCTTCCCGCTGCCCGACCCGCTGCCGGTCCTCGACGAAGACTGACCGCCCCGGCGCCGCCCCCTCCGCCCCGCCCCCAGCCGCCGCCCCGGCGAACTGCGTTCTCGCGCCCCGCCCGCGCGCGAGTCGGCGATTCGACGTCGCCGGGACGTTCGATCGCGTTCTCGCGGCCGGCGGGGGCGCGAGAACGCGATTCGCCTCGGCCCGCCTCGCGCCCCCTCACCCGCGCCAGGCGCCGGGGCGGGCCCACCGCCGGCCCGCGAAGCGCCACCAGGTGCCGGCCAGCCGGACCCCGATCAGGACCACGATCCCGCCCCAGACGCCCGCGATCCCCCCGCCGGCGTCGCGCATCAGGACCATCGCCGGGATCCCCACCACCGCCGCCGCGACCATCGCCGCGGCCAGGAAGCGAGCGTCGCCGGCGCCGATCAGGATCCCGTCGAAGGCGAAGACCGCGGCCGCGAACGGCAGCATCGCGCAGAGCAGCGGCCACATCGCCGCGGCCCGGTCGCGGACGTCGGCGGCGTCGGTGAAGGCGCTCACGATCGGTCCCCGGAGCAGCAGCAGGACGACCGCCGCCAGCAGCCCGAAGGCGACCGTCCAGCCGACCATCCGGTGGGCCGCCGCGACCGCCTCGTCGACCCGGCCGCCGCCGAGCGCGCGGCCGATCAGCACCTGGCCGGCGATCGCGATCGCGTCCAGCACCAGCGCCAGGAAGAGGAACAGCTGCCAGCCGATCTGGTGGGCGGCCAGCGACGGCTCGCCGATCCGGGCCGCGATCGCCGAGGCGGCGCTGAACGACAGCAGCAGCGCCGCGCTCCGCACCAGCAGCAGCAGGCCGGTGCCGCCGAGGTGCCCCAGCAGCGACGCCGCCGGCCGCCGCGACGTCCCCCGCGAGCCGCGCCAGAGCACCGCCACGAAGCCGGCGCCCATCGCCAGCTGGCCGGTCAGGGTGGCGATCGCGCTGCCGTCCAGCCCCAGGTCCGCCCCGTAGATCAGCAGCGGGTTGAGGACCACGTTGATCGCGTTGCCCAGCAGCACCAGCAGCAGCGGCGTCCGCAGGTCCCCGGTCCCGCGCAGCCAGCCCTGGGCGGCCAGGCCGACGATCGCGCAGGCCAGGCCGGGGGCGGCGATCCGCAGGTAGCGGGCGGCGTCGTCGGCGGTCGCCCCGCGGCCGCCGAGCAGGTCGATCCACGCGGGCCCGGCGACGACCACGATCGCCGCCGCCAGCAGCCCCGCCCCGACCCCCAGCCACAGCGACTGCGCGGCCAGCCGGTGGACCAGCTCGTGACGGCCGCCGCCGTGCAGCCGCGCGACCGCCGCGGTGGTCGCGTAGGTGACGACCACCCCGAGCCCGGCCAGCGTGCCGAGGACCGCCGCCGCCAGCGCCAGCGCGGCCAGCGGCCGGGTCCCCAGGTGGCCGACCATCGCCGTGTCGACCAGCAGGTAGGTCGGCTCGGCGGCGAGCGTCGCCAGCGCCGGCAGGGCCAGGCGCAGGATCTCGCGGTCGTGGGGGGAGCGGGCCGGCATCGGGGGCGGCGAGCGTACCCCGCGCGCCCCCGGGGGCGACCGGGCCACCGGCCCGGCGGTGGCCCCGTCTCAGCCGAGCAGCCCGCCGACGGTCCGCAGCAGCCGCTCGACGGTGCGGCCCGAGGCGATCTCCTGCAGGTCGACCCCCAGCCGGGTCACGACCTCGCGGGCGGCGCGCTCGGCGTCGGTCGACGAGAACGGCTCGGTCCCGAGCGCCAGCTCCAGGTTCGGCCGGCCGCCGTGGTCGCGGGCGTAGGCGACCTCGCGCCGCAGGTCGCCGACGCCGTTGGTGGCCGGCAGCGGCAGCAGCGAGAGGGTGCTCAGCGTCCCCAGCGCGCGGCCGTCCTTCGACAGGAACGCGCTGCCCGAGTCGCCGGGGATCCCGGGCGTCAGCGTCAGCACCGTGTGCGACCAGCCGCCGCCGCTCTGGCCGAGGCTGACGCCGGTCTTCGGCTTCAGCAGCTCGAGCCCGGCCCGCAGCGACGAGTTGCCGTAGGAGTGGACCCCGTCGAGCGGCGCGCTGTCGGCGCCGAGCCCGGTCGGGCCACCCCAGAACGGCACGCTCGGGTTGACGCGGCCGACGTCGGCCGGGTCGATCCGGATCAGGGCCAGGTCGTTGTAGGCGCAGGCGTCCGGGTCCTGCTCGCCGTTGGCCTGCATCGTCGCCCACGAGCTGTAGACGATCGTGCCGGGACGGGTGGCGCCCTCGATCGCGACGCTGGTGCCGACCGGCAGGGTCTTGGCGCTGCAGCCGTTGGTGTCGGTCGCCTCGCCGGTGCTCTGGCAGTGGGCGGCCTGGCCGAGCAGCACGTCGGCGCCGTCGGTGAAGACGAAGTTCGACGTGCACTGGCCGCTGCCGACGGTGCGGGTCTCCGACCCCGGCCGGATCGTGGCCGACGAGGCGGGCGCCCAGGCGGCACCGGCCGCGGCGGGCAGCAGCGCGAGGCCAGAGGCCACGAGCAGGGGGACGAGCAGACGACGACGCATCACGACCTCCGAGGCTGGACCGGGAGGCGCCTCTCCACGCCTCCCACGGCGATCGTACCGCGGGTCGCATCCCGTGTGCGGCGTATCGCCGGACGTCGGGCGAAGGTGCCGGAGTAGGCTCCGCCAGGCCGCTGCCGGCCAGCGACGGCGCCGACCCCGCGCCGGAGGCCGTCCGCGGCCGCCTGGGTGCCCGCCATCCAGGCGTCACCCACGCGACACCTCCGAGGCAGACATGCAGGCGACAGAGATCCTCTACGGCGGCGAGACCCAGAAGGCCGTCGAGAACTTCCCGATCTCCGGGGAGCGGGTGCCGATCCAGGTCGTGAAGTGGCAGGCGCGGATCAAGGGCGCCGCCGCGGCCGTCAACGCCGAGCTGGGCAAGCTCGACGGCGAGATCGCGCAGAAGATCCAGGACGCCGCGAAGTCGATCGTCGCCGGCGAGCACGACGACCAGTTCCCGATCGACGTCTTCCAGACCGGCTCGGGCACCTCGACGAACATGAACGTCAACGAGGTGATCTCCTCGCTGACCGGCGGCGCCGCGCACCGCAACGACCACGTCAACATGGGGCAGTCGTCGAACGACACCTTCCCCTCGGCCGTCCACCTGGCCGCGCTCGACGAGGCGACCAACCGGCTGCTGCCGGCGCTGGAGCAGCTGGAGGCGTCGCTGGCCGCGAAGGCCGAGCAGTTCAAGGACGTCGTCAAGGCCGGCCGCACCCACCTGATGGACGCGGTCCCGGTGACGCTCGGCCAGGAGTTCTCCGGCTACGCCGCCCAGGTCCGGCTCGGCGCCAAGCGGGTCCGCAACGCGCTGCCGCAGGTCGGCCAGATCCCGCTCGGCGGCACCGCCACCGGCACCGGCCTCAACACCCCCGCGAGCTTCGCGCCGAAGGTCCGCGAGCTGCTGAAGGCCGACTCCGGCCTCGACCTGATCGCCGCCCCCGAGGACCCGTTCGAGGCCCAGGGCAACCGCGACGCGCTGGTCGAGCTGTCGGGCGCGCTGAAGACGGTCGCCGTCTCGCTGACGAAGATCGCCAACGACATCGCGCTGATGGGCTCGGGTCCGCGCGCCGGCATCGGCGAGCTGTTCCTGCCCGAGCTGCAGAAGGGCAGCTCGATCATGCCCGGCAAGGTCAACCCGGTCCTGCCCGAGGTCGTGCTCCAGATCTCGGCGCAGGTGATCGGCAACGACACCGCGATCACGATCGGCGGCACCCAGGGCCAGTTCGAGCTCAACGTCCGCGTGCCGCTGATCGCCCGCAACCTGCTGCAGTCGATCCACCTGCTGACGACCGCCTCGACCGCCTTCGCCGAGAAGTGCGTCGACGGGATCGAGGCCAACCGGCGCGGGACCGACGGCTCGGCCGGCGCGACCCTCGCCACCGCGACCGCCCTCAACGAGGCGATCGGCTACGACAAGGCGACCGAGATCGTCAAGACGGCGACCGAGTCGGGCGAGCCGCTGCGCGACGTCGCCCTCGCCGCCGGGGTCGACGCCGACCTCTACGACCGCACGATCGACCTCCGCCGGATCGCCGCCGGCAACCTCGAGGACTGATCGACCGCCGCTCGCCGGCCGTGGTCGCCACGCGCGACCGCGGCCGGCCCGGCAGGATCCGCGGGCGATGGTCAGCTTCTCCCGCGCCGAGCTCGAGGCCTTCCGCGACCAGGAGGTCCCCGACCTGATCCGCACCGACCCCGCCCAGGCGCCGCTGAAGCTCCTGTTCGTCGGGATCAACCCGGGACTCTGGACCGCCGCGGTCCAGACCCACTTCTCGCACCCGGGCAACCGCTTCTACCCGGCGCTCCACCGGGCCGGGATCACCGGCTACGAGCTGTCGCGGACCGACGGGATGCGGCCCGAGGACCGCGCCCACATGATCGAGCGCGGGATCGGGATCACCAACCTCGTGCGGCGGGCGACGGTGCGGGCCTCCGAGCTGACCCGCGACGAGCTGCGCGAGGGCGGCGAGCGGCTGCTGCGGTTCGTCGCCGAGCAGCGGCCGCGGGTCGTGGCGATCGCCGGGATCACCGCCTATCGCGACGCGTTCGGCGAGCGGACCGCCGTCCTCGGCCGCCAGCCGGACCGGATCGGCTCGCCGTTCGGCGACGCCGCGCTGTGGGTGGTGCCGAACCCGAGCGGGCTCAACGCCCACGAGACGGTCGACACGCTGGCCGCCGCCTACCGGGCGGCGGCCGTCGAGGCCGGGGTCGTCGCGGACTGACGCGCTCGGGCGCGCCGGGGGCGCGTCCGGACTACGCTGGAGCGGATGCCGATCGAGCTGCCCCCGGCCAGCGACGCCCCGCCACGGATCCGCTGGGTGACGCTGTCGACCGCGCGGATCGAGGAGGAGCGCGCCTGGTGGGTCGGCCGGCTGGGCCTGACCCGCACCCCCGGCGCGCCGGACGGCGGCTTCGCGGTCGCGGTCGGCGACGGCGTGCTGGCCTTCGCGCCGGTCGCCGACGACCACCCGAGCCTGGCCCACGGCGGGCCCTGCCACCACGTCGCGCTCGAGGTCGCGCCCGACCGGCTGGTCGAGGCCTCGCAGTGGCTGGGCGCGGCGGCGCCGCTGCTAGCCGTCGACGGCGACGAGACGATCGTCGACTTCCCCGCCTGGGCCGCCCACAGCGTCTACGCGACCACGCCGACCGGCCACGTGGTCGAGCTGATCGCCCGCCACCGCCGGCCGTGGGCGCCCGAGGGCGAGGCCCGGCCGAGCGGCCCGCAGCTGGTCCGCGGGCTGAGCGAGGTCGGGGTCGTCGCCCCCGACACGACGGCGCTGGTCGATCGGCTCGGCGGGCTGGGGATCCCGGCCTGGTTCGGCGATCCGCAGACCGGCTTCGCGGCCGTCGGCGACGAGGCCGGGCTGCTGATCTGCGTCCGCGAGTGGCGGCGCTGGTTCCCGACCGACCGGCCGGCGATCCCCGGTCCGGTGGCGATCGCGCTCGAGGGCGTCCCCGGCCTCCACCCGGAGGACCCGGTCCCGGTCGGCAGCGCGACCGAGCTGCGCGCGATGCCCGCCCTCGGCTGAGCGGTCGGGCCTCTCGGGGGCGATCCTCGGGGAACGTTGGGGGCGGCTCCCCGATGGCGCCTAGCCGCTCGCCGCCTACGGTCGGGTGGTGTCCTCCCCAGATCCCTTCCCCCGTCGCGCGCGGATCGCCGTCGCGGCCACGCTCGCGGTCGCCGCGCTGGCGCCGCCGGCCTCGGCCGCGACCGTCCGCTCAGCGGCCGACGGCCTGCCGCTGCTCTCGACCCAGGCGGCCACGACCGCCCTCGACCAGCGCCGCGGCGAGCTCTGCAAGACCCCGCGCTCGAAGGCCCGGACGCCGTCGCTGAAGACCGCCCTGGCCGACGCCCGCAAGCTCGTCCGCAAGGGCCGCGGCGCCGCCGCCGACCGCCAGTTCCGCCGCACCGCGCAGGCCCGCACCGCCGACCGCGCGCTGGCCGCGGCCGGGACCGCGGTCGTCGCCGGCCGTTCGACCGCGGCGCTGGCCGCGCTGCTGCGCGCCCACGAGCTGCGCCCGCGCGACCAGCGGCCGCTGGTCGGCGCCGCCACCGTCCTCGCCCGGCTCGGCCGCGGCCCGGCGGCGCTGGCGCTGCTCGACGCCGCCAAGAAGCGCAAGGCCCCGAAGAACGCGCCGCTCGGCGTCGCGCGGACCGCGCTGCTGGCCAACGCCCGCGGCTTCACGCTGCTGACGCTCGGCCGCTGGGTCGAGGCGGAGAAGGCGCTCGCGTCGGCCGCCCGCAGCCCGCTGCTGCGCGAGGCGCGGGCGAACCTGGCCCACGCCCAGCTCTGCGGCAAGGGCAGCGCGGCGGCGGCCAAGACCGCGGTCGCCGCCAGCCGCCGCGGCGCGCCGCCGGCCGGGACCACCAGCTACCCGCCCGAGGACGGCCCGCTGATCGTGCAGGCCGAGGCGCCGCTCTGGCTCGACGTCGCGCCCGGCGTGCTGCCGACGCTGCCGGACTGGCCGGTCCCGCGCGACGAGGCCGAGGGCAAGGCGCTGTGGGCGGGCCTGCGGGCGATCAACGACGGCGACGTCGCCCGGATCCGCGCCGCGGTCGCCGCCTCGACCGCCGCCGCCCAGGCCGCCAACCCGGTCCGCACGCGGCTGACCGCCGCCGGCCGCAACCACCTGCGGGCGCTCGACGTCGCGTTCAGCCGACCCGAGCTCCAGCCGGGCCTGCGCGACCTCTACCGGCGGATGACCGACGCCCGCAGCGCGGTCGGCCGCCAGCTGACCATGTACGGCTCGGGCCAGGCCGGCCCGACCTGCGGCCACTTCGGCTCCTGGCGCGAGGCCTACCTGGCCTACGAGGACGCCAACCGGACCTGGATCCGCGAGCAGTACCGCTACCACTCCGGGATCGCGGCCAACGTCGGCGATCCGCTGCTGCACGCGGCCTACATGGCGCGGGCGCGGGAGAGCGTGGCCGTCTTCATGGCCAGCCTCCACCAGGCGGTCGCCTACCTGGCCGAGTACGGGCGCAACTGCTACCGCGACCCGGTCTCGTCGGTCGCCGTCGACGAGGGCCAGCTCGACCAGCCCGACTCGCCGCGCTGCCCGACCGGGCTCAACGGCGTCGCCTTCCGCTGGGCGCTGCCGGGCGTCGAGGTCTCCGCCAGCTGCGAGGCGGTCGGCTTCGAGCTGGAGGCGGGCGGCAAGTGGCTGTCCGCGTTCGTCAACGTCTCCCACAACGTCGCCAAGGGCGAGACCACGGTCGTCGTCGGCCCGCGGGCGAAGACGCCCTCCGGCCCGTTCGGCCCCAGCGCCCAGGTCGAGGACGGGCTCTACATCACGGTCGGCAACGACGGCTCGATCCGCGACGTCGGCGGCCGCGTCTCGCAGACCGCGGTGCTCCAGGTCGGCCCGGGCAGCGTCGCGCTCAGCGGCGAGACGATGGACTTCACCCTGATCGGGGTCAGTCCGCTCGGCGACCTGCTGGGGGACTGAGCCCCGCCGCCCGCGCGCCGGTCAGTGGCCGGCGCGCTCGGCGGCGGCGGCCAGCGCCGCCTTCGTCACCGCGACCGACGGCTTCGGCCGTCCGTCGTAGGTGAACAGGCCCTTCTGGTTCAGGCCCCGGACCAGCCGCAGCGGGCCCTTGTAGACGTTGCGGATCGAGCCGCCGAGGAAGGTCGGCGCGACGCCGAAGTCGCGCAGGTTCCAGATCAGCGTGCCCTGGATCCGCGGGTTCGACGAGTAGGCGTCGATCGTCGTCTTGATCAGGTTCGACTGGTAGCCGTAGCCGCCCGGCTTGGCCGAGGCGTTCTCGCCGTTGGCCTCGGCGCCGAACTCGGTCACCACCAGCGCCTTGCCGCGGTAGATCCGGGCGGCCAGCGCGGTGTAGGCCTTGATCCGGCGGGCGATGTAGCTCATCGGCGCGCCGGGCTCGCTGTACCAGCCCTCGTAGTTGGTGATCCCGACCGCGTCGACGTACTGGTAGACGGGGCCCATCCGGTCGGGCAGGCGGGTGTCCCAGACCGCCCGCTGGCCGGCCGGGCAGGAGAGCGCCGGGCCGCGGCGGACGTTCAGGACCACCGCGCCGACCGTGCTGCGGCGGCAGAGCTGCTTCGGCGTGCCCCACAGGTCGAGCGCGACCAGCCGGTTCGGGTCGAGCTGCTTGAGCTTGCGCGACGTCTCGCGGATGTAGGGGATCTGGCCGTTGCGGTTGCCGTTCTTGGCGATCTCGTTGACCAGGTTCCAGACCACCGTCGAGGGGTGGGTCTGCTGCTCGTCGAGCGTCGTCTGCACGCGGTCCTTGGCGCTCTGCACCTGGCGCGGCGTGCGGTTGGTCCAGGAGCCGGGCGAGTCGACCGGGCCGATCCCCTGCCAGACGAGGATGCCGGCGGCGTCCAGCCGCTCCAGCAGCGCCGGGGCCAGCGGGTGCTGGGCGCGGGTGGCGTTGGCGCCGATCGCCTTCAGGTCGTCGATCAGCGAGTCCATCTGCGCGGTCCGCAGGCCGGTGCCGTAGCCGGGGGCGTCCTCGTGGATCGAGGCGCCGCGCAGCTGGATCGGCTTGCCGTTCAGGTACAGCTGGCCGTTGCGCTGCGTCATCTGGCGCAGGCCGGTGCGGGTCTGGTAGGCGCTCTCGCCGGCGATCCCGAGCGTCAGGTCGTAGAGGTTCGGCGAGCCCGGGGCCCACAGCGCCGGGTCCTTGACCGTCACCGTCACCGAGACCCGGCGGGTGCCGGAGCGGGGGACCGACGTCTTCGGGAAGTCGAGCTCGACCTCCTGCCCGTCGCGGCGGAGGACGCCGGCGAGCTGGATGTCGCGGGTGACGCTGCGGTTGGTGATCGCGGCGCTGACCGTCACCCGGGCGCTGCCGCCGCCGGACTGCAGGCGGGTGGTCAGGTAGGGCGCCTTGACCTCGCTCGGCCCGAGCCGGCGGAGGGTGACCTCGCGGTTGATCCCGCCGAAGTTGAACCAGGCGCGGTGCCAGCCCTGGTTCTTCATCTTCTCCGGGTCGCGCCAGTCGGCCCGCACGACGATCGTGTGCTGGCGCCCGGCGGTCAGCTGGGTGCGCGCCTCGAAGGGCAGGAACTCGCCGGTGTGGCTGGTGATCTTGCGGCCGTCGACCCAGACCGTGGCGCGGTGGTTGACCGAGCCGAAGGCGATCGCGTAGGCGCCGGTCTGGTCGACCTGGACCGTCCGCCGGTACCAGGCGATCGAGCCGCGGTGGCTGAGCACGCCGGCGGCGCCGGTGATCCGGTCGGCGTTCGGCACGTAGGGCAGGGTGACCGTGCTGCCGCTGAAGCCGCCCTTGGCCCAGCCGCGAGCCAGCCCGCGGTCGTTGGGGTCGTTGGCGACGGTCCAGTCGCTCGCGATCGCCACCCGTCCGAACGGGCCCCCGAGCGTCATCGGCACGCTCAGGTCGCCGGCCGGTGGATCGGCGGCCCGGATCGCCCCCGGCAGGGCGATGGCGGCCGTGGCGCCGACGGCGGCGGTCAGCGCCACCAGGCGGAGGGCGGCAGGGTGAGCGGAGCGAGCGAACGAGGGCATGGAGCAGCGAGAGCGCGCGCCGCGACCCGCGACGAACGATCGCGCGAGCCTAGCGGAGGAGGCCCCTCCGGCACGCCACCGGCGTCGGCGGCGGGGTCGCGCGCTACCGTCGGGGCCGGTGCGCGCTCCCGGGAATCCCCCCGCCCGGTCGACCTCGGTCGGCCGCCGCCTGGCCGCTGTGGCGCTCGCGGCGCTGCTGGCCGTTCCCGCGTCGGCGGGCGCGTCGGGGTCGTGGCTGGTGGTCACCGGCGCCGGCTTCGGCCACGGGGTCGGGATGAGCCAGTGGGGCGCCCACGGGATGGCGCAGCGGGGCGCCGACGCCCGCGCGATCCTCGCCCACTACTACTCGGGGACGACGCTCGGACGGCTGCCGGACGGCCAGCGGGTGCGGGTGGCGCTGCAGTGGGGCCGGTCGGAGACGACGATCGCGGGTGCCAGCCGGATCGGCGGGCTGGCGGTGCGGCCGGACCGCTCGTACCGGCTACGACGCAGCGGCGGCGGGATCGCGGTGCTGCCGGCCAACGGCCCGCGGGCGCTGGGACGAGCCCCGGGCGGGGTCCGCGCGACCGGGCCGAGCGGCGTGCTGCAGGTGGCCGGCGTCGCCGCCGACGGGGTCCGCGACGGCAGCTTCCGCGGGGCGCTCGACGTGCTGCCCGACGGCGACGGCCTGCTGGTGGTCGACGACCTCGGGCTGGAGGACTACCTGCGTGGGGTGATCACCGGCGAGTCGCCGGCCAACTGGCCGGCGGCGGCGCTGCAGGCCCAGGCGATCGCGGCCCGCACCTACGCGATCACGACGCCGGTCGGGGGGCGGCCGTTCAGCCAGTGGCCCGACGTCCGCTCCCAGGTCTACCGGGGGATCGCGGGCGAGACGGCCAGCGGCGACGCGGCGGTGCGGGCCACGACCGGCCAGGTCGTGACGGTCGACCGGCGGCCGGTGACGACCTACTTCTTCTCCACCAGCGGCGGCCGCACCGAGGCGGTCGAGAACGTCTTCGGCGGCCCGCCGCGCTCGTGGCTGCGGAGCGTCGAGGACCCGGGCGACGACGGCTCGCCGATGCACCGCTGGACCCGCCGCTTCTCCCCGGCCGAGGCCGACCGGCGGACGGCCCGCTTCGGCGTCGGGTCGCTGCGGCGGATCGCGGTCGTCCGGCGCGGCGACTCGCCCCGGATCCGGACGGCGCGGGTGGTCGGCCGTGACGGCGCCCGGACGGTCGACGGCGGCGAGCTGCAGCGGGCCTTCGATCTGCCCGACCGCTGGGCCACGTTCACCGTCGCGTCGATCTCCGGCTGCCTGCGCCCGCGCCCGGTCCGCGGGGTGGCGGCCGCGGCGTCGTCGCGGTCGGGGGACGACGCCCCGCTGGCCGCCGACGATCCGGCGGGCGGGGCGCTGGAACTGCTCGGCCGCGGCCTCCGCGACGTGGCGGCCGCGACCGACCGCGAGCGGGCGGCGGTCCGCCCCGACGGCTGCCGCCTGGTCGGCGGGCTGACCCCGGCGCCCTCCTCCCCGGCGCGGCTCCAGCGTCGCGACGGCGGTCGCTGGCGGACGGTCCGGACGCTGGCCCTCGACGGCGCCGGCCGCTTCGACGCGACGGTCCCCCGCGGTGGTCGCTGGCGGGTCCGGGCGGGTGGGGTGGCGACGGCCGCCACCCGCTCGCGCTGAGCCGGCGCGCCGGCAGGCCGCCGTCTCGCCCGATTCGAGAGTTCGGAACTCTTCGGCTACTGTTCCGAACTCTCGCGCCAAGGAGTCTCCGATGTCCGTCAGCCAGCTCGTCCGCACCACCAACCGCTCGATGATCGCCTTCGACCTGCTGCTCGGCAGCGGGGCGCTGGCCGCGCCCGACCTGACCCTGAAGGCGATCGGGCACGATGCCCCGTCGCCCGACGCGCGGACGCTCTTCCAGCGCTGCGGGCCGATCTGGCTGACCTACGCCGCCGCTCACCTGCTCGCCGACCGCCGCGGCTCGTCGGAGGACTGGGCCGCCGTCGCCTGGCTGCGCGGGACCGAGATCCTGACCGACGTCGTCTGGGCCAGCTCGCCCGCGATCCCCCGCCGCCGCTCGCGGGTGCTGCTGCGGCTGGCCGGCGCCTTCAACCTGGCGCTGGCGGTCGGGGCCTACCGCGAGCGGCGCTGAGGGGGTCGCCTCAGTTGGTGTGCTTGACGGTGATCACGTCGCCGTCCTGCATCACGTAGTCGCGACCCTCGGTCCGCAGCGTGCCCTTGTCGCGGGCCTGGCTGTAGCCGCCGGCGGCCAGCAGCTCCTCCCAGCCGACCACGTCGGCGCGGACGAACCCCTGCTGGATGTCGCTGTGGATCTCGCCCGCCGCGTGCCAGACGGTCAGGCCACGCCGCAGGTGCCACGACTGGCCGCGGACGCCCGAGCCGACGGTGAAGAACGTGATCAGGTCGAGCAGCTCGAAGGCGCCGCGGGCGATCCGCTGGAGGCCCGACTCGGCGTAGCCCATCTCCTCGCGGAGCGCGGCCGCCTCCTCGTCGTCCATCTCGGCCAGCTCGGCCTCGAGCCGCGACGAGATCGCCACCGCGACCGCCCCCATCTCGGCCGCGTGCTCGGCGACCACGGCCGGGACCGCGCCCGTGGCGTCGTTCTCGTCGACGTTGGCCACGAACAGCACCGGCTTGGCCGTCAGCGGCTGGAGGATCTTCACCACCTGCGGGTGGTCCTCCGGCGCCGGCACCGTCCGGGCCGGCTTGCCGTCGTTCAGCGCCGGGATCAGCTCGTCGAGCCAGGCCAGCTCGGCCTTCGCCTCGGCGTCGCCGCCGCGAGCCTGCTTCTGGACCCGCTCGCGCCGCCGCTCGGCCTGCTCGAGGTCGGCCATCAGCAGCTCGGTCTCGATCGTCTGGATGTCGCGCAGCGGGTCGACCGCGCCGTCCGGGTGGATGATGTTGGCGTCGTCGTGGGCCCGGACGACGTGCACGATCGCGTCCGTCTCGCGGATGTTGGCCAGGAACTTGTTCCCCAGCCCCTCGCCCTTGTGGGCCCCGGCCACGAGGCCCGCGATGTCGTGGAAGTCGATGTGGTCGTAGACGATCTCGGACGCGCCCATCTGCTCGGCGATCCGGCGCAGGCGGTCGTCCTCGACCGGGACGACGGCGACGTTCGGCTCGATCGTCGTGAACGGGTAGTTCGCGGCCTCCGCGCCCGACTTGGTGAGGGCGTTGAAGAGCGAGGACTTGCCCGCGTTGGGCATGCCGACGATGCCGATCTTCATCCGGTCGGTCCTTCCGTGGTGGTGGGGTCCCCGGCCGGCGGGGCGATCGGCGCGCTGCTGGCGCCGGGCTCGTGGCGGGGCGCGACGAGCAGTCCGGCGACCCCGCGGACGACCCGGCCGGTCGCGCAGCCGAGCGTCGCGCCGACGAGGATGTCGGTCGGGTAGTGGACGCCCAGGTGGACCCGCGAGAGCGCCATCGCGCCGGCGGTCGCGAACAGCGGGCCGCGCGGCAGCAGGCCGGAGAAGGCCGTCGCGGCCGCGAACGACGAGGCCGCGTGCGAGCTGGGGAAGCTGAGCTGGGTCGGCGTCGGGACCAGCGGCGGCAGGTCGCGCAGCTGCGGCCGCGGCCGGCGGGCGACCTGCTTGATCGTCGTGTTGGCGACGTAGGCGGCGGCGACGGCGGCGACCCCGGTCGCCCAGCGCTCGCGGCGGCGGGCGTCGAGCACCGTCCCGGCCCCGCCGATCGCCAGCCACAGCGCGCCGTGCTCGCCGGCGCGCGAGAAGCGGACGATCGCCTCGGTCGCCCGCGGCGAGCGCGCGGTCGAGCGGATCAGGCGCATCCCCGCCAGGTCGGCGCGGGCGAACGCGCGGCCGAGCGGCCCGTGGAGGGCGCGGGCGGCGAGGCTGCGGCGGGCGTCGATCGCCTCGCGCCGCAGCTCGCGGTCGGACAGCATCGGTCGGGGTCGGCGCGCCACGCGTTGGAGGGTAGGCCCTCGGCGCCCGCGGCCGCCGGCTCGCGTGGCGGATCGCCCCCGAGGGGTGGTGCCGATCCGCCACGCGAGCCGCCGTAAGATGTCGCGGGTGCAGCTCGCGTTGGTCGTCAACTCGCGGTCCGGCGCCGGGCGCTCGGCCGCGCAGGTCGCCGAGCTGCTGGCCGGTCCCGGCCACGAGGTCGAGACCTTCGCGATCGACGAGGCCGACGCGGCCGCCCGCTCGGGCGCCGACCGGGTGGTGCTGGCCGGCGGCGACGGCTCGGTCGGGACGGCGTTCCAGGCCTGCGCCCGCCACCGGGTGCCGCTGGCGGTGCTGCCCGCCGGGACCGCCAACGACTTCGCCCGCGCGCTCGGGATCCCGCCCGGGATCGAGGACGCGGCGCCGATCGCCGCCGACCCCGACGCCGAGCGGCGGACGGTCTGGGGCGGTTCGATCGACGGCCAGCCGTTCGTCAACGTCGCCTCGATCGGCCTCGGCGTCTACGCGGCCGAGCAGGCGGCGCCGCTGAAGCGGGTGCTCGGGCCGGTCGCCTACGGGATCGGCGCGGCGATCGCCACCGTCCGCGGGCGGGTGGCGCGGGCGCGGGTGATCGTCGACGGCGAGGAGCTGTTCGACGGCGACGTCTGGCAGGTGCTGGTGGCGGCCTCGGGCTCGTTCGGCGGCGGCGTCCAGCTGCCGGTCTCCGATCCCGAGACGCCGGAGCTGGAGGCGTTCGTGCTGCCGTCCGGCCCGCGGGTCTCGCTGGTCCGGCGGGCGTGGGGGATGCGCCACGGCGGCAACCGCGGCGGGGTCCAGGTGCTGCAGGGGCACCAGATTGTGGTCGACCTCGATCCCGACCGGGAGTGGAACGTCGACGGCGACCTCCACCCGCTCGGCGACGTGACGGTCACGCCGCTGGGGCCGGTCGAGGTGCTGGTCCCGCGCGACGCGCAGGGGGCGGCGCGATGAGCGAGCAGCGACCGGACGGCGAGCCGCCGATCGACGACGACGCGAACCTGCCGCCGCTGGCCGAGCACCTTCGGGTCGACCTCGACGACCCGCGGGCCCAGAACCGCTCGCGCAACAAGCTGATCCTGCTGCTGATGTTCGGCGCGCTGCCGATGATGGTGGTGTTCGTGGTCGTCCTGACCTCGCTCACCGACGGCCCGCCCGAGCCGACCCGCGGCCAGGCCAGCCGCGGCCTCGGTGAGGTCACCCGCTACTGCACCTACGTCGCCCGCGACGACGCCGACTACCGGCTCTGCCTGGAGCGGACCGACGTGCGGCTGCCGCAGCGCGAGCGCTCGAACGCGGGCCGCTACGCCCGCGGCGAGCTGCTGCGCTGCCTCTCGGACGCGGGCCCGCGCTGCACGCTGCGGTAGCCGCGGGCCGCGCGCAGCGCGTGGATGCGAGGTGCGCGTAGACCAAGCAGGTCGGTGCGCGGGAGCGAGAGCCGTACTCGGTACTGCCGAGCGACCCGGGCGCCGAGATGCGCCGGTATACGCGCGCCTCGCGCCGCGCGCTAGAGGCCGAAGCCGATCTTCTGCTCGTCCTTGTCGACCCGGATGAAGACCACCTTGTCGAGGTTCAGGTGGACCTGGGCGTCCTCGGCTTCGACGTCGGTCCAGCCGCCGCCGGCGAGGGCGTTGCGGAGGGTCTGCAGCTGGGCCTCGGTCAGGCGGATCGCCAGCGGCGGGGCGCTGTCGAGGCCGATGCTGACGCGGAGCTTGTCGTCGGACACGGGGTCTCCTGGGGTCGGGTGACGGTGGAAGCGGTCAGTGCGCCGGCTCGGTGAGCTCGGTCAGCACCTTGCCGGTCGCCTTCGGGTGCAGGAACGCGACCCGGCTGTTGCGGATGCCGACGCGCGGCTGCTCGTCGATCAGGGCGACGCCGCGCTCCTTCAGCGTGGCCAGCGCCGAGACGATGTCCGAGGTCTGGTAGGCGATGTGGTGCATGCCCGGACCGTTCTTGGCCAGGAACTTGGCCACGCCGGTCTCCGGGCCCAGCGGCGAGATCAGCTCGACGTGGTTCTCGCCGACGTCGAAGAGGACCGCCTCGACGCCCTGCGACTCGACCGTCTCGCGGTGGACGAGCTCGAGCCCGAGCACGTCGCGGTGGAAGGCGATCTGGTCCTCGAGGTCCTCGGGGGCCACGGCCACGCCGATGTGGTCGATCCGGTCGAACATCGGCCGCAGTCTATGAGAGCGGCGGGCGCGGCCCCGCGCTGACGCTCACAGCTCGCCGAGCGGCTCCAGCCAGCGACCCTCGCGGGGCAGGCTGGCGAAGGTCAGGCGCGGCAGCGGGGCGTCGAACAGGCCCGGCACGTCCTCCAGGTCGACGACCTCGATCCCGTCGACCTGGACCAGCTGGGTGGCGTGCTCGGGGAAGACCAGCGCCGTGGTCCGGATCCCGCGCGCCAGCAGCACCTTGGCCGCCTCGGCGAACGCCATCCCGTCGTGCGACATCAGGATCGCCTCGCGCAGGCGACCCCCCTCGCGGCGCTCGTGCAGCAGCGCCAGGATGTCCTCGTCGACGTCGGAGTCGTCCGACAGCTTCGGCTTGAGGAACATCCGGAAGCCGGACTGGCGGACGACCTCGGCCCAGCCGACGACGCCGTTGAAGGTCCGCTCGGTGACGTTGGCGAAGACCGCCGCCTCGACGCTCGCGCCGTCCGGCGTCCGCTCTCGCAGCCAGGCCGAGAGCGCGTCGATCCGCGGCCGCTCCTTGCCGGTCGGCTTGCGGCGCAGGATCAGCTGGCCGAGCACCATGTCGATGTTCGGCGAGTCCCACACCAGCAGGACGTGCCCGGCGTCGCTCACCGGCTCATCCTGTCACCCCAGCAGCCGCACGACCACGTCGTGGTAGCAGCGGGTGGCGAAGGCCAGGTCGCGCTCGTCGATCCGCTCGTCCTTGGCGTGCATCAGCCCGGCCTGCTCGCGCAGCTCCAGGTGGCGGTGGGGGAAGAAGCCGTAGGCCACGCAGTCGGGGAAGGCCGTCCGCCAGGTCCGCGAGTCGGTGAAGCCGGGCAGGAAGGTCGGGACGATCGTCGCCTCCGGCACCTGCTCGCCCAGCCACTCCCGCAGCGCGTCCATCAGCGGCCCCTCGGCCGGCGACGCGTTGCCGAGGATCGTCTCCGTCCACTCGATCTCGACGTCGTCGGGCAGCGGGCCGATCTGATCGAGGATCCGCGCCCGCGCCTCGTCCTCGGTCAGCCCCGGCGGGACCCGGCAGTCGACCCGCAGCTCGGCCCGCGACGGGATCACATTGAGCTTGTCGCTGGCCCCGATCATCGTCGGCGAGAGCATGATCCGGCTCATCGGCTCGATCGCCGCGGCCAGCGCCGGGTCCTCGGCCCGCAGCGCCGCGTACGAGCCGGCTGGATCGGCGCCGTCCAGCCCCAGCCCGTCGAGCATCGTCGCGATCGCCGGCTCGAGGTCGTAGGGGAACTCGGCCGCGGCCAGCCGCTGGAGCAGCGGCACCAGCTTCAGCAGCGCGTTGTCGCCGAGCCCCGGGGTCGAGGCGTGCGCCGCCCGCCCGCGGGCCCGCAGCAGGAACCGCACCGGCCCCTTCTCGCCGACGCAGACCCCGTAGTGGAGCCGGTCGCGGAACCGCATCGGCGCGCCGCCGCCCTCGTTCAGCAGCAGGTCGCAGCGGGCCAGGTCGGGGTGCTCGCGGGTCAGCCAGACCGCGCCCTCGTAGCCGCCGACCTCCTCGTCGACGACCACGATCACCTTCAGCGACCCGCGCGCCGGCCGCCAGCCGCTCTCGGCCAGGCCGATCGCCGCGGTCACCTCGGCGGCGGTCTGCGACTTCATGTCGATCGCGCCGCGGCCCCAGATCACCCCGTCGACCAGCTCGCCGCCCCACGGGTCGCGCTGCCACTCGTCGGGGCTGGCGAGGACCGTGTCGACGTGGCTCAGGAGGCCCAGGACCGGTCCGGCCGCGGCGGCCCGCGGGTCGGCGGCGGGCAGCTCGGCGACCAGGTTCGGCCGCTCGGGCGCGTTGCCGACGGTGGTGACCGCGAAGCCGGCCGCCTCCAGCCGCCCGGCCAGCAGCTCGATCGCGGGCCGCTCGTTGCCGGGCGGGTTGACCGTGTTGAGCCGGATCAGCTGCTGGAGCAGCGCGGTCGCCGAGGGGACGGGGGCCATCCCGGCAGGCTAGATGATCGTTCCGTGGCCGCCGGCCGGCCGCCGGTTGGTCCGGCGCGGCGGCGGCGATCCGGTCCTGTCCGCCCCCGGCGCCGGCCTCTACGGTCGACCGCACCGTGACGAAGGAGCATCGATGCAGCTGGCGGTGATCGGCGGGACCGGCACGATCGGGGGACCGGTGGTGGAGGCGCTGGCCGCGCGCGGCGACGAGGTGCGGGTGCTCAGCCGCACCGCGCCGGCGGCGCCGGTCGCCGGCAGCCGCCACCAACGGGTCGACCTGACCGACGGCGCCGGCCTGCGCGAGGCGCTCGACGGAGTGGACGCGGTGGTCGACGCCAGCGACGACCGCAGCATCCGCCAGCGCCACCGCGGCCCCGCCACGGCGCGGGTGCTGGAGGCCGCCGCCGACGCCGGGGTCGGCCACCTGGTCGGGATCTCGATCGTCGGCTGCGACCGTTCGCCGCTCGCCTACCACCGGGCCAACGCGGCCCAGGAGCAGCAGCAGCTGGCGGGACCGGTGCCGGTCTCGATCCAGCGCCTGACCCAGGTCCACCCGCTGCTCGACACCGTCATGGCCTCGTCGGCCCGCTTCGGCCTCTCGCCGCGCGCGCGGTTCCCGCTGCAGCCGATCGACCCGCGCGACGCGGCGGTCGCGGTGGTGGCGGCGATCGACGCCGGACCGTCCGGGCGCCGCCCCGACGTCGGCGGGCCGCTGGTCCAGCCGCTCGCCGAGCTGGCCGAGGAGTGGGCGGCGATCCGCGGCCGGCGGCGGATCACCGTCCCGGTCCCGACCTGGGGCGCCGGCGGCCGGGCGGTCCGCGACGGGCTGCTGTGCGCGCCGGACGGGCCGGTCGACGGGCGAACGTTCGCCGCCTGGCTGGAGGCGGCACGATGAGCGCCGTCCGCGACCTGCGGCTGGCCCGGACGGCGCTGGTGATGCTGGCAATCAGCAGCGCCGCGGTCGGGATCCCGGCCTCGTTCGCGCCCCGCGGCTTCTACGACGGCTTCCCCTTCGTGACCTCGTGGGTCGACAAGCTGGGGCCCTTCAACGAGCACCTGGTGACCGACACCGGCGGGCTCTTCCTGGCCTTCGCGCTGCTCTTCGCGTGGGCGGCCCGGCGGCCGCACCCGGCGCTGGTGCGACCGCTCTGCGCGGCCTTCGCGGTCTCGCAGCTGCTGCACTTCGTCTTCCACGTCCGCCACCTCGACGGCTTCGGGGTCGCCGACGCGATCGGCGAGGTGCTGTCGCTGGCGCTGCTGCTGGTGCTGCCGGCGGTGGCGGTCTGGGCGCTGCCCTCCGAGCGCGGCGCGGAGGGCCGCGCCTGACGCGACCGGGTCCCGTGCCATCCTCGATCGGTGGACCGGCTGTTCGCTCCCGACCCGGACGACGGCGCCCCGATCGACGGCGGCGCGCCGCCCGCCGACGCCCCGCTCGCCGCCCGGCTGCGACCGCGGACGGTCGAGGACGTCGTCGGCCAGGCGGGCCTGCTCGGCGAGGGCCGGCCGCTGCGGGCGGCGATCGACTCCGGGACCCCGCACGCGATGCTGCTGCACGGGCCGCCCGGCTCGGGCAAGACGACGCTGGCGCGGATCGTGGCCGACGCGGCCGGGGCCGCGGTCGAGGCGCTGCAGGCGGTCGACGCGGGCAAGGCCGAGGTCCGCGCGGCGCTCCAGCGGGCCCGCGACCGGCGGGCGGCGGGCGGCCAGGCGACGGTCCTCTTCATCGACGAGATCCACCGCTTCAACCGCACCCAGCAGGACGCGCTGCTGCCGGGCGTGGAGGAGGGGCTGGTGACGCTGATCGCGGCCACCACCGAGCCGCCGTGGGCGGCGGTCAGCCCGGCGCTGCGGTCGCGGCTGCGGATCTACCGGCTGCGCTCGCTCGACGAGCGGGACGTGCTGACGCTGCTGCGGCGGGCGCTCGACCGCGGGCTGCTGGGGGACGGCGTCAGCGCCGACGACGGGGTGCTGGAGCTGCTGGCCGCGCGCAGCGCCGGCGACGCGCGGACGGCGCTCGGCGCGCTCGAGGCGGCGGCGAACCTGGCCCGGGCCCAGGTCGCCCAGCTGCTCGGCGAGGAGGACGAACCGACCGCCGACGCTCCCCGGCGCGAGGTCGTGATCGGCGCCTCGCACGCCTCGGCCGCGCTCGACCGGGCGGTGATCGCGGCCGGGCCGGACCAGCCGCACGACCTGCTCTCGGCCTACATCAAGTCGATCCGCGGCAGCGATCCCGACGCCGCCGTCTACTACCTGGCCGGGATGCTGGCGGCCGGCGAGGACCCGCGCACGATCGCCCGCCGGCTGATCGTCTCGGCCAGCGAGGACATCGGCCTGGCCGACCCCTACGCGCTGCCGATGGCGGTCGCGGCGGCCGAGGTCGTCGACCGGGTCGGGATGCCGGAGTGCCGGATCGCCCTCTCGCACGTGACCGTCCGGCTGGCCCTGGCCGGCAAGAGCAGCGCCGCCTACCGCGCGATCGACGCCGCCCTCGAGCACGTCGCCGAGCACGGCGTCCAGGCCCCGCCGCCCTACCTGCGGGGCAAGATCAGCGAGGGCGCGCGGCCGCAGGACTACGACTACCCGCACACCAACCCCGGCGGCTTCAGCGACCAGGAGCTGCTGCCGGCGGCGCTGGCCGACCACCGCTTCCTCGAGCCGGCGGCCCACGAGACGGTGCTGCTGGAGCGACTGGCGGCGGCCCGCCGCGGGCGTCGGCGCGAGCCGTGAGCGGTCGCCCGCTCGAACTAGCGTCCAGCAACTAGCCGGCACGCGGGAGCTCGCGTAGCCTGGACCGCGCCCACGTCCGTGGGCACGGTCGATCGGTCGGAGGCGGGGATGGGCACGGGGCGGCGGTACCTGGGAGCGATGGCGGTGCTCGCGCTGGCGCTGCCGGCGGGCGCGTCGGCGCAGGCGACGCGGACGTGGGTCTCCGGCGTCGGCGACGACGTCAACCCCTGCAGCCGCACGGCGCCCTGCAAGACCTGGGCGGGGGCGATCAGCAAGACGGCGACCGGCGGCGAGATCAACGCGCTCGACCCGGGCGGCTTCGGCACGCTGACGATCACCAAGTCGATCACGATCGACGGCGGCGGCATGCTGGCCGGGACGCTGGCCAGCGGCACCACCGGCTTCGTCGTCAACGTCCCTCCCGGCAACCCGCTCGACGGGCAGCGGCGGGTCGTCCTGCGCAACCTCAGCATCAACGGCACCGGCACCACGCCCGGCGTCAACGGGGTCCGGATCGACGCCGCGCGCTCGGTCTCGATCGAGAACAGCCAGATCGAGAACTTCAGCCAGAACGGGATCCGCTACGCCCCGACCGAGAGCGGCGACTCGAGCCTGGTGCTCGACGGCGTCCGGCTGCGGAACAACCTCGGCAACGGGCTCTTCGCGATCGGCGTCCCGACCCAGAAGCTCGGCGTGCTGGTCCGCGACACCGTCATCAGCGGCTCCCGCGGCGGCAGCCCGACCCAGCCGGGCGTCGGCCTCAACGCCGACACCGCCAGCCACGTCTGGCTGACCGGCAGCTCGATCTTCGACAACCAGGTCGGGATCGCGGCCGGGGCCACCAACGGCGCCCCGGCGGGGATCGTCGACGACTACTGCGACAACCAGGTCGCCGGCAACGTCGACGACGGCGCGACGACCAACCGCGTCTGCCCGCCGCCCGTGACCGTCGTCCAGAACCCGGCCCCCGCGCCGACCCCGACCCCGACCCCGACCCCGACGGCGCCGGCGGCTCCGGTCGTGCGTTGCACGGTGCCGAAGCTGACGGGGCTGACGCTGGCCGGCGCGCGCGGCCGGTTGGCGAAGGCCGACTGCGGCCTCGGCAAGGTCACCCGCACGCGGACCCGCAAGCGCGCCAGCGTCGGCCGCGTCCTGCGCCAGGGGACCGCGGCCGGCAAGCGCCTGCCGAAGGGGACGAAGGTCGCCGTGGTGGTCGGGAAGCGCTGAGCGGGCCCGCCGGTCCGGTCCCGACGCGACGCTCTACTCTTGATCCATGCCTGCTGCCGCCTACGCCGGGAAGGAGTGCGTGTGCCAGTTCAAGCGCGGGATCTGCGACCAGACCTGCGTGCAGGACATGCTCGACACGCCCTTCTACATCGCCTGCCTGAAGCTGCGCGATCGGGTCGGGCTGGTCGTCGGCGGCGGTGAGATCGGGCTCGAGAAGGTCGAGGGGCTGCTGGCCTGCGACGGCAAGGTCGTCGTGGTATCGCCCGAGGTCCGGCCCGAGGTCGAGCAGTACGCCGCCGAGGGGACGCTGGTCTGGGAGCGGCGCGAGTACCGCCCGGACGACCTCGAGGGCAAGTTCCTGGTGATCGCCTGCACCGACGACACCGACACCAACATCGGGATCTTCGAGGACGCCGAGCGGCGGGCGATGCTGGCGAACATCGTCGACGTCCCCCCGCTCTGCAACTTCATCCTGCCGGCGATCGTCCGCACCGGGCCGCTGGCGATCGCCATCTCGACCGCCGGCGCCTCGCCGGCGCTGGCCAAGCGGATGAAGGACGAGGTCCAGACGCTGTTCGGCGAGGAGTACTCGCGGCTGGCGGTGCTGCTGAACGAGGTCCGCGGCTGGGCCAAGGGCACGCTGCCCACCTACCAGGACCGGAAGGCGTTCTTCGAGGGCGTCGTCGGCGGCGATCCCGACCCGATCGTGCTCCTGCGCGACGGCCGCGAGCAGGACGTGCGCGACCTGATCGCCGCCGCCCAGCGCAGCGCCGAGGCGCAGGTCCAGCGGGCCTGAGCGGCGACCGCGGGGGGGGGGAGCGGACGATGCGGACGGGGGAGAGGCGACCAGCGGCGCTGCTGGCGGCCGCGCTGCTGACGCTGCTGCTGGCCGTGGTGCCGGCGGCGCCGGGCGCGGCGGCCGAGTTCTCGTGGTCGAGCGCCCGGTTCCTCAACCAAGCCCACCAGGGCGGCGAGGACGAGGTCCCCTCGAACACGATGTACGGCCTGGCCTACGCGCTGGCGCACGGCTCGGACATGCTCGAGATCGACGTCCACCTGTCGAAGGACGGGACGATCGTCGTCGGCCACGACGACACGGTCGACCGCACCACCGACGGCCACGGCCGGGTCCAGGACCTGACCCTGGCGCAGCTGCGGCGGCTCGACTCGGCCTACTGGTTCGTGCCCGACCGCAGCACCGTCCACGACCTGCCCGACAGCGCCTACCCGCTGCGCGGCGTGCGGACCGGCAAGCGGCGGCCGCCGGCCGGCTACGACCGCGAGGACTTCCGGATCCCGACCCTCCAGGAGATCCTCGACGCGTACCCGCACGTGCCCCTGAACGTCGAGATCAAGGGCGCCGACCAGGCGGAGAAGTTCCGGGTCGCCGACGCGCTGGCGCGGCTGCTGCGGAACAGCCCGCGGCGCGACATCGTCGTGGTCAGCTTCGACCAGGACTCGATCGACCGCTTCCACGCCCAGGCGCCGTCGATCCCGGTCGCGGCCGGCGTCGCGGCGGCGATCCAGTTCCTGCTGCTGGGCCAGGAGCTGCCGCCGGGGACGGTCGCGCTGCAGCTGCCCTACGCCTTCGACCTCGGCAGCATCGGGATCAAGCTGCCGCTGGTCCAGGACCTGCCGATCGAGCTCAACCTGGCCCAGCGCTGGGTGACCGACCGCGCCCACTCGCGCGGCGTCGCCGTCCACTACTGGGAGGTCCCCGAGACCGACCAGGCCTACGGCCAGGTGGTCGGCGTCTGCGGCGACGGGATCATGACCACCCGCCCGTCGCGGCTGGAGGCCTACCTCGATCGGGCCCCGGTCCCGCGCCTCGGTGGCCAGGGCCGCGCCGGCGACGGCTGCCCGGGCGCGCCCCCGCCGCCGCCCGCCGGCTGCCGGGCCCGCGTCGCCGCGCTGGTCGCCGGCCCCGAGCAACTGACGGTGCGGCTGGAGCGGTGGGGCGACCTGCGCCCCGCCTGCCCGGTCGGCCTGACCCTGGAGAGCGCCGAGCCGGTCGTCGTGCCGGGCGCGGCCGCCGCCGCCCGCCGCGTCGCCTCGCGGCTGTCGCAGCGCGCCCGCAGCCTGGAGCGGCGCGCGACCGCTGCCGTCCGCCGGGCCCGCCG